>CAKOHL010000097.1 GCA_934085635.1 uncultured Bacilli bacterium | reverse complement strand
ATAATATTACTATTAATTCTTTTTTTCTTTTCATTACTTCTCCTTCTTTCTTTTTGTTACACGAAAAAATGATAGAACCATTCTATCACTTTAAAGCATATGAAAAACAACTAGGGTTTATTTTACTTAGAAGTAACCCCCCCCCAAGTGCAATATTTTGTACTAAGGTATTGTTTTTCATATCTATCACTCGTCCTTATTTTTTTGAAGATTTTCAAATTAAAATGTACAAATTCGTTTATCTTCTACAGTTAAAATAATATCATAATTTATAATCTTGCGCAAGATGTTATTTGAGTATTTCATTTAATATTGAATTCATTATGTATATTTTGTCTTCTGGTATGTATATGTTGTTGTCTTTTATTTTGAGCATACCATTTTTTAGTAGTGGTGTTATGTTAAATTCATCTTGTACATTAGTTTTGTATTTGTTAAAGAAGTGTACTATGTCTATTCCTTTTAGTTTTCTTAGTCCTAGAATTATTTCGTTTTCCATATCTTCTCTTTTTGACATTACTAATTCATTGAATCTATGGTTACCTTTTAGATATGTGTTGAAGCTTCTTGTGTTTTCGTATCTTAATTCACTTATGAAGCCGTGAGCACCTAGTCCAAAGCCATAGTATTCTTCGTTGTCCCAATAGTTTAAATTATGTTTGCTTTCGAATCCTGGTTTTGCAAAGTTACTCACTTCATAATGGTTGTATCCATTTTTTTCTAGTTCTTTTAGGATGTAGTGATACATTTTGTAGTCTAAGTCTTCTTCTATCGGTTTTACTTTGTTTATTGCAAGCACTGTGTTTTGTTCTATTATTAAGCTATAAGTAGATATGTGTGGAACATTTAGTTTTAAGAATTCTTTTACATCTTTTTTTAGTACGTTTAGTTTTTCTATTGGTAGTGCAAACATTAAGTCTACGTTTATGTTATCAAAGTATTTTTTTGTTAGATTTACATTGTTTATTATTTCTGATCTAGTGTGTTTTCTATTTAGATACTTTAGATTTACTTCATTGAAGCTTTGAACACCTATACTTATTCTGTTTACGTTGTTTGTTTTGAGTAGTAATAGTTTCTCATCAGTTATATCATCTATGTTCATTTCAAATGTAAATTCTTCTAATTTTGATATATCTAATTTTTTAATTATGTTAAATAGTCTTTTTAAGTTATTTATGCTTAGTATGCTTGGTGTACCTCCACCTATGTATATTGTTCTTACTGGGTCATTATCATAGTATTTTTCTATTTCTTTTTCTAATTCGTTTAAGTATTCAGATGCATATACTTCTTCGTGTAAGAATTTACAGAAGTCACAGTAACTACATATACTTTTACAGAATGGTATGTGGATATAAACACTTCTCATATTACTCTCTCCTCGGTATAATTATAATATATATACCAAAAATTTACAATTTTTTTATACTTTTTTTGTTTTTTGTTAATTTATACTTGATTTTATACATAAAATTTAGTAAAATGAAATAGGTCTTCAAGAAAGACGGGCTTGTAGCTCAGTTGGTTAGAGCGTGCGTCTGATAAGCGCAAGGTCGATGGTTCAAGTCCATTCAGGCCCACCAT
>CAKOHL010000096.1 GCA_934085635.1 uncultured Bacilli bacterium | reverse complement strand
TTCTTTTCCAGTACCAAGTATCTTAGTAGTAAAGTATGCTACTGATACTGATAATACTATTACTAGTAAACTAGATAATATTACTATTAATTCTTTTTTTCTTTTCATTACTTCTCCTTCTTTCTTTTTGTTACACGAAAAAATGATAGAATCTCTCCTATCACTTTAAAGCATATGAAAAACAACTAGGGTTTATTTTACTTAGAAGTAACCCCCCCCCCAAGTGCAATATTTCGCATTTGCGTATTGTTTTTCATATATATCACTCGTCCTTATTTTTTTTTAAGATTTGCGAATTAAAATGTACAAATTCGTGTATCTTCTACTATTAAAATAATATCATAGTTTTCTTGATCCCGCAAGAGGTTTTACTTCAAAAATTTAGAATTTAAATTTTTAAAAAAGAAACTTTATTGCAAAGTTTCCAAACAAAATAATTATTATTTTATCTATGGTAGCTTTAGTACTACTTATAAATAAAATAGGTATCTATCCTATCGGATAGATGCACACTTTGTAACGGGTAGACATTCAGTAACTAGAATGATTACCTGTGATAATTATACTAAATTTTTAATATTAAGGCAAGAGGTTTTGCTTCGAAAATTCAATATTGAAAATATGTTCGTTTTTTATTGACTTTATATACTCTTTCTGTTATAGTATTTTATGGAAGCAGGAAGTGCTGTGTGTCTACCTACCGATCTGGGGGCTTTGGCTGAAAGAAAGGGGGTGGTAATTATGAAGTGGCGAAATTTTATTATAAAATTTTTAAATAAAGTAATTATTATTTTGTCTATGGTAGCAATCATACTACTCATAGGCAAAATAAACATCTACCCCTTAGGGTAGATGTCCGCATAACGGGTAGACACTCAGTTACTGAATGCTTCCTTTTTATTTTGTGAAGATTTCTCTTCTGTATACATTATACTAAATTTTTAATTTTAGGACAAGGGGTTTTGGTTAATTTATTAAGATGTAGTTCTCCCCTCTTTTGATTTTGTTTATGTTTGTTATTGTTTTTGTTTTTTTGTAGTTATAGTTTTTTAGGTTTCTTTCAAGGATTAGTTTGTTTAGTATGTATTTGTGGTTTGATATTTCTATGTATAGTTTAAATGATAGGAATGTTATTAGTAGTATTGAGAGGAGTTTATTGTCTATTAGTAATATAGTTGGCAGAAATATTATTGATATTATTATGGATATTAAGTGACTTAGTTTATATGGAAATATTAAGTCTAGTATGTTGTTTAATAGTTTTCCTCCATCTAGTGGAAGTATTGGTAGTAAGTTAAATGATAAAAGTAAGTTATTTATTGTTTTTATTTTAGTGTATGTTAGAGAGTTTACGTATCCTTCTTTGTGTAGAAAATATATTAGTATGAAAAATAGCATTTGAGTTATGGGACCCATTATGAGCATTAGTATTTCTTTTTTTATGTCTAGATTAAGGTCTTCATTTAATACTGTTATTCCTCCAAACATATAGAGTCTTATTTCTTTGACTTTCATTTTTAAGAAGTACCCGGTTAGATAATGACCCATTTCGTGGATAGTTATTATTAATAGAGTTAGGAATGTATATTCAAAGTAACCTGCTAAGAAGGATATTAG
>CAKOHL010000095.1 GCA_934085635.1 uncultured Bacilli bacterium | reverse complement strand
GACCCATACAAAATAGACTTAATAAGCAGAATGGATGAAAATAGTACAGTAATAAGTTGTTACTCACAAGGAGACTTCACAGACCTATGCCGTGGACCACACGTAGAAACAGTAAAAGAATTAAAATACTTTAAACTACTAAAAGTCAGCGGAGCATACTGGAAAGGCGATGCTAAAAACAAAATGCTACAAAGAATCTATGGAGTATGCTTTGATAATGAAGAAGACTTAAATGCATACCTTACAGAACTATCAGAAGCAAAAGAAAGAGACCACAGAAAAATAGGTAAAGACCTAGGAATATTTATGACAAGTGACCTAGTAGGAAAAGGAATGCCACTATGGCTTCCAAATGGAGCAATCATAAGAAAACAACTTGAAAACTACATATATGAAAAAGAAAGAAAAATGGGCTACTTACACGTATACACACCTTGTGTAGGAACAACTGACCTATACAAAACAAGTGGACACTGGGATCACTACAAAGAAAATATGTTTCCAATGATGAAAGTTGATGAAGAAGAATTTGTACTTCGCCCAATGAACTGCCCACACCATATGCTAATATATGGAAATGAACTTCACTCATACAGAGACTTACCAATAAGAATAGGTGAATTTGCAACAGACTTTAGATATGAAGCATCGGGGGCAGTAAAAGGTCTAGAAAGAGTAAGATGTATGTGTCAAAATGATGCTCACTTATTCGTAACACCTGAACAAATAAAAGAAGAATTTAAAAAAGTAGTATCACTAATTTTAGATGTATATAAGGACTTTGGCTTCAAAAATTATAGTTTTAGACTATCTCTAAGAGACCCAGAAGACAAAGAAAAATATTTTGATGATGACGAAATGTGGAACACAGCAGAAGACAAACTAAGAGAAGTGCTAAACGAATATGGTTGTCCTTATGAAGAAGCAATAGGAGAAGCAGCATTCTATGGGCCTAAACTAGATGTAGAAGTAAAACCAGCAGTAGGGCCAGAAGTAACACTATCAACTTGTCAATTAGACTTCTTACTTCCAAGAAGATTTGACTTATCATACATAGACAAAGATGGTTCAAAGAAAACTCCAGTTGTAATACATCGTGCAATCTTCGGAACTTTCGACAGATTCACAGCATTTTTAATGGAAGAAACAAAAGGTGCCTTTCCACTATGGCTATGCCCAACTGAAGTTAACATAATTCCAGTAAACAATGACTATCACTTAGAATATGCAAAAGAAATATATAAAGAATTAGATGATCTAAACATAAGAGTTAATCTAGATGATAGAAACGAAAAACTATCATACAAAATGCGTGAAAGTCAAACACATAAAAATCCTATAACACTAATACTAGGAGACAAAGAAGTAGAAAGTGAAACAATAAGCTACAGAAAATTTGGAAGTACTGAAACATATACTTTACCAAGAGAAATTTTTGTTAAAACTGTGCTAGATACAATAGCAAAAAGAAAGCAAAATATATAAGGTGGAATAATTCCATCTTTTTATAAAAGAAAGAGAAAATATGACAAGATTAGATATAGAATTAGTAAATAGAAAAATATGTGAAACAAGAAGCAAAGCACAAATGGAAATCAAAAGTTCAAATGTACTAGTAAATAATAAAGTAATAACAAAAAGTTCCTTTGATGTAAAACAGCAAGATACAATTACACTTAAAAGCGAAGGGCTAAAATATGTTTCACGGGGAGGATTAAAACTCGAAAAAGCAATAAACGAATTTAACATAAATCTAAATAACAAAATAATGCTAGACATAGGCTCATCAACCGGTGGTTTCACTGACTGTGCACTTCAAAATGGGATCAAACAGTCTATCTGCATTGATGTAGGAAGTAATCAGTTAGATGAAAAAACAAGGATAAATTCAAAATAAAAATAAAAGATTTAGTAAAAAAACTTTTGAAAAATTAAAATCAAAGGAGTAAATAATGAAATATTTAGGGTCAAAAATAATAGAAACAGAAAGAACAAAGTTAAGACCAACAATCG
>CAKOHL010000094.1 GCA_934085635.1 uncultured Bacilli bacterium | reverse complement strand
CCTTTCAAAGTAAACTCGGGTGACATATTAAGAGTGCCTATAGATTGACAAAATCAATAAAATTTGGTATTATTATAAACTGTTAAGGAGAAAAAGATAAAAATGAAACAAAAAGAATTTTTTTTAACTAGTGAAGGTTATTTAGAACTTGAAACTGAATTAAATCATTTAAAAACTGACAAAAGAAATGAAGTACTAAATGCCTTAAAAGAAGCAAGAGCATTAGGAGACTTAAGTGAAAATGCTGAATACGACAGTGCTCGTGATGAACAAGCAAAACTAGAAGCAAGAATTAAAGAAGTAGAATATATTTTAGAACATGCAACTATCATAGACGAAAATGCAAGTAGTGATACTGTACAAATTGGTTCAACTGTAGAACTAGAATATGATGGGGACGATGAAACTGAAGAATATAGAATAGTAGGTAGCCAAGAAGCAGACCCATTTAATAATAAAATATCAAATGAAAGCCCAATCGCAGCTGCTATACTAAATAAAAAAATTGGAGAAACAGTCGAGGTATCAAGCCCAGACGGTGTATACAAAGTAAAAATTGTAAGTGTAAAATAAGGACGGTGTAAAAATGAAAAAAGAAATAGTAATGACTATGGAAAAAGAAGAATGGACTAAACTATTAGACCACGTATTCGAACACAAAAAAAATGAAGTAAAAGTAGATGGATTTAGAAAAGGACAAGTACCTAAAGATATATACATTAAAAAATTTGGTATAGAAAGTCTATATATGGATGCAGTAGACCACGCAATTCCAACTCTATATGACAAACTAATAGAAGAAAACAAAGACTTACTAAATAAAATAGCAGCTAGACCTGAAGTAGACATTAAAAGTGTAAGTGAAGACAAACTAGAAGTAAAATTTTCTATAACTTTAAAACCTGAAGTAAAACTAGGTAAATACAAAGACTTAGGAATCAAAAAAGAAGAAGCAAAAGTAACAGAAGATGAAATAAATGACGAATTAAATCATTTAAGAGAACAATACGTTGAATTAAAAGACAAAACTGGAAAAGTAGAAAAAGGCGATGAAGCTAACATTGACTTTGAAGGATTCAAAGATGGAAAAGCATTCGCTGGTGGTAAAGGAGAAAACTATCCATTAGTAATAGGAAGTAACTCATTCATACCTGGATTTGAAGATGCAATAATTGGTATGGAAATAGGAGAAGAAAAAGACATTAACTTAACATTCCCAGAAAACTATCATAGTGAAGAACTAAAAGGACAAAAAGTAACATTCAAAGTAAAAGTAAACTCAATAAAAGAAAGAGTATTACCTGAATATAATGAAGAATTCTTCAAAGACTTAAATATGGAAGGTGTAAACTCACTAGAAACACTAAAAGCTGAAATAGAAGCACACATCAAAGGTCACAAAATGGCTCACATAGAAGATGAATACTTCGAAAGTTGCTTATCAAAAGTAAGTGAAAATGCTAAAGTAGACGTACCAGTTGAAATGATAAACGAAGAAATAGACAGAATGGTAAATGACTTCAGTCAAAGATTACAAATGCAAGGAATGAACATAGAAACATATATGAAAATGCTTAACGTTGACTTAAACACTTTCAAAGAAAACTTCAAACCTGAAGCAGAAAAAAGAGTAAAATACAGACTAGTACTTGAAGCAGTAGTAAAAGAAGAAAACATCAAAGTAGAAGACAAAGAACTAGATGACTACACTAAAGAAATGGCAACTAAATATCAAGTATCTGAAGAAGACTTACTAAAAGAAATAGGTGGAAAAGACTTTCTAAAATATGACTTAGAAGTAAGAAAAGCACTTGAAATAGTAACAAAATAACTAACCTAAAGAAAAAACTTTAGGTTTTTTTATTCAAACATATTGACTACACAAACTAAACTATGATATTATTTTATTGTAAGAAGATATGTAAAGTACATATGCATGTTTTCTAAAAAAAACAAGGACGAGTGATATATATGAAAAACAATAACCTAGTACAAAATATTGCACTTGGGGGGGGGGTTACTTCTAAGTAAAATAAACCCTAGTTGTTTTTCATATGCTTTAAA
>CAKOHL010000093.1 GCA_934085635.1 uncultured Bacilli bacterium | reverse complement strand
ATCACTCCTCGTATACATTATATAATATTGCAAATAAAAAAACAATAGAAAAACGCACTATTGTTTTGAATATAGAATCTGTTTACTTAAGCTTAGCGGATGCCATTTCTTTTATTTCTTTTTCATATAGTTTTTTGTAGTCTTTTGAATGTTTTAGTAAATACTCGTGTGACCCAGAGCATTCGATTACTCCATTATTTAAAAAGAATATTTTGTCTGCATTTATTATTGTTGATAGTCTATGTGCGATTATCATTATTGTATATTCTCTTTTCATATTGTTTATTGCTTTAGTTATTTTTTCTTGTGTTTCATTATCAAGGGCACTTGTTGCTTCATCAAATAATATTATTTCTGTCTTTTGAATTAAAGCTCTTGCTATTGCTAATCTCTGTTTTTGCCCGCCTGATAAAGTTACTCCACCTTCACCTAATATAGTGTCATACTTATCTGGTAAGCTTTCTACATAATCATAAAGACAAGCTGTTTTAAGTGCTTCTTTCATTTCTTTATTTGTTATGTTTGGTTTTACTAGTTTTAAGTTATCTTTTATAGACATATTAAATATGTATGGGCTTTGACTTATTACTGTTATGTTACCTCTTATTGTATCTTTATCTAGTTCGTTTATATTAACGTTATCTATTAGTATTTCTCCAGAATTCACTTCATACATTTTGCATAGAAGATTAAATATTGTTGTTTTACCTGAACCAGTTTTACCTACGAAGGCAACTGTTTCATCTGGATTAACTGTGAATGATATTCCTTTTAATACTTCTTTATCTTTATAACCAAAATGTACATCTTTAAATTCAAACTTACCTTTTACTTTCTTGATATGTTTTGTTCCAAATGATTCAATGGTAAATTTCTTATTATCAAATTATTCTTTTATTCTATTAGAAGAAATATTAAATTTATTTATATTATCCATTATTTGACCTATGTAACCACCAAAAGATGATATGTTTGAATAATAGTTATATAGGACAAGTGCATTTGTTATAGTGAGTAAGTCTTTTGATATTAGAAATACATAAAAAAATATATTAAATAAAGAAGTTAAATCATCTATTAATGAAGCTAGTTTTCCTAGAGTATTAGCTGTTTTATTTATTTTTAGTTCTGAAGATATTGTGTCATCTACTTGATTATTTAGTTTATTTATAGTATTTTTTTCAATATTAAGCATTTTGATGTCTCTCATACCTCTTATTACTTCAGTAACTATTTCTGTGAATTTTTCATTTTTTTTGTTTTTATCTTCTATTAAATTAGTCACTTTATGTACTTGATAATTATCTATTAAAAATATTATAGATAAAGATAATATAGAAATTATTCCCACTAAAGGATTTATTATAAATATAGCTATAATTATACCTATACTCTTAATAAATTCAGTTAATCTAAAAAGTATTTCAAAATAAATATTAGATATGTTATCTAAGTCACTATCTAATCTATCTATTATTGTACCAGTAGACGTGTTATCAAGTGTTTTGTTAGTTAGTATATGTATTCTTTCTATTATGTCTTTTTCAATATTAAGGTATATTTTACTTGAAAATTTTATATTAAGCTTAAGTATTATAAAGTTTAGAATACTGTTTATAGAATTTAATATTAAGAGTATAAAAGCTATTAAAAGTAATCTATGTAATTCATTATTACTTAAGTTAAGTACTAGTTTAGCTGAGTATAAAGGAACTAGTATGCTTATTATTATCTTAATTATATTAAGTAAAATAACTAATATAAAGAAGTGCTTTGAATTATTAGAATAATTCCAAGGGAATTTTAAATTATTTATTGTTTTTTTCATACTATTTTCCTTTCTTAATTTCTGTTTCATAAAGTTTTTTATAATCTTTAGAATTTTTTAGTAAATATTCATGAGTTCCAGAACATTCTATTTTTCCATTGCTTAGAAAGAATATTCTGTCTGCATTAACTATAGTAGAAAGTCTATGCGCAATTATCATTATAGTATAATCCTTTTTCATATTGTTTATTGCTTTAGTTATTTTTTCTTGTGTTTCATTATCAAGGGCACTTGTTGCTTCATCAAATAAT
>CAKOHL010000092.1 GCA_934085635.1 uncultured Bacilli bacterium | reverse complement strand
TTTTTCAAAAGATTTAATTATGGTAGATCATCCTTATCTTAAAAAAAGTGGAGTAGATGGACTTAGTAAAATAATTGAAGTAGAAACTGAAAGAGCAGACACGGCTAACAAATTAAGAAATAAAGCTAAAATATATACATATGGAACTTATGGAATGAGCATAGCTTATATTATTTTAACTATTCTATTATTTATATATATTTATTTGAAGTATGATAGAGAAGTTAAGACTAATTTTGATATGGAATATAATAGAGAGTTTATAGATGATTATGATGTTACTAATATAGAGTATTTATTTGATAAGAGAATAACTGAGAAAGCATTTTCTACTAGTATACTTAATTTAATTTATAAGAAGAATATTAAGTTTGAAGAAATAGATAAAAAGAATTATAAGTTTATTAAAGTTAGTGAAGAAAATACTAGTGATGCTGAGAAAGATCTTATGAAGATTATATTTGATGATGCTGGTAATGGAAGTGAAGTTACTTTAAAAGAAATTAAAGATTATGCTAAGACGTTAGATGGAGAGACTAGTCCATTTCTTAAAGGGTTTAATTCTTGGAAAGATGAAGTGGTGGATAGTTCTAAAAAGTTAAATTTCTATGAAAATAATACTAAGATTAAATTTTATTTTGGACTTTATTCACTTATTGGATTTTTGATATTGTATTTATTTGTTAAGATAGAATCATTTAATATACTTGCTATTATTACATTTATTTTGACTATAGTTTATATTATTTATATCTTATCATTTAATAAGAGAACTCCTAATGGTGCAATTGATTTTGCTAAGTGGAGTGCTTTTAAGAGGTTTTTAAATGATTTTGGTAGGTTTGATGAGAAAGAACTTCCTGAGATTACTTTGTGGGAAAGATATTTGGTTTATGCTAATATTTTTGGTATTGCTGATAAAGTAGGGAAGACTATGAAGATTAAGTTTAATGAGATTAATCCTAATTATACTGGAACTGATTTGATGTTTGATTATGTAAGATGGAATAATTTGAATTCTACTATTAATAATTCAGTTAGTTCTTCTATTCATACTGCACAGACTAAAGTGAATGAAGCTATTGCAAGAAGTTCGTCATCTAGTGGTGGTGGATTTGGCGGAGGATTTTCTTCTGGTGGTGGCTTCGGAGGAGGTGGCGGCGGTGGACGCGGTTTCTAATGCCAAAGCTTTCTTAACTGAAGTTAATTATATTAAGAATGATAGAATAAGAGAGAATGCTTTAAGACTTATAGAGAAGATTCCAAGTTATTTTTATACTGAGGCTGCTAGTTCTACTGGGAAGTATCATCCTGAGTTTAGTAATGGAGTTGGGGGACTTCTTAGACATACTAAGGTGGCTGTTAAAATAGCAGAGACTCTTCTTAGAAATGATTCAATTGGTTATAAGTTTACATCTGATGAGAAAGATTTGATATTACTTGCTATTATAATGCACGATTCAGTTAAAAGAGGTATTCCAGAAGAGAGATATACCAGATTTGATCATCCTATTTTGGCTGGTGAGTTAGTGGAAAACTCAAGAGGTGAGCTCACTTTAACTGATGAAGAAGTTAACCTTTTGGTTAGAATGATTAAAACACATATGGGACAGTGGACAACTGATAGAAGTGGTAAAGAAGTACTTGAAAAACCTAAAACTAAATTTGAAAGATTTGTCCATATGTGTGATTATTTGTCAGCACAGAAATTTCTTAATGTAAAATTTGACACAAATAATGAAATAATTTTATAAATGCTTGACTGATTAAATTAATTAATGATATTATTTAATTGTAAGAAGATAGACAATTGTTTATTTATCTTAGAAGGCAAGTGATTATATATGAAAAACATTTTTGTAATTTATATTTGTTTTGCAATAATTAGTTTAAATGTTTTTCGTGTGATTTAATTGATAGAAGTTTTTCTATCTTTTTTGCTATGTATTAGAAATGGAGAAGAAGTGAAATGAAAAGAAAAAAGGAATTATTTATAGTACTTACTAGTTTACTTGTTATAATATTTTCAGTTTCTGTTGCTTATTTTGCTACACAAATACTGGGTACAGGAAAAGATGTAAGTGTAACAAGTGCTGATTTGAAAGTTGTTTTTACAAGTGGAAATGGAACAATAGCAAATACTGAATTAGAACCAGGCTGGAGTAGTGGGGAAAATACATTTACTGTAAAGAATGAAACAAGTAGTACTTATACTTATAACATTATAATAAAAGAT
>CAKOHL010000091.1 GCA_934085635.1 uncultured Bacilli bacterium | reverse complement strand
ATTGCTTGGAGAAGAAATCTTTCAAAAATAAAATTTGATGTATATTCCCAAATAATTGAAGAAATAAAAAAGACATATCACAAAGAAAACTTAAGCGAAATAGTAAACACATATAGTTTAATGAAAAAACTTTAATAGTCACTCAAAGTGGCTTTTTTTAATTTGACTTCCTGTACTTTATATGGTATCATACATAACTAATTAAGGGGGTAAATTATGAGTATATTTAGTAAATTATTTAAAAGAAATAAAGTAAATACTGAAGCATTAGGTCTAATAAATCTAAATAGTTTTATAGTTTACCCTGATAAATCTTTTTATGAAGAGGAAGAAAATAAAAGAGTTTATAGAAAATTTACTGATAGTTACAAAGAAGTGTTAAATACTCACAAAACTATAACTAGTAAAGATTTAAATTTAAATGAAGAAGTAAATGTAAAACTTTATACCGAAATAATAAATAAATTATTAATTGAACTAGATTATACACTAGACCTTATAAATAACAGTCCTGAAAGAAACAGTATAAATATTAAAATTCTTTATTTAAAATTAAGACATTATCAAAATGAGATAAACAATTATAAAAATGAAGTATTCATAAAATTAAAAGTACTAAATGAACTTCATAAAAAATATATCTTTTCTAAAAATAAAAGGGAAGCTATCAAAAGTGAAATAACTAATTTAGAAATGAATATAGTAATGTGTCAGAACAACTTTAATGCACTTAATATGGAGATAAATAGTTATTCAAGTATTATTAATTATAGTGAATTAAAAGAAGTAGATGAGAAAAAATATTTAAATAGTAGAAATAAGATACTAAAAAAATATATGTCTTTGTTTAATTTAGACTATAAAAGTGATAATTCTCTTGTAAGTATAGTAGCGAATGAATTAATATTAGAAAGTTATTTATTTACATCTAAAATAGATTTAAGACAAGAACTTAGTGATGGACTTAGGGAATTTCATGGTAAAAAAGAAAAAGTCGCAGAGAAATTAGAATTTATAAATAATATAATAGATAAATATAAAGCTATTTCAAAGTTTACTGGTAAAGAAAATGAAGATTTTATTAAATTAGTGTTTAAAAATAAATATGACTTAATTAAGTATAATTATAATGAGCACCCTATTTTATTTAAAGATGTAACTTTTTATAAAGATGAACTTGAATATTATAATGATTGTTTATTAAAAGAAGTTAATACATTTATAAATGATAGAAATGTCTTTAAAGAATATACCTATAAAATGCCTCTTCTAACATATGGTAAGTACAAAAAAATAGGAAATATTATAAGAAGAATAATTCAAGGTGATAAATTATATGATGAAAATAAAATGATATTAGGCATTATTTTAAGTTTAAATAATCCTTTAATGATAAGAGATTATTTTAGTAATTTCAAAGTAAGTATTGACTACTTAAGGGAAAATGGTGTGAAACTTTTTGAATGTATTTATACTTGGGAAGATGAGATTCCTCTTGTAAGTTTAATTAATTTATGTGCAAGTAAAAGTGAAGAAAGGTTTATAACGAATGTTAAAAGTATGAATGAAGATTTTAAACTAATTTTAACTCCAATTTTTGATATTTTTAAAATCTTATATGTTTTAGATGATAATTGTCAAATAAAGTTATATGAAGGCATTATTAATTTAGAAGTAAAACCTTTTAGTATAGATAGGTTTGATAGTAATCTTTTAAATGAATTTAAAAGTCATCTTAAAGTAGTATGTGGGCTTAAATTAGTATGTGAGGCTATAGATAATAAAAAATACTACAAATTAGATTTACCTTCTACATTAAAACTATTAAATACAAATGTTTTTGATGAAATAGAAGACGCTTATTCAACTGATATATATGTTAATAAAAACTTAGAAACATTATTAGTAGGTAAAGGTAATTATAGTTTTATTGGATTATCTAGTAGTTTGAAGAGATTAACTTTGGAAGAAAAAACAAACTTTTTACAAATTTCTAATTATTTTAATGAAAACAATTATAGTAAAGAAAAACTATATCAATTACTAATGGGAGTGTTTAGAAAAGATAAAAATAATAAACTAGAATGTTTGCTAAATACTTTAGTTTTTAAATTTGATGATTTTGAAGATATTAGAATAGATTTTAATAAATTTATCAGCAATAAAGTCCACAGTAGTAGAGATGTTATATATAATATATTTGATTATATTGATAAATATTTTATTAAAAAACTTAATGAATACGAAAAATATGCTTATGCTTTTGATTTAAAACTTATTTATCCGAATGACTTTATATTAGATAAGGTGCGTTATATAAG
>CAKOHL010000090.1 GCA_934085635.1 uncultured Bacilli bacterium | reverse complement strand
CCTCTAATCCTGCTACTTTACCAGCATCTTTAGTAGCTTGTCTTTGTGCATCATTAAAATATGCTGGAACAGTAATAACAGCTTTAGTTACTTTATCATTTAAATAAGCTTCTGCATCTTTCTTTAATTTCATAAGAATTTGGGCACTTACTTCAACAGAAGTAACATCTTTTCCATTAACGTGGAACTTATGATCTGTACCTATATATCTTTTATTACTTCTAACAACATCACTACTTGTAATAGCTTCGTTCTTAGCAACAGTACCTACTTTAATTTCTCCATTCTTATAACTTACTACACTTGGTGTAGTTCTTTCTCCTTCAGCATTAGTAATAACGCTTGCTTTACCACCTTCTAAAACTGCAACACAAGAGTTTGTAGTTCCAAGGTCTATACCTATAATTTTACTCATAATTTATCATTCCTTTCTTATTTATATATTAATTTTTCTTTAATGCTTTAATTGCTTCTTTAACAATTTCTTTTCTTGATTTTTTATCAAGTTTATTTAAACTCATACTTTTATTATATGTAGTCAATTTATTAATTATCTCTTCCGTACTAAGTCCATCCATTTCAAGGCAAACTAAGTATGCCATTATATCTAATTTAGCATCAGTTCTAAGTCTATCATAATCATACTCTTCCAGTTCATTTCTCTTAAAACTGTTACTTAAATAAGTTGGAAATAAAAGTTCTTTCATTAATGCTTTTTTATCCATTACTTATTTACTTTTACCATAGCAGGTCTAATTAATTTACCTTTATATGTGTAACCTTTCTTAAGTACTTCTAAAATAACATTCTCAGGTTTACTCTCATCGTGATCAGTTAATACTGCTTCACTAACCGTAGGATCAAATTCTTTACCTTCTATGTCTAATTCTTTAACTTCAAGTTTATCAAACATACTCATTAATCTAGTATAAATCATTTTAAATCCTTCTAAAAATTTACTAACTTCATCAGATAAGTCATTATCATCCATCATAATAGCACGCTCAAAGTCATCTTTAACATCAAGTAATTCTTTAATAATTCCTTCTCCTTCAAACTTAAACATATTAGAAATTTCATTTTCTGTTCTAGTTCTAAAATTAATAAATTCAGCCTGAGTTCTTCTGTTTTTATCTTCTAATAAATCAATCTTAGTTTTTAATTCTTCAATTAATTTATCACTTTTATTTTCTTTCTTATTATGTTTCTTTTCAGTCTTTACTTCTTCCTCCATGTCACTCACCTTTCTTCTCGATCTCACTCTTAATGTATTCAAGTAAGTTTAAGACTCTTTCGTAATCCATTCTTTTAGGACCCATTATTGCTAAAGTCCCTTCTTTACCTCCAGCCTTATATTTAGTCTTAATAACAGTAATATTATCATCTACTAATGATTCTGTACCAATATATACCTTAACCTCATCTTCTGCCTCTTCAATTTTACTCACTATTTCTTTGTTTTCAAATTTACTTATGATATTTTTGATATCATCGACTGTACTAAATTCTGGTTGTTTTAATATATTAGTTTTACCTTCCCAGTGAACATCTTTTTCATTTTGAAAACTACTTAGTGCTTCATAAAACGCATTATAAAGTACTTCATAATTTCTAACATAATTACCTATTATAGGTTTAATCTCAAATTCAAGTTTAGCACTTACTTCATCTATAGGTGTACCTTTAAGCATTTTGTTTAAAAGTTCACTAGTTTTACTAACTTCTTTAGTTTCAACTTTAGATGGAAGACTAATTTGTTTATTTTCAACGTGACCTTTATCAGTTACAACTATTGCAACTATTTTATTTTCATTAATAGGTATTACTTCTACTTTCTCAAGATTATTCTCTTTTGAAGAAGAACCAAGTATTATTGATGTATAATTAGTTATATCACTAATTATTTCAAGACTTTTCATAATGGCATCATTTAAATCTAGTGAATTATTTGAAAATATAGTTTGTAATTTTAACATATCTTCTCCACTAATTTTCTTTGGTTCCATTAAATTATCTACATAATATCTATAGCCTTTTTCTGAAGGAATACGTCCAGAAGATATATGCTGTTTCTCTAAGTATCCCATATTCTCTAAAAGAAGCATATCGTTTCTTAAAGTTGCACTAGAACACTTAAACTTTTTAGTAAGTGTTTTACTTCCAATTGGATGAGCTGTTTTAATATACTCATTACATATCGTTTTCAAAAGTTCACTTAATCTATCGTTTAACATATTATCCTCCTTAGCACTCATTTTTCCTAAGTGCTAATAATATTATACTACCCTATATTAGCAATGTCAATACAAGAGTGCTAATTTATTTTATTAATTTTACAAAAAAATATGCTAGTAATTAACTAACATATTTATAAACTTTCTTTGTAATAAGTAAGTGATGCTTTACCAT
>CAKOHL010000089.1 GCA_934085635.1 uncultured Bacilli bacterium | reverse complement strand
CTGTGCTTAAGTTCTTTGATATTACTTCTCCTGATTTTTTGTCAGTTAGTTCATATTTTAAGTATTTACTATTTTTTATGTTGTCAGTTATTTGGTCAATTACTAAATATAGGTTATAGCATATATCTAGGTTAGAATCAGTTGTTCTTTTTATTGTGAATGTTTTTGTAATAGCTTTTTCGTTTTTGTCTTCATCTAATATAGGTGCTGCGTTTTCTATTGTAATTTGATTTGTGTCTATTAATAGATCTACTTTACCTACTTTAACTGAAAAAGGGTTAGTGTTATTTATTATTTTTGTTTTAAAGTATGCGTATGAACTAGCAAATATTATTAATACTAGACAGGTTACACTTATACCCATTATTAATTTATAATTTTTATCTTTAAATTCTTTCATTGGCCTTTACTCTCCTAGGATAATTTTATAACAAAAAAAAAGAATTTTCAAGTAAAACTCTATAATTCTTCTAAAGATAATTCTTCGTGACTGCTTGCATTAACGTTTAGGTCACTAAACATACCTTTTTTGTATAGTACATATGCTGCTGCTCCTATCATCGTGGCATTGTCTGTACAGTACTTTTTGTCTGGTATAAATATTTTTATGTTATTTTCTTTGCACATATTAATTAGAGATTCTCTTATATATGAGTTAGATGCTACCCCACCTGCAATTGTGAAGTTTTTTACGTTGTATTTTTTTATTGCTGCTAAGCTTTTTTCTACTAATGAATTTGCTACACAAGTTTGAAATGAGCAAGCAATGTCTGGTTTGTTTATTTCTTCTTTTCTTTGTTTCATATTGTGTACTAAGTTATTAACGTGACTTTTGATACCACTAAAGCTAAAGTTATATGAACCATCATCTAGTATTTTAGGCATATGAATAGTACATTTTCCTTCTTTTGCAAGTTTTTCTACATTTGGTCCACCTGGATAAGGCATATCAAGAATCCTTGCTACTTTGTCAAAGCATTCTCCTACTGCATCATCAAGTGTTCTTCCTATGTATTTAAATGTTCCTTCATTTTCCATATATATTAAGTCAGTATGTCCTCCACTTATTACTAGAGATATTAATGGGTATTCTAAATCTTGTCCAATATTGTTTGCTAGAATGTGTCCCATCATATGATTTACTTTTATAAATGGTTTATTATAAACTAAGCTTAATGTTTTAGCAGCTTCTACACCTACTAATAAGCTTCCAAGTAATCCTGGACTATATGTTACAGCGATTGCATCCATATCTTCCATTTTCATACCAGATTTTTTTATTGTTTCATCAATTACTAGTGTTATATTTTCTAAGTGAAGTCTACTTGCTACTTCTGGTACTACTCCACCATATAGTTTGTGTGTATCTATTTGAGTATTTATTGTTGTAGCAATATCAACTTTACCATTTTTTACTATACTTGCACTTGTTTCATCACAAGAACTTTCTATTGCAAATATGTATGTATCTTTCATTAGTTATTTACCTCCATTATATAAGCATCATCATCTTTGTAGTAATTTTTTCTTGTATGTATTATTCTAAAGTTATATTTTTTATATAGATTTATTGCCGGAGTATTTTTTGTTCTTACTTCTAGCATAAATTTTACATTTTTGTAATTATTTAGTAAGTATTCAAATATTTTACTTGCTATTTTGTTTTGTCTATATTCTTCTAATACTAGTACATCTATTATATTTATTATTTCTTTTGTGTCTTCTATTATTATGTAGCCTTTTTCTATTTCATCTTCTATGTAAGATATTTTATATTTAAAGTTTTCTAGAGGAGTTATTTGCACTTGTCTACCTCGATTTGTTTTACATAGTTCGCTCTTACTAAGTGTGCATTAGTACTAGGCTTTTCTAGTGCTTTTTTTATTACTTCAGGTACGTTTAATTTTTCTTCTACTTTTGTGTAGTCACTGTAATTAGATAAATCTAAGACGTACTCTTCTTTTATGTCATCTGCCATTATATAGTATCCTTTGTTGTCTTCAATTACTGATAGTTTTTTAGAACTTACTGGACTACTTACTAAATATGCTTCTAGTGAGCTTATTAAGTGTATAGGTATGTTTAGTGTGTATGCTAGAGTTTTTGCTACACTAAGTCCAATTCTTAGTCCTGTGAAACTACCAGGTCCATTTATGCATACTATATTTTTTATGTCTTTGAGTGTTAAGTTATTTTCTTCAAGTATTTCTTTTATCATTGGTACAAAGTATACAGCATGACTATAATGGCTTTCTTTTTCTTTTATGTATAGGTTTTCATTATTGTATAATGCTACTGTTATTAACTCTCCGTGAGTATCTAAAAATAATGTGTACATAGTATTCCTTCTTTCGGTAATATTTTACCACTTTTATATGAAAAAAGCCATATTATCCGAAAAGTCCCTTAGAATAGGCGTTTGGAGAGATTTT
>CAKOHL010000088.1 GCA_934085635.1 uncultured Bacilli bacterium | reverse complement strand
ACAACTAGTGAATTTTTAGACTATTTTGGATTAGGAACAAAAGAAGATTTACCTAAACTAGATATAAAAGATAGTCCTGTTGATAAAACAGAAGTAGAACTTTACAAATCAAATTTTAAAGAAGACTAAAACCGACTACAAAAAGTGTAGTCGATTTTTATTATGTACAAATTAAACTTATTATAAAAAGCTCTCATTACAAGAACTTATTAACATTATATGGTGCTCCTCCAGGGACTCGAACCCTGACATATTTCTATACACGATTTTGAGTCGTGCGCGTCTACCAATTCCGCCACAGGAGCAACTAATAACATTATAAACTAATAAAAGCATAATTTCAAGAATAAACTTTACTATGAGTAAATATGGGAGTAATAGTACTGAAATTTTAAGTAATATAAAAAAAGGAGATATCATCTTTATAATTTTTATATGCCTTTCTATCGCAGGAATAATTGCTAATACATATGAAAAGAAATACCATTTAAGACAAGATGCTAACGGAAATAAAAAAGCACATAACATAAGAATGGCAGTGTTAACTATCTCCCTAATAATTTACATATATTTTTTATACACTAGAATAAGAAAGAAGTCTAAAGTTGAGTCATTTTTAAACAACTTAGACATATTAGCGTCTATTCTCTTTGTAATCGCTGGAATTGTATTTTTGTACACTGAATCTAAGGGAGATGAAGAAGAAATAATACTTGAATAACTCAGTCATTTAGAATATAATTAAGTGTAGTGGAGGAAATATTATGAATTATAAAGAACTTGCTGACTTACTATATCCTGATGTTAATGGAACAATAGAAGAATTAGAAAAAAAATATCCAAAAAGAAATCTTTCAGATAAAGCAGAAGTAACTCGTTTTGCACCAAGTCCTACTGGAAGAATGCATATGGGAAATTTATTTGCTTCATTTGTTCCAGAAACTTTTGCACATCAAAGTAATGGAATATTCTATCTTAGAATAGAAGATACTGATGACAAACGTACAATAGAAAATGGAGTAGAGCATATACTTGAAGACTTTAAAGAATTTGACCTTAAAGTAGATGAAGACCCAATAAATGGTGGAGAATATGGTCCTTATAAACAAAGAGACAGAATTAACATATACCATACTGTTGCAAAACACTTAGTTGAAATTGGACGTGCTTATCCTTGTTTTTGTACTGAAGAAGATCTCGAAGAAATGAGAGAAGAACAAGAAGAAAAGAAAGAAAGAATAGGATATTATGGTAAATATGCTAAATGTAGAAACTTAACTTTAGAAGAAGTGAAAAAACATTTGGAAAATAATGACCCTTGGACTCTTCGTTTAAAAAGTATGGGAGACTTTAATAAAAGATTTGTATTTGAGGATTTAATAAAAGGTAAAATTGAATTGCCAGAAAACGACTTGGACCAAGTAATCTTAAAATCTGATGGAGTACCACCTTATGCCTTTGCACACGTATGTGATGACCATTTTATGAGAACTACAATAGTAAACAGAGATGACTCTTATATAAGCTCAGTTCCTTATCATATCGAACTATGGGATGCCTGTGGATTTGAAAAACCAAAATTTGCTCATATGCTACCTATAAATAAAAAAGATGGAGAGAACATAAGAAAACTTAGTAAAAGAAAAGACCCAGAAGCAGCAGTAGCCTTCTATAATGAAAAAGGTATACCAGCTGAAGCAATAAAACTATACTTTGCGACACTATTAAACTCTAACTTTGAAGAATGGTACCTACAAAATCCAGATAAATCATATAAAGATTTTGAATTTACATTTGATAAAATGAGTAAAAGTGGCTCATTATTTGATTTAGAAAAATTGTTAAACATTTCTAAAAATTATTTCAGTAGACTTAAAGCAAAAGACTTATATGAAAAATTAGTAGAATGGGCTAGTATATATGATAATGATTTCTATGAATTAATAACTAAAGAAAAAGAATATACAATTAACATACTTAACATAGAAAGAGAAGTAGAAAGACCAAGAAAAGATATAGAAAGCTATAGTGCTGTTAAAAGAGAAGTAGGATACATGTATGATATATTATTCTTTAATGAAGAGAAGACTTATGAAAGAAAAGACTTTTATTCTAAAGAACTTTTAGAGTATTATATAAATGAAATATATAATGAAGAAGATGATAAACAAACTTGGTTTAACAAAATAAAAGAAATGTGCCCTAAGTTTGGGTTTGCTAGTGAAACAAAAGAATACAAAAAGAATCCTGAAAACTATAAAGGTTCAGTAGCGCACGCTTGTGAAGTAATAAGAGTAGCAGTTACAAACAGAACAAATACACCAGATTTATACGAAATCTTAAAACTTCTAGGAAAAGGAAAAATAAAAGAAAGAATTAGTAAATTTTAATTGTAAAAAAAACGCATATATGATAGAATTATATGCGTACCTGGCCTGTTGGTGAAATGGTTAACACACAAGCCTCTCAAGCTTGCATTCACGGGTTCAAATCCCGTACAGGTCACCA
>CAKOHL010000087.1 GCA_934085635.1 uncultured Bacilli bacterium | reverse complement strand
TATTTCCATTGTACAACACTTTACAAGAGTGTGTCAAGTGTAAAGTAAAGAAAAAATAAAGGAAATTAAAAGAGTAGAGAAGACTTTTTACTCCCCTACTTTACTTTAATGTTAGTGTTTGACCCATAAATTCTTGTTCACTTAATAACTCTTTATATTCTTCTTTATTTTCAATAATTAAGCTTTCATAAGCTTTATAAATTCTCATAAATCTTTCTCTAAGCTTTTCATCGTTTTGCACTAATTTCATAAGTTCAGCATTCATAAGAGCAACATCTAGTTTCTTTTCTTTTAATCTTTTAACATCTTTTGACTCAATAAAGTCCTCGATTAAATCTTTTAAATCAGGTATCTTTTTACATAAAGCAAAATCAAATTCATCTGTTGTTAAGAAAGGCACATAAAGAATTCCTGTAATAAATAGCCCAGCAAAGACAGACACGAGTATTGCACCTTCTTTTTCTTTTTCAAGTACACTTATAGTATCATCTTTATCTTGTTTTCTTACTTCAATAGTAGTAACTATTTCATTTGGTACACTTGCAGCTTCAAGAGCAGTATATTTACCACTTTTTTCTTCATAATCAAGTTCTTTTCCATTTTTTAAAGCATTTAAAACAGCTTCAAATTCATCTTCTTCAAAAGTATACTCTCTGTAATCATACTTATATTCACCTTTTCTCAAAGTATAAGGGTATCTTACAGTTACTTTCCCTTT
Source organism: uncultured Bacilli bacterium (assembly GCA_934085635.1). GTDB lineage: Bacteria > Bacillota_I > Bacilli_A > RF39 > UBA660 > CAG-628. The sequence continues at coordinate 1,887 of CAKOHL010000087.1, read as the reverse complement.
ATAGTAGTCATCTAGTTCTTGTTGATATCCCTCATCTACTTCTTCTATTATATTTCCATCTAAGTCATAAGTATACTTATATGTTCTAGGAGATGGCATTTTGCTTAAGATAAATGGAACAAGTCCTAAAGTAAAGGTAAGTAATCCAAAATTTAATCCTATACCAGCAATTTTTTTGGCAAGATTAAGCTTAAACTCTTTTATTGACTCTTTAATAATTTCAATTCTAGACATTTCATTTTCAATATTTTTAGTTTTATATTTAATTTGTACAAGATTATCTTTAATTTCTTTTGCTATTTTATTAAGCTCTTCTGTAGTTTTATCTCTTAAATCATCACCATATTTAGCATATATTATTGATTTTATGATGTCTTCAGTTATATAGTGTGCTTCATTACCTTTTAAGTTCATTAAATGTATTTCACTTTTTACTTTTTTAAGAGCTTCTTTATCGCTTATACTTTCAATATCACTTAATAAGATTTTATCTAAGTAGTATAAGTCTACTTCGCTTTTAGAAACTACATTATATAGTTTGTGTTCGGTTAAGTGTTTGTTTTCTTCAAGTAATAGATAGTATGTTACTTTATAAAGATTTTCTATTATTTCTTTTTCTTTATCATATATTAAAGTGCTTGATGCTTTTATTTCTCTTAATAGTTTTATTAATTCATCAATGTAAAATGATAGTTTATCTTCTTCGACTGTTTTGATGTCTTCTCTTAAGTGTACAGTGAAATTGTATGCTTTAAAGTATACCATATATTCGTTTAGATGAGCTTCTAGTTTGTTTAGTTTACTCATAGCACCTATGTAATCATTTTCTATGCCAAAGTATTTATTTGATGAGCTTTTGCTATGTTCATTTAATAAGCCTTCTTTTATGCTTTTAAGTTCATTTTCATATTTTTCAGTATTTATTCCGATGCTTTTTAAGTTTTCTATTAGTCTTTCTATTTTTATTACTTTAGAATTATATTCGATTGCTTTATCATTTATCATATATATCCCCCATTAATGTTGTTTATTATAGCACTTTTAGCATTATTATGCAAGAAAAAAGTACTTTTATAAGTACCATAATTTTTCTCCATCTTTTCTTACTTCTTTAATTATGCCACCTGCAATAACTTCACTTCCAAGATATATTACACAAGCTTGTCCTGGAGTTACTGCTTTTGCACTTTCGTATTTTAAAGTTACTTCATTACTGTTATATTCTACGCTGATTGGTACATCTTCCCCACGGTATCTGAATTTACAAGTTGCAAAGGCTGGTTTTAGGTCACTTATGTAGTTCATATCTTCAATAACTGCTTCATTACTTAATAAATATTTATTATCATCTCCAAATGCAACATAAAGAATATTTTTTTCTACATCTTTACCACATACATAATGTCTTTTTACATCACCTGATAAACCAACATTTCTTCTTTGCCCGATTGTATAGTTCATAAGGCCTTTATGTCTTCCAATTACTTTAAGAGTATCTATATCAACTATATCTCCTTCTTTACCTTTTAAATAATTAGCAACAAACTCTTGATAATGTCTTTCTCCGATAAAGCATATTCCAGTTGAGTCTTTCTTTTCTGCAACAGGTAAACCAGCTTCTAAAGCAATTTTTCTAACTTCTGGTTTAGTAAGACCACCAACAGGAAATAAAACATCTTTAAATTCACTAGGTTTTACTTGACTTAAAAAGTATGTTTGATCTTTATTATTATCTATTCCTCTTAAGAGTCTTCCATTTTCTATTCTGGCATAGTGACCTGTTGCAATATAGTCTGCACCTAATTTTTTTGCTTCTTTTTTAAATAAGTCAAATTTTATATATTTGTTACACATTATATCTGGGTTAGGTGTTCTTCCTTTTTTTAA
>CAKOHL010000086.1 GCA_934085635.1 uncultured Bacilli bacterium | reverse complement strand
GCTCTTGCTGCCATATTTGTAGAAGAAAGTGATGTAATATTTTTAGATGAACCATTTAATGCAATTGAAGAAAGCACTGTAAACAAAATAGCAAAATATATAAATGAAATAAAAAAGGACAAAATAATTCTTATCAGTTCACATCACAAAGATGAATTAGAAAAACTAAAAATTGATAAAATATATAAATTTGAAGAAGGAAAAGTAACTGATGAAAAATAAATTATATATAATGAAATGTTACTTAAAAACTAAAACGTTCTTATCAATGTTACTACTTACCATAATAGTTTCTTTATCTAATATATTGCTATTCTTTATCACTTCTAACAGTAATAATATCTTTAAAATATACTATAGTTTTTTAACAAATGAATGGGGAATAATAAGTATACTTTTATTAACTGCTGTAGTTACCAAGAAATTTACAACTGAAATAAAAAATAACACAAACTATGTACTTAGACTTGGTAATAGAAAAAACTTGTCAAAACACATATTTAAAGTGATTTTAGTATTAAACACCATTGTCTTGCTTGTATATTATCTTTTACCATTAATTATGTTATTTATATTTGGAAAAGATTTATCTATCACTAAAATGCAAAATTATAAAGATTTAAACTTAACTTCTTATTTGACATTTGGAATAATAAAAAACATACTATTAATAAACTTAATGAATTTCCTTTACGGCTCTCTAAATCTTATATCAAGAAAAATAAGTATCATTTATTTCTTACTTGTAATTTGTACAGTACTATGTAAGTTAAAAGTATTACCAAGTTATTACTTAATAGGCCAAGCTTATTCAAATTTTAAAATAGAAATTTATCACACTCTTTTTTATTCAGTGATATTTAGTGTAGTAGTGCTTTTCATTTACAAATTATATTTAATTTTCAAAATAGATAATGTGCAATAAAAAGTACTTGAAATATAATACATAATTTGGTATAATTAAATTGTCATTAAGACATATAATATAAATGGACATAAAAAATGAGTAACTCCTAGCTTTGCTCGTTAGGCGTTCACTCAGTCCATATTGTGAAATGGGAACACCGTATCAAGTTGATTCGGTGTTTTTTAATAAGTAATATACAAATTACTTTCTGTAATTCGTATAATGATCTAGCACTGCTAGAATCACTACAAGTATAACTAAATACTCCATAAAAAAGCATAACTTTCTTAAGACTCATACAGACCACCTCCTTCTAAAATTTTAAAAAAATCTCGGACTGAGGGGAACACCTAACCACTAGGATTTACTCATAAATAAATAATAACATAAAAGGGTAGAAGTGTCAATCAATAGTTTGCTAAAATATAATAGTTTTTTTGCTAAAAATAGTTGAATTAAGATTCATAATTTAGTATAATTAAATCGTCGAAAGACAAGGACAGAAAGTAGCACCTAGCTTTGCTCGTTAGGCGTTCACTCAGTCCATATTGTGGAATGGAAACACCGTATCAAGTTGATTCGGTGTTCTTTAAGCAATTCTACAAATTACTTTCTGTTATTTGTATAGTGATCTTGAATAGCCCAGCTTTGCTGGGCAATTTTATTATATATATCAAAATATAATAGAAGATGTGAGAAAGTTGACACTAAATTAAGGTTTAACCCCTTGAAATCTATAATTTTACGTGATATAATTGGGTCTAGTATGAAGGGAGGGAAGGAAATGACAAGAGTTGAAGTTAAGAACGGAAACATTGAGTATGCTTTAAAAAGATTTAAAATTAAAGTTCAAAGAAGTGGTGTCCCTTCTGAAGTTAAGAAAAAGAAAGAATATTCTAAACCTGGCGTAGTTAGAAGAGAAGCAAAGAAAGAAGCAATCAAAAACGCTAGAAGAAGTAATAGAAAACATAATAACTAGGAGAGTGATAAAATGTTATACAGTACTATAAATAATGATATGAAAGAGGCTATGAAAAGCCACGACAAAGAAACTTTAAGTACTATAAGATTACTAAAAAGTGCTATTGATTTACAAAAAATTAATAATAAACTTAGTGAAATCACTGACGATTTAGTTATAGAAGTTGCAAGTAGACAAGTTAAACAACACAAAGAAAGCATAATAGAATTCAGAAATGCTGGTAGAAATGACTTGGCAGACAATCTTGAAAGAGAAATAAAATTAATAAGTAAATACTTACCAGAGCAATTATCTAAAGAAGAAATAGAAAAAGAATTAGATAAAATATTTGAAGAAGTTAAACCCGAAAGTAAAAAAGATATGGGTAAAATAATGAAAGAAGCTAATATCAGATTAAAAGGTAAAGCAGACTTTAAACTTGTAAGTGAAATAGTAAATAGCAAATTAGGTGCCTAAATGGCACTTTTTTTCATATAATTAAATGGTGAAACATATGCTAGAAAATTTAAAAGACTTTTTAAAAAATGAAGCTTATAGGGTTAGCCTAGTTCCAAGTGGAGTGCACATACTAAACTACAAAAGAATAATAGACATAAATGATAAAAGTGTAATCATAAGCTTAAAAAACGAAAGTGTAACTATAAAAGGAAACAACTTAAGACTAATAAAACTAGATAAAAATGAAATCTTAATAAACGGTAAAGTTGAAAGGTTAGAAATAAATGAAAAATAAATGCTTAATAAGTTTTAGTGACAAAGAAAACTACGTAAAAGTCTTTATAAAGAAAAACATATATTACACAAATCTAGTGCATAATAATAACCTAATATATATGGTAGTAGATGTATCTGATATAAATGTAATTAAAGGAGAAATACTATCACTTAAAATAATAAAATACTATGGCACCATTGGGCTAAAAGCTTTCATCAAGAAGCACTACATACTTATGTTATCATTTATCTTTAGCCTCTTAATAATCTATACATTAAGTAACATAATTTTTGATATAGAAGTAATTACAAATAA
>CAKOHL010000085.1 GCA_934085635.1 uncultured Bacilli bacterium | reverse complement strand
CTCTTTTAATTTCCTTTATTTTTTCTTTACTTTACACTTGACACACTCTTGTAAAGTGTTGTACAATGGAAATACACAATAGAAGGAGAGAGATGAAGTGAAAAATTTAAATGAATTATTACAAGAATTAGGAATATCAAAAGTAAAATTAGCAAAATATTTAGGAGTATCTAGACAAATGATATATAACTATCTAGAACTAGAAAGCTTAAATAAATGGCCAAAAGAAAAGAAATTATTATTATTCAAATTATTAGATTTACAAGATGGTAGTGATGAATCAATAGCCAAAATAAAGGTAACTGCAGAGTATTTAGAGAATGTTGAGGCAAGACTTAACCAAAGTGCAAAACTAGACACAGACCAATCATACTTTAATTTAAAAGATTTAAATAAAGAAGAACAAGCATTAGTAAATGACTTAATAAATTTAATAAAAGAAAAGTTTACAGAAGAGAAAAATAAAAACACATATTATGAGTTCTTATACCTATATCACGTTTTACAAAGTATAGACTCTATTCCAGAAATAAAATATATATTAGCATACCTATCAAAAACAACTGGATTTAGCGACCCAATGGAATTTAAATTTGATGAAACAGCACAGTTCATACTTGAAAGTATAATATTTACAGCAATGAATTTATATAATAATGGAGGAGCAACTAAGAGTAAATTAATAGCTTCTCACGAAAGATTTGTAAAAGAAATAGAAAACACTAAAGAAGAAGTTTTAAGTAGAACACAACAACTTACTACAATTAAATTACAAGCACTACGTGAACTTGGTTATGATAAAATAACAACAGAAAATGCTGGAGAAGTAATTAATAAAATAGCAGAAATACAATCAAGAAAAGTAGTAATAGGTGAAAAGCAAAACTAGGTACCAAAAGTACCTTTTTTATTTGACTTTTACATTTAATTAAAGTATAATATCAGCCGTAGTGGGGGGAAGATAAAATGTTAAAAGAATATAATGAAACTTATGCTAAAATAATGTGGTTATACACTAAACTAATAACAGGAATTAATAGTAGATCTGCAGAAGAAATTGAAAAATTATACTTAGAATATTTAAAAGAAAGTATTAAATTAAGTACCAATAAACCAAAATTTGAAGAAAATACAAAAAAATATAAACATACAAATTGCTATGGATATGCTCTAGAATACTCTTGCCCAGATATATTTATGGATTTATATGAACATATTAATATTGATTCATTTGCATTTAATCTAGGTTTTACAAGTGATGAAATATATAATCGCTACGAATTTGAATATAGCTATAGTGCTATGATGACAGACTTTGAAAACCTTGGCATACGTGCATTTAATAGTAGTATAGATTCTAAAAATAGATACGGTGGATACAAAATAGCAATATATAAATCATTTGGAGACTTTCATTTATTAAGACAGAACATGGATGGAACTTGGTCACACAAACTAGGTTATTCAAACATCATCGAAAGAGTAGAGTCCTTAGAATACATAGAAGGGGAGTACGAAAGGGTAAATGTACTAGAAATAGTAAAACCAACTATAAATAGAAGATAAAAATAATACAAGTTAATCAGTGCTTGTATTTTCTTTATTATTAATTAAAGTAAGCTTAACAAATTACATAAGAAATTTATATAGTTATTATAGTTTAACAAAATAAATAGAGCTTCATGAATTATGAAAATAAACTAGAAAGAAAAGAGTAAATGATTAATCATATGAAAGAATCACAAAAACTCTTTTAGAAATAGAACTTAACATAATATATATTATCAGAACTTAAAGAAAAGTAAAAGAAAGTAAGCAAAAAAGCCTAAAATAACAGCAAATTAACTATAACTAGAATCACACCAATAATCATACCTAATATACTAATATTTTTTTTATTATAAGAATTAACTTCTGGTAACATTTCATTAATCGAAATCGTAATCATTATACCAGCCACGATCACAAGTACTAATGCTATCGTAATATCATTAATATAATTTTTAAGGACTATAAATGCTAAAATTGCTCCAAGAGGCTCAGCTAGACCAGAAATCAAAGAATATATAACTCCCCTCTTTTTGCTTCCCGTAGCGTAGTAGATTGGCACACTTATCGAAATTCCTTCTGGAATATTATGAAGCATAATTGCGATACCTAAACTGATACCTGCGCTCAAATCATTATAACTCGCCATAAAGGTAGCAATACCCTCAGGAAAATTATGTAGCATCAAAGCAATCATACTAAGAAGCCCTACCCTATACAAATTATCCTTATTTTGTAGTAGGGCAAGTTTCTTATTAATCTTAGTAACCAAAAACTTACCAACCAAAAACATTACTGTAGTAAAAATAATTCCAACTAAAAGTCCAAAACGTGAAGATAGAGTAATAAAACTATCAGGCAATAGCTCAAAAATACTTAAACTAATCATAACACTTAAACTAAAACTAAGTGCAAACGCTATAAAGCTTTTTTTATCCTTAAATTTAAAGTAAACCACCAGTCCCCCTAAAAGAGTACTTATACCAGCAAAAGAAGAAATAAGAAGCGAATAAACCACATTTTTATTCATATTAACCCACCCTACTTTATAATACTAAAATATATTAATAAAAAGTGTTAATTATTACCACATAAAATAATGAATTAAAACCAAGTTGTTGTAAATAATACTAACAGGTGGTGATTAAAGTGGCAAGAAATACTTCAAGAAACAGTGCTAAAAATACTAGCAGAAATAGTGCTAGAGCACGTAAAACAACATCAAGAAACAGTGCTAGAAATACATCTAGAAATTCAAGATGTAAATAGTATAAAAAAAAGAGACAATATCAATTTTCTCTTTTTTATTTTATTTTAAATTTTTTAAATAACTCTCCCCTAGCCCTAAATCATTTTCTATACCAAAATTATCTAAAATAGTTGCACCAATATTAGAGAAAGTATGTCCAGTAGGAATCACTCCCCTATACTTGAAACTCTTAGAATAGAATATAACAGGAACATTTTCTCTAGTATGATCAGTCCCCCTAAAAGAGTACTTATACCAGCAAAAGAAGAAATAAGAAGCGAATAAACCACATTTTTATTCATATTAA
>CAKOHL010000084.1 GCA_934085635.1 uncultured Bacilli bacterium | reverse complement strand
TCTGCTCCCCTTAGAGCATCTTCTATTTCATTTCTACTTTCAAGTGCAGCTTCTCTTCCTACTTCAGGATCAGCTCCTGCTCCAAGTCCATCAGTAATTGAAGCTCCAATTTGTAACTTAGTCTCTGCTTTAGAAGTATTTAAAACCTGTAAATCTGTATTAGCAACAATAAACTCAACTCCCTTAAGTCCTGACTCTATCATTCTATTAACAGCATTACAGCCTCCGCCACCTACACCTATTACTTTAATTTTTGCTATTTGTAACATCTCTAACGTATTACCTTGCATATTCTAACCTCCTAATTATCAAAAAAGTAACTATAAACTTTTCCGAGTAAACTACTTTCATTTATTTTCTTCTTGCTATTAAATAATTCCCCTTGTTCTTCTTCATTAATAGTTGATGGTACTTTTTCTCTAAACTTTAACTTTTCAGCATAAAGCTTAATAACGCCTAGTGAACTACTGTATATATTATTTCTAACTCCAAGTTCATCAACTTTAGATATTTCTACACTCTTACCAAATATCTCTTTAAAAACAGACTTAAATCCATCTAATTCACTAGTTCCTCCTGTAACTATTATATAACTAATTCTCTCTTTTGTTAAGAATTTTATTTGTTTTTTTGAAAGTTCTAGTATTTCTCTTATTCTTGAATATACAATATCACTTACTTCATACTGATTTATTTTAATATGTTCATTAGATTTTGTCAAGCACTCGATCACTTCACTAGTACTAGCTCTTTCTTTAGTAGCAAGAGCAAATTTTTCTTTAATAAGTTTACTATCTTCTAAACTTATATCATATATATAACTAATATCCCTATCTATATTTCTACCACCTATATCAAGCACTTCTGCATTAGTTAGCATACCTTCATTTACAATACTTATTTCTGTTTTATGCGCTCCTATATTTATAACAACACCAGTTTTATTATTATATTCATCGCACCTGAATTCATAATAATCAGCAAGACCTCCAAATGCAAGATCAACTACTTTAATACCTAAACTTTCAAGTAAATTAATCACTGGATAAACATTCTTTTTTGGTATCATACCAAGTATAGAGTTAACTGATAACTTAAATGCCTTCATTCCTTTAGGATCTTTTACTATTTCTTTTTCATCAATAATAAATTCCCTTGGAGAAACACTTACAAGTTCTAAATTAGGACTAACCCTATTATATACACTAACCTGTAAAGCACGTGTTACATCTTCTCCAGTAACAATACCTTCTTCATTATTTATAGTAGTATACCCTTCACTCTTAACAAAACTTGCTGAATAAGAAGGCACGATTAAAACAGTCCTATTAAGTTTAGTTCCAAGAATTTCTTCTACTTTCTTAAATGCTTCCTTAATAGAAGTACTTGCTTCTTCTTCATTAGTAATAATGCCTTTTTTTATACCTTTACTCTTAACAGTCGAGCACGCTAAAACAAATAGTCTACCCTTAAACACTTCTCCAACTATAAGTTTAATATAAGATGAACCAATATCTAAACTAGTTATTATCTGTTTCATAAACACTCTCCTATTTTTGTACTAACTTAATTATAGCAAAATTTTTATAAAAGTAAAATATAAACAAGAAAAAAAGTGATTATTTTTTAACCACATTCTTATAATATTTACATATATCTTTAAATGGACAAATATTGCACTCAGGATTTTTACTTTTACAAGTATATCTACCAAAAAGCACTAATTGCTGATGTAGTCTAGTCCAAGTATTTTTAGGAAATGCTTTTTTAAGTTTGTTTTCCACATCTATTACTGTATCATTTTCTTTAGCAAGACCTAATCTTTTACTTACTCTATCAACGTGAGTATCAACTGCTATTAATGGCTCATTATATAAAACTGACAAAACTACATTAGTAGTCTTTCTACCAACACCACTCATACTTTCTAAAACTTCTCTATCATTAGGAACATAACCAATTTTAATAAGATCATTTACTATTTCCTTAAAATTTCTAGCTTTAGTTTTATACATACCAATAGTTTTAATTTGTTCTTCTATTTCTGGAATTGTAAGAGTTTGTAACTTTTCTAAAGTATCATACTTTTTAAATAATTCTGAAGTAACCATATTTACTCTTTTATCAGTTGTCTGCGCACTAAGCATAACTGCAAGTAAAAGTTCATAGTCTTTATTAAATTCAAGTTCACATCTAGGATTAGGTATAAGTTTATTTAATCCATCTAAAATAAATTCACTCTTCTTACTCATCAGTATCCTCTAGCCAATCATAATCAAAAAGCTCTTCACTTTCCTCTTTAGGTCTCATTGTTTTCTTAGTCCATTCATAAATAATCTTATCTATATATCTTAAATTACGAACATTATTAATAACAGCTTCTCTAAGTGCTTCAACAATAAGTTCTTCTTTAACCCCACTACTAATCCACCTATTAATAGTTTCATATTCCATAGGACTTAAACTTCTACCAAACTCATTCTCAAACTTAGAATAAATATCTTCATTAGACTTAACTTCCTCCTTAGCACCAAGTATTAACTTATCATAAAAAACATCTAAACTTATCTTTTCACTAAAAATACCATTATTCTTAGAAGTTTTAACTTCAATTAAACCTTTAGCAAGTAAATTACTATAAACATTTAGAATCTCTTCATCTGTAAAATTAATATATTCTTTAATCTTAGCTAAATCTAAACTTTCTTCAACATTTATAAAATAAAGTAGTAATAAAAGTTCATCTATATCAATCTTTAAATTTCTAACATTTTTAAGCACTAATGTATTAATAAGAAAATTCTTCTCTTTATACATTTTTTTTATATTGTCCATTATACCACCTTAACCTTTCTATAATCTTTTCTTCTTCATTTATTAATTTACCATTTACTATTTCTTTTTCAAGTAATTTCCATATTGTACCTAGTTCTTTACCAGGTGTAATATTTAAAACATCACAAATTTTTTCACTTGTAATATTAATCTCTATTATACCCTTTATCGGAAGATTAGTATACATTAAATTAATTTTCTTCTTTGATAAACCAAGTATTTCTCCAGCACATAAAGATATATAAAGACCATATTTATAAAGATCCATCATATCTACTTTTTTCTTTTTTAGAATTCTTCTTATATCTTTAATTTGTTCTTTTTCATACTTAGTAAATGGTAAAGGTTTACTTATTGTTAGCTGGGCATAACTGGCTACTAAACTATTTGTATAAACAAACTTATCACATTTAATACCAATATAATCTTCTAAACCATAATCTTTAATAAACTTTAAAAATTTAGAAGGATTATATTTAAATAACTTATCAAACTCTTCTTTCTTCTTATTAGGACTTATTAAAAGAAAATCACTTTTATTATTCTTTATATAATTAATAATACTCTTATCAAATTTCATATCTAAACTACTCATAAACCTAAGTCCTCTTAAAAGACGACTAGCATCTTCTTTAAAAAGAATATTTACATCTTTAACAGGTTTTATAATTCTATTTTTAATATCTGATGTACCATTCATAAAGTCATATATTTTACCATTCTTATCCATTATTAATGTATTCATAGTAAAGTCTCTTCTTTTTAAATCTTCTTCTAGATTTTTAGTGTACTCTATTTTAATGGGTTTACCATTTTTATATCCTATTTCTCTTCTAAAAGTAGTAATATCTATAATATGATTCTTAACATATAACTTAACAGATCCATACTCATTATTAACACTCTTAACATTACTA
>CAKOHL010000083.1 GCA_934085635.1 uncultured Bacilli bacterium | reverse complement strand
GCTATACTTTCAGTACTTGTATAAAGAGTGCCAGTATTTGTTGTAGTAAACGCTTTAGAAAAATCACTTCTAGTAAGTCTAGTAGGATTATCAATAAGTATCCTACTTAAAAGTGTCCCATCATCACTAGGTATACCAGGATTATTGTCTGAACTCGTATTTTCAACAACATCTTCAAGCTTAATATCCTTTTTAGTAATATTACTTCCACTTTTAGAATATGTATAAGTTCCATTACTAACATAAATACTTGTAATCTCTCCAAAAGAATTAATAATTATCTTATATGTAACATCTGCACTAACCTCAGCATCCAAAGCATCTCCATCATTCGAAAAAGTTTTACCAGTCTGACTACCAGACAATAAAAAACTTCTTCCAGCACTACTATATAAACTTATTACATTATCATAAAAAAGTCTCTTTTTAGAATCTTTAAAATTCTTAGTTATATTAGGAACCACCAAAAGCATAATTGCTCCTAGAAGTGCTATAACTACAATAATCTCCATTAATGTAAACCCTTTTTTACTCATTTACACCACATCCTACTTTAATTATACAAAAAAGTAGTTACTTTAGCAACCACTTTCAGTTTCTTCAATTTCATATGGATTTTCTGGACTGCCATCGCCACTTTTCCAAAGTGTACAAGTTTTGAGAGAAATGGCAGGGCGAACACCATAAGAACTGTCATCTTCTGCGTGGGCAAGTCTGCCCGGGTAATAATTAACGGTCCAACCGAATGTGCCATATTCGGATTTGTACCATTCAAAAGGCGACAAGGACCACCACGCGCTACCGGTACCTCCTGTTATGCTTCCACCTGTACTATTTAAATAGTACCATGCGTATGGACTTGTTAAATTTGTATAAGCTTTGCCACCAGCATATGCTACTTCATCAGCTGTCATTAGTCCTATTGGATATGTTAATTTTGCTTCTATATTACTTCCTGAAAATGCATCTTTAATGTTTGTACAATTATATGTTGGTGTTTTATTTGTAGCTACTCTTGTAGATGAAGCATAATTGAATTGCGAACCATTTGCACTATATGTTCCACTTCCCACTTCTCTATCATTACAATATACTGCTTCTGTACTTATATATTTTGAGTAACTTGTTAAGTTATTACTATACCAGTTATCTACATATGTTTTTATTGTACTATTATTTTCATTCGTTCTATTATTATCAAGACTTCCACTTGTTCCATACATATATCCCACGTACATTGAATCTTTATTTATACTATTGAATGCACTTTCCCCTATATATCCCCCTGTTGTATCAAAGCTATTTCCTGAATATAATAACCTTACACTACCATCTGCATTTGTTCTTATTATTCTCCAGTATATATCATTGTCCTTATTCCAATATATATATTCAGTACAATTAATATTATAACTAGTTGCAGTTGAACATGCATCCATTGTCAAATATTCTTTGTAACTACTGCTTGTTGCAGAATAATAACCTCTATAAACAACTTTATCCGTTTGATATTTTCCAAACTTAACCCAGTTGTTTTTCGCATTTCCTGCAAAATAATAAACATCTTTTGCAGGACTACTTGCTATACTCTCTGTCGCTTTATATAAAGTTCCTGTGTTTGTTTCAGTAAATGTTGTATTAAAGTCTGTTCTAGTTTTTATTGTTGGATTATCCACCAAAAGTTTATCAAATAATGTAACTTTAGCACTAGCATCTTCATTGTCAGTTCCTTCAATTATATCATCAAGCTTAATATCTTTCTTCTTAATACCATTACTATTACTTTTGGAATATGAATAAGTTCCATTAGTAACATACATACTTGTAACTTCTCCATAAGAGTTAACAACTATCTTATATGTAATATCTTCACTAACATCTACATCTAATGTATTTCCACTATTTGAAAATGTTTTATTAGAAGTATTATCTAAAAGAAGAAAACTTCTTCCAGCACTTGTATATAAACTAACAACATTATCATAAAATAATCTTTTTTTAGATTCCTTAAAGTTCTTAGTTATATTAGGCACTACTAGAAGCATTATTGCACCTAAAAGTGCTATAACTACAATAATTTCCATTAATGTAAAACCTTTTTTATTCATTTAGCATCCTCCGTTCATTTCTATTTCATATGGATTATCAGCTGATCCATCTCCACTTTTATACACAGTGCAAGATTTTAAACTTATAACAGGTCTAATTGCAAGTGATCCATTAATAGTAGCCATTGCTATTTCACCTTGTCCTATACCATTTAATTCACCAGTCCCAATAATAACTCTAGGAATAATCACATTACTAGAATAATAGGAACTTTGAACAGGAGTCATTGTCCACCAAAACTTTTTGCCAACTATACTTTCATCATCATTTCTATTATTATAAAACCACGTCTTAACAGAATACAAATAATCTCCAACAACTGCTCCAGCATAAGATAGTTCATCAGCCGACATTAAAGCAATAGGATACTTTAGTTTAGCCTTCGAATTATTTACTGAAAATGCATCTTCGATAAAGGCACAATTATAACTAGGACTAGCATTATCCCCATCATTATCATAATCGAGTCTATCAAAAGCAATAAAATAAAATGGTTTATAAGCGTCATAACTAGACCCATTTGCTACCTCTCTATCATTACAATAAACTGCATCTTTACTAAGATAATTTACATAATTAACTAACGGATCACTCTTATTAATAGAAGTATATGTTTTACTACCAGTACCATCAAACCAACCATCTATATATTTCTTAATAGCACTATCTTCTTCATTCTTTCTAGAAAAACTTACGTCTCCTTCACTATTTCCATACTCATCAGTTCCACCATACATATACCCAGCAGTTTTAGCAGTAGTAGATATCATGTCTGTATACACACTTTCTCCAATATACCCTTTAGTAGTATCATTAGTTGTACCAGCATAAAGCATTCTTATACTCTTATCGTGATTAGTCCTAATTATTCTCCAGTAATACCCTCCAAACTTAACCCAGTTATTCTTTGCATTACCAGCAAAATAATAAACATTTACAGGCACGCTTCCATTTATACTTTCAGAAGCACTATATAAAGTATTTGTATTAGTAACAGTCAAAGTCTGAGAAAAATCATTTCTAACAAGTCTAGTAGGATTATCTTCTAATAACTTATCATACATATTAGTACTACTAACATCTTCAGAATCTCCATCTTTAATATCTTCTTTAGTTAAGTCACTTTTAGTTAATCCATTACTATCCTCTTTTGAAAAAGTATAACTTCCATCAGTAACAAATATCTTTGTAATCTTTCCATCTTCAGAAATATCAACTTCATACTTAATATTCTTACTTATACTTGAATTAAGTTTATTATCTTCACTATTATAGTTCCCACTTTTACCACCAGAAGACACATAAGTACTTTCAGCTGAGTCATATATCCTAACAACATTATCGTGAAAAACCTCTTTTTTAGAATCATTAAAATTTCTTATTAAATTAGGAACTACTAAAAGCATTAAAATACTTAGAACAGCAACAACAGCAATTAATTCTATCAAAGTAAAACCTTTTTTATTCATCTTAATGCCTCCTCTATTATGATTTGATTTTAACATAAATAGCACTTTTTATCAATACTTACAGATTTTAACTAAAATAAAAAAACAGTTATTTAGAACTGTTCAGAGTGTAGACAAACCCCTAGATTTTTCTAGGGGTTTTCTTCTAGCTGAAATTTTCAGAACAATTTTTAATATTTTTGTTAAATTTATGATATTAGATGTTAATTTAAGAGGTTTCTTTCCTACATTATTGTTTTTAATTGCTATGTTTTTCATATTTTGTGCAGCACAAATAAGCCACGTATAGTGTTGATTTTTCTTAACACCTTT
>CAKOHL010000082.1 GCA_934085635.1 uncultured Bacilli bacterium | reverse complement strand
TATGAGGTGTAAAAATGGAAAAGAAAAAAAGTAAAAATGAATCTGTAGAAATGAATGATATTAAGAAGTTATCTATAATAGTAGGTGTAATAGTGGTGGCATTTGGATTAGTTTATGGTTTAACAGTAGGTGCTACTAAACTTGGTTTATTTGAATCACATTATGCTAAACCAGAAGTAGCTGATGCAGTAATAAGTTATGAAAAGATAAATGCAGGAACTATCTTAAATAGAAGTGACTCTGAATATTATGTAGTTATTGCTGACTTTAGTGATAATAAAAATGTATATATAGAAAGTTTAGTAAGTTCATATAAACAAAAAGAAACTAAATTACCAATATATATAGTAGACTTAAGTGATGGACTTAACAAAAGCATAGTAGGAGAAACCGATAACACAGGTGCATCTACTGTAAGTGAAATGAGTGTAAAAAGTGAAACACTATTAAAAGTAAGTAATAAAAAAATAACTAAATACTTAGTTAAATTAGAAGATATAGAAAGTGAATTGAAATAAGTGCTAAAACATAGCACTTATTTTATTTTGAAATTTTCTAAATATTTATTATAAGCTTTAATCTCACTAATATTATTAAGAACTTTAAATTTATATTTTTTATTTTTACTTTTCATTACATTCTTTAAAATATAATTAGTAAAGTATGGATTTCTTATAAGAAGTGGTCCAAAAGCATATGTACCATAAAAGTTCTTATAAGTATATCCTTCTACTGAAGAACCGATAGTACTACCAGTACCTTCTATAACTTTGAAAAGAGGTTTATCAGTGTTTAAAATAACTCCACATCTATTTTGAAAACCAACTATTTTTTCTTTAATAAGTTTTGTCTTAAAAACAATAGACCCGACTATTCTAAAGTCTTCGTGTTTAGAAGTATATGGAAAAATATTAAGAGCAGGTACGTTTTCCTTATCAATAATCTCTTCTCCAAATAACTCAATACTATTACCAGTACTAATAAAAGTCTTTCCCCTTTCAATAGCGTCATTTATATCACTTTTATACTTCATCATATCAGTAAGCACAAGTAATTCACTTTTCTCAGTACCAGACCCAATATAGAAAATATCATACTTACTAAAATCTATCTCATCACCAATAGTAAGAGTACTAACTTCAGCCTTAATACCTTGTCTTTCAGCAAAATGCACAAGAGCTCTTATATTAGCATTCTCTCCATATAAATTCATTAAATCATAATATAAATGAGCAATCTTAATCTTTGGCATTAGTAATACCTTCTTTCTTTAAAACATTCTTAAGTTCAATTTCCTTATCAAAACATACACAACTATAAATAGTACCCTTAGTCTTAGACTTCAAATTACTAATTAATTCTTCATCCACACTTTCAATTAAAATAATCTTACTCTTAGGAATACCAGCATATTCCATTCTAACAAGCATATCTAATTTAAACCTACCAACTAAAACTATCTTATCAACTGAACTATTATTTAGCTCTTCAAAATCAATATCCCATATCCAACTTAAATCATTCTCAGAATATCTTCTACTAGAATTATCAAAACCTAAAATAACAGTTTTCTTTCCTTTCTCATTAACTATAAAATCTAAACTTTGCTTATAACTTAAATTATTTTCATTTTTACTAGCAAGCATCCACCATTTTCTACCATAGAAATCATAAACATTAAGTCTCTTAGGAATAAAACTCTCATCATTAGTAACTTTAGTAATATCTTCACTCTTAATACCAATCTCACTCAAAAGAGCATAAGCACCAGTAACAAAATAAACAGTATATAGAAAATTAGATGGTAAATGTACTTTAACTTTATTAATATAAGTATAACCTTTAATAACATTAATATTATGTGCTAAATAATCAATATTACCTCTTTCGAAATCACAATTAGGGCATTTATAATTTCCTATATGTCCATATTGATAAAATGAATACTTAAGTTTAGAAGAACATTTAGGACAATAAGCAGCATCTATATTATTAAGTTTAGTCTTAGTACTATAATTATTTTTATCTAAACCATAAGTAATAAGTTTACCTTTAAAATTAAGAGTAAGTGCTTTAACTAAAACATCATCTGCATTAATAATAAGAGTGGTCTCATCTTTAATACTTTTCATAATAACACTTTGAATAAACTCAGGATGAGCATTTCTTGGTGGTTGATCTCTAGTAATATTAGTAATCATAAGATGTGTTAAATCAAAATACTTAAGACTATTCTCCATATATCTTTCATCCATCTCCATAAGAAGAACATCACAGTCAAGACGTCCACCCTTAGTATTATTTAATATAAGACTAGTAATACCATTTAAAACATTACTACCATTTTTATTATAAACAACCTTATAATTATTCTCCTTCAAAACTCTTGCAACAAACTCAGTAGTACTTCCTTTACCACTAGACCCAGTAATGCCAATTACATACCTAGGCATCTTAACCTTAGATAAAACATCAGGATAAATCTTTCTAGCAACTTCTCCTCCAATAACAGATCCTTCCTTACCTAAAAGTTTACTAACCTTAGAAGCAAGTTTGCACATAAATACACTCAAATAAAATCTCACTTTTCATCACCTAATACTATTATAAAACATAACTAAACAATTTTAAACATAAAGGAGTAAATATATTGTAAAGAAAAAATTATCTAGTTTTGTCGAATCAAATGAAAAATAAAATAAAAAATATTAAAATAATATTGGTGATGAAAATGAATATGGTATACCATAATAATATAATGTATATTGACTTAATAGGAGATGTAGATATAAAGGAATTAGAATCTAAACTAAAAAGTTTTAAAGACTGTTATCCTGCTTTAGATATAATTATTAATAAAGAAGAAGCATTTAACTTTACAAACTATAAGTCAAACAAATTCAAAAAAATGTCTAAAAGAATAATTATCAATTGATTTTTATTATCTAGTTATGTTATCATTTTAATAGGTGAGAGAAAGATGTTTAATGAAAATGATGTAAAAGCAAAAATGGATAAAGCGATAGAAAACTTAGAATCAAGGTTTACAACAGTAAGAGCTGGAAGAGCTAATCCAAATATTTTAAATGGTATTACTATTGAATATTATGGAACTCCAACACAACTTAATGCTATTAGTACCATTAGTGTACCAGAAGCAAGACAATTAATGATTAAACCATTTGATAAAAGTTTATTAAAAGAAATAGAAAAAGCAATATATGCAGCTGACCTAGGGATGAGTCCTAATAACAATGGAGAAGTAGTATTTCTAACAATACCTGAATTAACAGAAGAAACAAGAAAAAACTATGTTAAACAAGTAAAAGATATGGCAGAAGAAGCAAGAATAGCTTTAAGAAATATAAGACAAGATTTTAATAATATGATTAAAAAAGATGAACTACCTGAAGATGAAGAAAAAAGAAACTTAGAAATAGTTCAAAAATTAATAGACAAATATAATCAAATAGTAGAAGATAAATTTAAAGAAAAAGAAAAAGAATTATTAAGCATATAATTGTGCAAATAATAAAGATGCGTTTTCAGTATAAATTTTGAAGTCGTTTCACCTGAAAACATATCTATGACTCCGATAAGCCGTAACGAAATCTATGTTCATTATGTCCGTCTAGGTACAAGTCTCAAATCCATACGGAATCGTAGAAAATGGTGGCTGCTAAAAATATAATAAAATGAAAGTTAGGTTAATCTTGACTTTCATTTTTAATATAATTAAAATGGAATGGTAAGGAGAAATGTATGAAAGAAATATTTAAAACATTATTTAAGTATAAATGGACTATGCTTTTTATAGTAGTACTTTTATTTTTGCAAGCATATTGTAATCTAGCTCTTCCATCTTATACAAGTAATATTGTAAATGTAGGTATTGAAGA
>CAKOHL010000081.1 GCA_934085635.1 uncultured Bacilli bacterium | reverse complement strand
CTTACTGATTATAAAAAGAAGAGTTCTAAACAAACTTCATATGAAAAGATTAAGTTTAAAGAGTTAAAGAGTACTAAAGAGATTATTAAATTACTTTTAGATAGAGAATTTTATATTAAGAATAAAAACACAAAATTAAAAGAACTTTTATATAGAGATTAATTCTCCATTAAAGTTCTTTTATTTTGATTAGTTAGTTCAAAGTCATCATCTAAGAAGTCACTTGTTAAAGTTATACTTGTTACTTCTCCAGTCATAATTTTTAATAAAATTTTAGCTCTTATATCATTTATTATTTTAGTTAAAGCTCTTGCACCTGTATCATCTTTTAAAGCTTTTTCACAAGTTGCATCAATAAACTCTTCGGTGTAATCTAATTCAGCATCATAAAGAGAACATAAAGTAATAAGTTGTTTAAGAGGACTTATAGAACTATTTAATAAGATGTCTTTAAAATTCTTTATAGTTAGTTTGTTCATATGACATATTAAGTTAATTCTTCCCATTAATTCTCTTAACATTCCAAATTTGACATAATCATTTGTAGTAAATATGTTTTCATTTTGATGAGTTTTAGATTCAAAACCAATTGATTTAACAGAGGCTTTTTCTTCTCTCATATTTGTAAATGCACCCATAAATATAAATGTAATTCTATTTGTATCAAATGTATATTCTTTTTTCATATATTTAACTGTTATCTTACTACCACTTACGTAAGATAGTAACTCTTGTTGTAAACCTTTTCTCATTTCAAGCTTAGAGTCTCCAAGTTTATCTATTTCATCTAAACATATTATTCCTTTGTTTGCTTTTTCTAAATCTCCACCAGCGCTTCTTAAGAGTTCTACCAATAAAGAGTTTAAATCATCTCCAACATAGCCAACACTACTATAACTAGTAGCATTTTTTATAATTATCGGAACATCTAATAACTTAGCAATTTCACTAACTAAAAGTGTTTTACCAACTCCAGTAGGCCCATCAATTAAAATAGTACTCTTTACTGTATTTAAAAAGTCTTCATCATTACTTTCAAGTGCTTTCATATTTACTAGTATGTTAGAAAGTACAGTCTCAATAGTTTTATCTTGACCTTTAATTTTACTTTTTAATTTTGAAAGTAGTTCTAAAACATCTAGTTCTTTTTTACTAGGTAAAAGAGGTATATCAGGAACAATTATGTCTTCTTTTCCCATTTCATTTAATGCATTTCTTATTAAATAATCAAAATTTTCTTTTACATTTTCTATTTCGTTTTCAGAGATTCTATTTATTTTTGATAAAAATAGTTTGCCTTCATATAAAGAACCTTTAATAGGTTTATTAGCAAAGCTAAAACATATTTCTTTTAAATATTCTATTGATTTTTCAGTTAGTTTGCCGTTTTTTGTATATCTAGAATTAAAAGTAAGAAAAGCCAAAGTATTTTTTGCGTGTCTACTAATAAGCTTATAATCTTCTTCATTTTTATCTATTCTAAACATCTTTAGATTTTCTGTCTTAGATCCCTTAAATTTTCCTGTAGTTATTATACCATCTTGTGCAAAAAATATAGAACCAACATTAAAAATAATTTCACTTTCATCAAGAAGTTCTATATCAAAAATTATTCCAAATTCTAGCATAATTGTACCTCTTTTCTAAATGTTTTTTATTCTAACACATTAAATATGTAAAATCAACTTTAAATGGGTGGGTTTAGTCTTTAAATATTTTTTTAAATATGTTATACTAATAAAGAATAAGAGTAGAAGGAGGTAGTGATTTTATGAAAAAAGATAAGCAAAATAATTCAAATAAAAAGTCACTACTTGTTTCTTTTACTAATGTTTTTACATCTATTGGGAAGGAAGTTATAACAACATTTAGATATGTTGGACTTGCTTTATTTAAGATTTTTGACTTTATTATTACTAATTTGATGTCTATTTTGACATATGTTTTGTATGCTTTTGTATTTATTTTCGAGCATATTGGTAAGTTTACTATTAAAGTTGGAGATGTTGTTTATAATCATTTCTTTAAGAAGATTGGTATAGAACTTTACTATTTATTTAGATCTTTTGGAATTGGTGCTTATAAAACCCTTAAGTTATGTTTTTATGATTTTCCTATTTTTGTGTTTAGAAAACTTAGTGATACTTTAGATAGTATGGTTAAGAAGAGTAAAAGTGCTAATGATAAACTTGCTAAGTTTATGAGTGATGCTCCTAAAGCTGTTGCTAAATATTTTGTAGATAAGTTTAATAATATTTCTGTAGTTAAGCATTATAGAAATAAGAAAGAAAGAGAACTTGAGGTTTTACTTGTAGATAAGTTTGGTAAGGATGCTGAGAGAAGTGAGAAAAAACTTATTTATAAGTATTTGGCTAGAAATAAAGAAGGTAAACTTGTTAAAGGATATTTTGGAGCTTTGTCTAGACTTGATGTTCACTCATATTTGATTGACGAAGGATATGAAGTTTATGAGATTAAGACTAATTGGTGGATTAATTTTATACACGGAGAGTCTAAGTTTATAAGTAAGCAAATGAAGAATAAGGATCTTATTTTCTGGTTAGCACAAGTGAGTACATATTTGAAGAGTGGTATACCTCTTACAGAAGCTGTTAAGATACTTGCTGAGCAAGATAAGAGAAAAAAGTATAAGAAAGTATATGATTCAATTATTTATGAGCTTTCTATGGGAGAATCTTTTAGTGATGCGCTTAAAAAACAAGGTAGTACTTTCCCAGCACTTTTAATTAATATGGTTAAAGCTGCTGAACTTATTGGAGACTTAGAAACTACTCTTGATGAGATGAGTGAATATTATAATGAAAAGGAATCTACTAAGAAGCAAATGATAAGCGCTCTTACATATCCGGCTGTTATACTTGTGTTTACCATTGCTGTTACTGCATTTATGCTTGTGTATATTGTTCCACAATTTTCTGAGGTATATAGTTCACTTGGAACTGAGATTAACCCTCTTACTATGATGCTTTTAAATTTATCTGCATTCTTGAAATCAAATGGTATTACTCTTATAATAGTTGTAGTGGGAATTATTATTGTAATGGTAATTCTTTATAAGAGAGTTAAGGCATTTAGGACACTTATACAATATATTTATATGCATATTCCTGTTATAGGTAAGTTAGTTATTTATAATGAAATGAATATGTTTGCTAAGACGTTTGCTGTTTTGAATAAGAATAATGTTTTACTTACTGATAGTATGGATATTTTAAGTAAGATTACTAATAATGAGTTTTATAAGATGATTATGTATGATACTATTTCTAACTTACTTAGAGGAGAAAAGATAAGTGAATCGTTTAAGGATAACTGGGCTATTCCATCACTTGCTTATTATATGATTGCAACAGGAGAGAGCACTGGAGAACTTGGACAAATGCTTGAGAAAGTTAGTGAGTATTATCAGAGAGAACAGAGGGCTCTAGCTGGAACTTTAAAGACTTTAATAGAACCAGTTTTAATGGTTGTTCTTGCTGTTATTGTCGGTGGTATTATGGTTGCAATTCTAGTTCCAATGTATCAAGTTGGAGAAGGCGTTTTAACATAGGGGGATTTTATGGAATTAATAATTAAAATTATGATATTTGTTCTTGGGGCTTGTTTAGGTAGTTTTTATGCTTGTATAGGATATAGAATTCCTAATAAGATAAGTTTAATTAAACCAAATAGTTTTTGCCCTGGTTGTAAGAAAGAAATTAAATGGTATATGAATGTACCTCTTCTTTCTTATGTTTTATTAAAAGGCAGATGTGCTTATTGTAAGTGTAAAATAGATGCTTTATCTTTCGTGATTGAACTATTAACGGGGACTCTTTTCTTAGGCTCATATATTATGTTTGGACTTGGAGAGAATTTTATAATTTCAGTTATTATAATAAGTGCACTTATGGTAACTATTGTAAGTGATTTTGAGTATTATTATATAAGTGATAGAGTGATGTTTATATCATCGTTTATGGTTTTAATAACTAGAATTTATTATGATGGATTTAATGAAAGTATTAAATATATTTTGACAGGTATTATTTTGTTTTTGATGATGCTTGGTCTTAAAACTCTCGGAGATAAAATTTTAAAAAAAGAATGCCTAGGTGGTGGAGATATTAAACTTATGATTCTTATTGGAGTTACACTTGGTTTTTATTATTCTTTAGTTAGTATTTTTATTGGTAGCTTACTAGCACTTGTTTGCTCTTTAGTTATTATGAAAAAGAAAAATAATGAAGAAATTCCATATGGACCATTTTTACTTATTGGTACTTTTATTTCTTTTTTGATTAGTGTTTTATGATT
>CAKOHL010000080.1 GCA_934085635.1 uncultured Bacilli bacterium | reverse complement strand
AATGGCTTTAATTAAATGTCCAGAATGTAAAAAAGAAATATCAAGTAATGCAAAAATATGTCCAAACTGTGGATATAAAAACAATATAAAAACTTGTCCTGAATGTGGGAAAATAGTAAAAACTACTGATACAGTATGTCCTGAATGTGGATATCCACTTCAAAAGAAAAGTGCGCAGAGTATTATAAATGATAACTTAGATAAAATAACAGGAGCAAGAAGTAAAAACTATGTAACATTCAAAGATTTATTTAAGAATACTTTTGCTAAACATACAGAAGAAGAACTTGATGAAGTATTTATCTGCGGAGGAGAAAAAACAACTCCAGCACTTAAAGATGTTGATCCTACTAAAGCAACTGCTTGGGTATACTTTAAAATCTTAGTATTCTTTATCATAGCGTATATTCCAGTAAGAATAGGTTTTATTACTTATGGTAATTCTAACTTCTTACCAGCAATGATAATGCTTTCTGCTTTTGCAGTTCCAGTAACAATACTAATATTCTTTTATGAAATTAATATATTTAGAAACATACCATTCTATAAAGTTATGAAATACTTTATATTAGGTGGTGCACTTAGTTTAATAGTTGCAATATTATTCTTCTCACTAGACTTTAACACTGATATATCTACATATTCTGGTGCGCTTATGGTTGGTGTTATAGAAGAAGTAGCCAAAGCGGCTATAGTAGCATTATTCTTATTCAAAAGTAAAAAGAGTAACTACATATTAAATGGTCTTTTAGTAGGTGCTGCAGTAGGTGCAGGTTTCGCTGCATTTGAAACAGCTGGATACATCTTAAGATATGGTCTTCAAGGTGGACTACAAAGTATGCTAGAAGTTATAAAAGTAAGAGGTATTTTAGCACCAGGTGGACACGTCGCTTGGGCTGCAATTGAAGGAGCTGCTTTAATGTACGTTAAAGGATTTGACAAACTTGATAAAAGACACATTAACGACAAAAGATTCTTACTAATATGCTTAATACCAATTGTACTTCACGGTATATGGGATATGCCAATTAACTTACCTTATTACATACTCCCACTTACTTTAACATTACTTGCTTGGTTAGTAATTATATACTTCATTAATCTAGGACTAAAACAAGTAGATGATGCTAAAGAATTAGAAAAGAAAAAGAAACTAGAGTAAACAAAAGAGGACTATGTTCTTCTTTTTTTGCGAATTTTTTGTAGAACTTAAGCACCTAAGTTCTTTTTTTTGTAAAATAAACTTGAAAGAAAGGACAAAGAATATGGAAAATATAAGTAAGATTCCATCAAGAATTATAGAGTATTAACTTAGGAGGCACATTATGGACTTATATACAGTTAGGAATAATATTATGAAAGGTGTTCCATTACAAGAATTAAATTTAAGAGTATGTTTTTATGCAAGAGTATCAACTGATAAAGATGAACATTTACATTCTTCTAATAATTTAAGTAAAAAGTTTCATTTATTAAACTCCTATACACCTTACTGTCTAGCAAATGATACCTTTACCATTACTAATTGTTACTTTTGGAATTAAAATATAAAAAAAATAATTAAAAAAGTAACAAAATGATGTATTAAGACACTGTTGATGCAATAAAGCAAATAATAGATATACTAGAGCAAGAATTAGTAACTGTTTAATTGATGGGAAAAAAATTATGGTACTTATAAAAGTACTTTTTTCTTGCGTAGTAATGCTAAAAGTGCTATAATAAACAGCATTAATGGGGGATATATATGATAAATGATAAAGCAATTGAATATAATTCTAAAGTAATAAAAATTGAAAGACTAATAGAAAATTTAAAAAGCATTGGAATAAATACTGAAAAGTATGATAACGAACTACAAATCATAAAAGAAGACTTACTAGAAGAACATAGTAAAAGCACGTCAAATAAATACTTTGGTATAGAAAATGATTACATAAGTGCTATGAGTAGATTAAATAAACTAGAAGCTCATCTAAATGAATATATGATATACTTTAAAGTAAATAGCTTTGTAAACTATATAACTAATAAAGTGGATGACTTAACTGGAAAAGAATTAGACTCACATATTGATAAAGTAATAAATTTACTAAAAGAATTAAAACAATCTAACACACTTATATATGATAAAGAAAAAGAAATAGTAGAGAAACTATATAAAATAACTTACTTACTTTTATTAAGTGAAGTAAAAAACGGAAGTAACAAACTATTAAACTATGTAACTAAAAATGAAGTAGATTTATACTACTTAGATAAAATATTGCTTAGTGAAATAGAAAGTATAAATAATAAAAATGACTTAAGAAAAATAAAAGATAAAATATCTCTAATAAATTCTGATGGTGTAGAAGTACATTATGTTACAAAAGAAATTTTAACAGATATTGTATATGCTAAATATGGAGAAAATTTAAGAGAAAAAGTATCTGAAGAATTAAATAAAATAAATAATGAATTAAAGGACAATCAAAAAAGAATAAATGAAAAAGAAGAAAAACGTAATGATTTAAAGTCCCTTCTTGAAAAGAAAAAGAGTGAACTTAAAGAAATTAAGAAAAACATAGCAAAAAAAGTAGGTGGGTTAGCAATAAACCTAAGTATACTTGGTGCTATATTTGGGATATATCCTTCTGTAACAGGTAAAATTCACGACTTAAAAACATATACTGAAGTTTATGATTTAGATGGAGAATTAATAAAAGTAATTGATGAAGGATATTGTACTAAATTTAAAGGTGATGCTTCTGGGCTTTTAATGTTAAAAAATGATAAGTCAAATGAAAAATATTATGTATTTCCTAGTTATTCACTTGATTCAGTACTAGACTCTTACAATAAGTATAAGGATCACGCATTTGATTTTGGCAGATTTATAAGTGATAAATTAATGCCATCAGAAGAGGTAATTGAAGCTTCAAAGAATTCTGAAGTACTTATTGCTATAAAAAATCAAGATGAAACAGATTATATATATAGAAAAGATAATAAAAATCCAGAAATTCGTTTAAACCAAACACTGTCTAGTGTGGTTGTTGGAATTGCTTGCTTTCTAGGATTTGAAATAACTATAGCAACTTTTGAAATTCCATTTAAAGGAATTATACCAAAATCAAAAGAATTGTATTTATTAATCAAAAAGAGTTATATTAATTATTTATTAGAAGAAATTAAAGAAGAAAAACTAGATTTAGCTCTTATGAATGCGGAACTAATGAAACTAATTCAAAACGATAATGTACTTAGAGAAGAATTTATGAGAATTTATAAAGCTAATGAAAGCTTATTTAATGAAAATAAAGAAGTATTTGAAGAATTATTAAATGAAATAGATGGTAATGGTAAAACATTAACTTTGAATTAGATTGACATTTTGTACCAAATATGGTATAATTTGATTAGTGGTAGGTGAATAATATGTCAAAGAAAATAAATAGATATTCTTTAGGTATTAAAGAAGACATAATTATTAGAAACTTAAAAGGTACTTCAGTAAGAGATGTAATTGATTACATAACAAGATATAATTCAAATCCAAATAATCCATTCTTTTTAGGAGAAGTAGATTTTAACTATAAAATGGGAATAGTATCTTATTACAAATTTAGAAAAATTACTAAACCAAGTACACTTGAAGAAATAGACCTAACAACAAGAAACTTTGAAAATGATTATGAACTTAAAAAGTTTTATGGAGTAAATACTAAAAATAATCGTAATGTAATTGTAATGTATAGATATAATAAAGATATAAGATTACTTCCTACATTTTATAAAAAATATTCTAATCTACTTGGAATAAAAGAAGAAAATGGCACTTATACTTTTGGCGAGAACAGTGGACATTTAGAAAGAAAATTAATGGAATATGGAACTGACATAAACTTTATAAATAAACTTCTATCTGACGGAAGAATAGAAGTAGGAGCAAGAGAAAGCATAGATGACTATGATAAACTATATATACTTAGAGAAATGCTTAAATATAACTCTAGAGAAACAGTAAGTCCTGAACCATTATTAAATTTCTATAAAAGTTTTATATTTGAAAAAGGTAAATTTAATTATTTTAATTACCGTTTAATTGCAGGTATCCTTGCTACTTATATGAAAAGTTTAGAAAAAGGAGAAACTACAGAAGAAGATAAAATATCTTTTGACGAAATTGACATAGAAGAATTAAGAGGATTTTATGAAGACCTTAAAATAGCTAAAGCTGAAGGAAATTATAACGAAGTACTTAGAGAAGGTATAAATAGATTAAAAAAACATAAATAACCCCTTGTGTCATCAAATAATTTATGATATTATTTTAACTGTAGAAGATATACGAATTTTCGCAAATCTTCAAGAAAATAAGGACGAGTGATAGATATG
>CAKOHL010000079.1 GCA_934085635.1 uncultured Bacilli bacterium | reverse complement strand
ATAAGAAATAGTGCAAGCAATCCTGCAGACAACAAAACTTCAAAACTATTTTAATTACTATTACATCATTTTCTTAATTTGTAAATAGATTATCCATTGAACATTCTCTAGATAGTTTTAGATAATTATGATACTTATACTAAAACAAATTTAAAATTAAATAAAGAAATAAAAAGGACACTGATAAACATATTTATCAGTGTCTTTAATTTTAATGTTGACCCATCTTGTAACTTTTACAGAGCAAAAGATGTAGTCGATAAATATATAAATAGTTTAAGTACCCAAAAATAACTATTTATATAATTGCCAAGTCAAGCAAAGTATACATTATTAAATATAAATATTAAATTTGAAATACTGGAAGTTAGTTTTTTTAAAACCAGTATATCTTGAACTTTGATGTGCCTAAAAACAATAAAATTGTTTTTTTAAGTAATATATTAGCATAATTACTTAAAAAATAAAGAACTAAATTCCCTATTTTATGAAACTTAGTTCAGTAATTTTCATTTTAGCGAGTAACCTATTATTGGCATTATGAAGTAAAACTCGAACTGAAACAAGCAGTTCGAGTACCAATCAACGTGGTGCCCTTTTGGTGGAAGTACAACAACCACTAGGCATAAATTTATAGGTAGTAATAACTACTAACCTTTACAATTATATTACATTCTTTGTAAAATTGACATGTTTTTTGATTAAATTGTTGAAAAATATGGTAAAATTAATAATAGAAAGGAAGTTAGTATGAATCCAGAAGTTATTGCAAATCTAATTTTAGCATTTTGTTTTGGTTTTACGATAGCAATTTTTATAACACCAATATTTGTGTATTTAAAAAAGTTATGTATCATCCAACTCAAAAGAAAAAGTTATTAGAAGAGGCAATAAAAAAGACCATGTAGTTAAGGCAAAACTCATAAAAGAACAAGATCTTAGAGAGTATGATACTCAATTTGGTTATCGCTATACCGGTCAAATAATGGCTACTTATGAATATAGTTACAAAGGCAAAACATATAGAAGGAAATTTATAAGTTTCAATAAATTTGGTGATGAAGTAGATTTATACTTTATAAGCAATCCTAGAAAAGCAGAATTCGGTGGAAATTTATGGGTTACTGCAAAAAATCATTGGGTTAAGTCGTTTTTTATTATGCTCAATAATTTCTTGGTTTATTCTAGTTTTTAAATGAAAGGTGGAAATTTGATGAAAAGAATATTTTTAAGTTTAATATGCGGAATTTTATTACTAGGTGTATTAACTGGTTGTGGCAATAATTCTGGTGGAAAGGATGATAGTAAGGCTAACAATATTACAATCAACGCAGCAGAAGGTTTAGAAGTTAAAACATACATTTCTAATGGTGAAAGACAATTAATTGTAAGTGTAACTAATAAAAGTGGCAAAACTGTTGGTTCTGGTTATATGGATATTAGTTATTATGATGAAAGTAATAACAAAATAAGTATTTGGGGTTCTACCAATCAAAGATTTAATATGTTAGAAAATGGGAATGAGGTGATTTTCGGTTTTGATCTTCCAGGCGAAGATACATCTAAATTTTATGTACCCGCTAAAACCAATGTAAAAATAACAATAGATGAAGAATATAAAAAAAGTTTTGCAAAACAAATATCAGAGTATAAAGAAAACTTTTCATATTCACATTCAGTCAAAGATAGTACAATTACATTAAATATAACTAACAACTCTAATAAATCAGAATTTGTTCCAAGAAGTATCTCTGTTGTATTTTATAAAAATAATAAACCATTATATGTTAGAGATGTTATGTTATCTGGTACACTAAGTGCAGGGCAGTCAAAAACAACTACAACTACTGTTCCTAATGATTACAAAAAGAAACAAGAAACAGGTGAAATGGTTTTACTTGATTATGATTCAATAAAATTATTTAGAGTAGTAGAAGGAAATTCATAATATTTAAAAAGCCGTAATACTTTTTGTTGAAACGAAGTCTCAATGAAAGTAGTAATAGGCTTTTTTATTTTATTTTCATTACGAAGTTTAGAAAATAAAAACATAATTTTTTGCTTGGCTTTATTCCTTGCTAAAATTATGCTTAAAAGTGTTTAAAAAGGAAATTTTTCTTTTTCACACCATTATTGGCTTTGCCAATAGCGTAAGTGTGTTACTAAAATGGCATTTTAGTATATAAATTCGAAAAATTCAAGTATCAATCAATCTGGTGCCCTTTTGGTGGAAGTACAACAACCACTAAGCATAAATTTATAAAGTAACTACTAACTGATATAAATATATCACATTTTTCTAAAAGTTTACATAAAAATAATTAAATCTATAAAAAATATGTTATAATTATTAGTAGAGAGGTAGTGTGATAATAATGAATCAAGAACAAAATAACTTGAATTCAAATAGTTTTAATACACAAGGTAATAATGGAATACCTAATAATCAACCATTAAATAATCAAAATTTTAATCAAGGTTTGAGTTTTAATCAACAATCAATAATACAAGCCCCTACACCACAACCTATGAATAATACAATTGAAAGTGAAAATGATAATAACCAAAGTTTTAACAACAAGCCACCAAAGAAAATAAATTTAGGCTTAATTATAGGAATAGTAGTTTTTGTAGTAGTTATTGGAGTTGGAGTAGCATTTGGTAGTAAATTACTTTCAAGAGATAATAATAACTCAAATGATAATTCATATGATGTTGATATTAATTATTATGATAAAAATAGAGAGTTAAAGGACACCTATACTTTTAAAGAGGCAGTGAGTAAATTTGCATTTAAAGTAAATAACACTACTCTAATATTTGAAGAAAACGATAAAACCACTTTTGAGTGGCTTGTGCAAGCAGAAACAATACATAATGATTTGTGGAATGCATTATTTAAATATAAACAAGATATTTATACTTCTTTAGGAGAAATATATGTTGGTGAAAGTAGCGCCACTACATTAGAAGAATTTATCAACAATTTTAAAGTTGGTAAATTAAGTGATAATACTACTTGGGAAGTAGAAGATGTAAATATAATTGAATCAAACGATGATTATGTTTTTGCATCTTGGACAAATAAGGGATTAATTACAAATTATGAATATTATTTTGCTAAAAAAATTGGAAATACAATTTATTATGCTTTTAACAGCTCTGTTATTTCTTATAATGATACCAAGATCTCTTTATTGTTACCACAATTTAAAGAATTCTTTACTTGTTTAAAAGCTGATGATGGAAAGGAACCATATATATATGATAAAATAATTAATGTTCCTATTGTCTTAAATAAAAAAATAAAAAATGTTGATTACATCAGTGGAATAATAAATAGTGATAAAGGTTATATAGATGGTTCAGTTTCTTTTAACAAAAAAGATACAACAGATTCTATTGCAATAGATTATGGTGCAGATAGCTACTACACTAAAATTGATTGGACAAAGAAGTTAGATTCTAATATTGAGTATATAAGGGAAAATAGTAAAAATTTTTATGGAGTCAAAGATAATGGAAATGTTCAAATTATTCAAATTCTAAACTATGATAAGACTGAAATTAAAAATCTAGACGAGCTTAATTCATTTATGAAAGAATATTTAACTAATAAATAGAATACTTTATAAAAACATGGAGATAATGTATGGAAAATGAAATCACTTTAAAAGAAGCATGGATAAAACTATTTGGTGACAATCCTGTAAGTTGGTTAAAATGGTTTATAGTGTTTATAGTTTTGGTATTATCTTTCTATATTCTTGTATATAAGATATTTGGTAAAATTGAATATAAGACTAATATAAAGAGAAAAATAGAAAAAGCACAGGCTAAAGGAAATGTAGTAAAAGGTACTTTAATTAAAACCAGAATTCAGCATCATAAGGATAGTAGCAAGAGAACTTTTTGGGGCGTATATGAATATGAAGTAAATGGAAGAAAATATAAATATTCAACTTTTTTCCCTGACGATATTCAACCGTTAAGAACTATAAATCTATATTATAT
Organism: uncultured Bacilli bacterium; assembly: GCA_934085635.1. Taxonomy (GTDB): domain Bacteria; phylum Bacillota_I; class Bacilli_A; order RF39; family UBA660; genus CAG-628. The sequence goes on along the minus strand of CAKOHL010000079.1, from coordinate 404 downwards.
CAATTCTCCTAGAAAAGTATTTTGTCATGAAGAATATGAGTGGAAAGCATATTTAGGAGTTTTATATCTAATAGCACTATTTGGTTCATTTTTAATTGCTGGTTTTCTTGCAAAATTGCTGGGTTTAATTAATATATAAGTCGTAACTTGATGCATCTAATAAAGGTTGTAAATACAAAAAAAATAGAATAAATTATTTAGCGTAGTAGAAGGAAATTCATAATATTTAAAAAGCCGTAATACTTTTTGTTGAAATAAAGTCTCAATGAAAGTAGTAATAGGCTTTTTTATTTTCATTACGAAGTTTTGAAAATAAAAACATAATTTTTTGCTTGGCTTTATGCCTTGCTAAAATTATGTTTAAAAGAGTTTCAAAAGGGATTTCCCTTTGCACACCGTTATTG
>CAKOHL010000078.1 GCA_934085635.1 uncultured Bacilli bacterium | reverse complement strand
ACTTCATTAGTGCCTTCTTTCATATAACCAGCAGTTTCATTATCTATATGAAATGTAACCTTATTTCTATAATTTAAAACTTTATCACTAGGAACTATATCTAAATTTTTAGTAATCCCAGCATATTTTTCTAAAATATTTTTTACTTTTTCTTTTTTAAACTCTAGTTGAGCTTCATATGACATATGCATAATATTACATCCGCCACAAACTCCATAATAAGGGCAAGGAGGTTTAACTCTATCTTTAGATTCACTTAAATACTTAATTACTTTTGCTTCATTATATTTTTTATGTTCTTTAGTTATTTCTATAAGAGCACTTTCTCCTACTAAAATATTTGGAATAAAAATAATTTTATTATCTACTTTGGCAATTCCTTTCCCCTCGTGATTTAATTTAGTTACTGTTACTTCCACATATATCACATCCCTTAAATTTCTATAAGAATTTTATCAAAAAAAGTAGAATATGTCCATAATTTAGCCATTATAATCATCATGCATAAAGTATATTTTGGTAAATTAAGGCAATACTAAAAATATGAATACGAAGGATATAATAAAAAAATTAGAAAATATTAAGAAGAATATGCCTGACTTAATAATTAAAAAAATAAAAGTTAGCCTTTTTAACTATGTCTACATAATTTCTAACGAAAGTGTTTCTAGTTCCGACAGGGTTAATAATTTTATATTAAAATATTTTAGCAATAAAAGTTTAGTAAATAATAAAATTTTAACAAGTTTGAAAAAAGAAATAGAAGAAGACGTTCCAAGTATAAATTTTAAAATAGTAACAGATGAAAATAATTTACTAAATTTACTATTCAGTGGTTTCACAATAATAATTTTTAAAAATAAAGTAGTTGCTTATGAAACAAGAGCTGACTTAGATAGAGGTGTTACTGAGCCTACTAGTGAACCAGTTATAAGAGGGCCTAAAGATTCATTTACAGAAAACTATAACAAAAATATGGGACTAATTAGAAAAAGAATTAAAAGTGAAAATTTATGCCTTGAAGAAGTAACTGTTGGTAAAGAAAGTAAATCTAAAGTTGGTATACTTTATATGAATAATATTTGTGAAGAAGAACTTGTAATTAATGTAAAAGAAAAACTTGAAAAAATAGATATTGATGGAGTATTAGATGTTAACTATTTAAAAACATTTCTAGACCATAATAATGTAACATTCTTTCCTACTCTTTTATATACAGAAAAACCTGATGATGCATCAAGATATTTGTTAGATGGAAGAGTCATAATATCAATGGAAAACTCTCCTAGTGTAATAGTCGTACCTACATTTTTTATTGATTTTTTTCACAATAGTGAGGATTACTATCACAAAGCATTTTTTGCAAGTTTTATGAGAATAGTTAGATTTATAGCATTCATATTAGCAATAATAACCCCTGCATTATTTATAGCAATAATATCTTATGATCAAGAAATTTTACCAGTAAGCTTGTTAATTAACTTCTCAATTCAAAGAAGTAATGTCCCTTTCCCAGTAATAATCGAAGCATTTATTCTTTTATTTACATTTGAACTTTTATATGAAGGAGACTCTAGAACCCCTTCTTCAAGAGGAACATCACTCTCAATTTTGGGAGCCTTAGTTTTAGGGGATGCTGCTGTAAATGCAGGACTCATATCTCCAATAATGGTAATTGTTGTTGCAGTAAGTTCAATAAGTAGTTTAGTATTCGTTTATTATGATATGCAAGGCAGTATAAGATTTTGGAGATACCTATTAATGTTCATATCAACTATGTTTGGAATAATAGGCTTTATAATGGGAATACTACTATTAGTAACCAACTTATGCACTATAAAAACTTTTGGTAAACCATACACTCTTCCTATATTACCATTTCTTCCTAATGAACAAGGTAATGCAATAATAAGAAAAGATATAACAAAATTAAATAAAAGACAAAGTTACATAACTAAGAAAAATATAATAAGGGAGAAAAAACTATGAAGAAAATAATACTAATAATTTGCACTTTATTCTTATGCTCAGGTTGTTGGAATTATAAAGAACTTAGTGAACTTGGAATAATAACAGCAATGGGAATAAGTAAAGAAGATGATAAATACCATTTAGATATTCAGCTGATAAACATTATTGATACAGAAAAAAGTAGCCTAGAAGAAAGTCCAATAACAGTTATATCTGCTGAAGGGAAAACTATATTTGAAGCAGCTAGAAGTATGAATAAACAAACTAGTAAAATACTCTTTTTAGCAGATGTAGATTATGTATTTCTAGATAAAAGCATTATAACTGATGAAGCAGATGAAATAATGGATTTTTTAATAAGAGATACGAGGCTTTCTTTAAACTTTTTAATTGTTACTTCAGAAAATTCAACTAGTAAAGACATACTATCAAGCATAAGTCATTTTAATACAAACTCAGCAAAAAATGTATACGATTTAATAAACAATAGTGAAACCAGATTTGGTGGAATTAAAGCACTTCACATAAGAGACTTTATAAATTCAAAACTATCAAAGGGTAAAGAAGTAATATATCCCAACATCGAAGTAACTAATAAAGAAAGTTCTAACAATGACTCACTTAAAGAATCTATAAGTGATGGATTTGTAAAAGTTAAAGATATGGTTTTTTATAATAAAAATAAAGAAATAATACATCTAAATGATGAAGTAACCAAAGGTTATAATTTTTTAAATAACAATATTAAAAATGCAACAATAAGTGTACCTTGTGATGGTGGTAATTTTAGTATAGAAACTTTAGAAAGTAAAATTAAAATGAAAGACAAGTTAAAAGACAATAAACTACTAATAAATGGAAAAATTGGCGCAGAAATAGTTTATTATGGTTGTAAAGAAAACTTGGACGACACAAAAGAATTAAATAAAATAAGCAATCTTGCAGAAAAAGAAGTAGAAAAATATATTAATGAAGCTTTAAAACTTGCTAAAGAAAATGAGTATGACTTTCTTAATATAGGTAATTATATATATAAGAATAATAAAAAATATTTTGATTTTGATAAAGAAAATTGGAACGAATCAGGACTTAAAAAAATAAACTTTGATTACATTATAGATGTTTCACTATACAAACAAGGTAATTTAAGGGGTGACTTATGATAAATGATTATAAAATAAGTAGTCTTAGTTTTACTTTAATGTTTATATGTATAATAAATGCACTTTTGCCAGGCACTCTTTTCCCATATATGATTTATGAAGCTAAAACTAGTGTATTTATATCTATATTAATTAATTACTTTATAGGTCTAGTTATGATTCTTTTATTTATCAAATTATTTAACTATCTACCAAGTGAAAGCATATTTGGTAAAATAAAGAAAATATTTCCAAATATTATTGCAAAAATAATTGGTACTTTTATACTATTTTTAATTTTTATATTTGCAATATGTGTATTCTGGAGATACTCTACATTTATATCTCTAGAATTCTTAACAGAGACTCCAAATATCTTTGTAACAATAATTATTATTTTACCAATAATTTACATAATGTTCTATGATATTGACACTATTGCGAGAGTATCAGTATTTTGTACATTTATAGGATTTATTCTATTTTTAAACAACTTTATATCATTATTTGGTATGGTAGATTTAAGTAATTTTAAACCTCTTTTAAATAATGATTTACCACATATAATAAAAAGTAGTTTAGTATTTGTAACTCTTAATGTTGTACCTATATTAAGCTTACTTATAATTCCTAAAAACAATGTTTTAGATAATGAAAAGTTACCCAAAAATTTAATAATAGGTTACACTATAAATACGATATGCATATGTGGTATATTTTTTGCAACCATTGGTGTATTGGGTATTGAATTATCTAGTTTATTCACTTTCCCATCATATGAAGTTTTAAAAACAATCAATATGTTTAGTTTTTTAGATAATATAGAAAATTTAAATATATCTATATGGATACTCTTTATGACATTTAGTGTAAGCTATAATATGTTAATACTAAAGTATGGTATAAAAGAAATATTTAATATCAAAAATAAAAGAGTAATCTTTATATTATGTGCATTAATAATAGTGCTTTTAGCTTCTGTAGTTATATTTATGATTCCATACGAAAACTATATAAACAAGTATAAAAGACTTTACACTTATGTTCCATTTGCTTTACTGCTTACATCAATAGTATCTATAATATTTATTTATGTTTCTGGAAAAATTAAATTTCGAAAACAAGAGAAAAAATTAAAAACTTTAAACATAGAAAAACCTGCAAATTAATGCAGGTATTTTTTTAATTGGTTGCCTCGGCAGGATTCGAACCCGCGAATAATGGAGTCAGAGTCCACTGCCTTACCACTTGGCCACGAGGCAATATCTAGGAAACTTCCTAGATAATTATAGCACTTTTGCCTTTTTAAGTATAGTAC
>CAKOHL010000077.1 GCA_934085635.1 uncultured Bacilli bacterium | reverse complement strand
CAAGACCAGCTTCAATATCATCTATAACAAAATAATTAAACTTAGCTTTTCTATTTAAAATTTCCATACTTTTTCACCTCGTAACTTTCTATTATCCTTTTTTAAAGCAATAGTGTACACATTTTACAACTTCCTGTAAACTAATTATATCAAAACAAAAATATTGAATCAATAAAATATCATAAGAAATGTCGGGGTAAATGTCGGGGTAAATGTCGGGGTAAATGTCGGGGTAAATGTCGGGGTAAATAATTATTTATTCAGTTAAAATATAATATTAAGCATTCGAACTAAAGCAGTTTCAATAAAGTTCATTTTAAATAATCTATGTTTAAAACATCTCAACTTACTCTTCTAAAAAATATGTAGCCATCTCTGTATAATTATCTTGACTATTTAAACATGTATCAATTAAATAGCCTTTATAATTTTTAGTTTGATATTCTTTTAAGCCCCTTAAATAAAAAGCTTTATTTCTATCTTCTATATAAAACGGAATTATATCATTATGTAAGCATTCTTTAAACATAATTATTCTTCCTACCCTTCCATTACCGTCTTGAAAAGGATGAATTTTCTCAAACCTAACGTGAAATTCTATTATATCCTTTAAAGTTATGTTTGTTAAACTATGATACCACAAAAGTAAGTCTTCCATATCCTTAGAAACATTTTCAGGTAAACTAGTTTCTATGTCTCCTACATAATTTTTTAACTTTTTAAATTCACCTACATTAAACCAAGACTTTTCACTTTCTGTCAAAGTTCCTTCTTTTAAAATGTAATGAAATTTCTTAATCATATCTATTGAAAGCCCCACGTCTACATTATCAAGCATATATTTAAATAATGTAAAATGATTTTTAGTTTCTGTTACATCTTTAATAACTATTACTTTTTCTTCACTTGCTAGAATAGTACCAGTATTATAAATACTTTCTGTTTCGTCTTTTGTAATTGTAGAGCCTTCCATATGATTAGTATTAAATGCAAAATCAATTTGAGTTTTATAATATAAATTACCACTTAAATTCATATTTTTTTGTTTAATTAAAGCCTCTTTTATAATACTAGCATTCATAGTTATTCTCCTTTCACAAGTACAAAATCAATATGTCTAGTCTCTTTATTAGCAGAAATACATTTTACCCTAACTTTATCTCCAAGAGTTAAAGCAACTTTTTTCTTTCTATTATAATAGAACAAGCCATCATCACTAAGTGTATAGTAATCATTAATAGTATCTAAACTAACAAATCCTTCTACATAATTATCTGTTTCTACAAAAAATCCATTTTTAAGTAAACCATCAACAGTTGCATCATATTCTTCTCCTATATGATTTTCCATATATTCTGCTATTTTCATATCATTAACTGCATATTCACATTCATCACTTCTTCTCTCAGTCATACTAATGTGATCACACGCTTCAGGTAGTCCCCTATTAATCTCAGCTAAGCTAGTGCCCATGTCCATATTAAATAAACTTATTTTAATCATGTAATGTAAAAGCAAATCACTAAATCTTCTAATAGGACTAGTCTCGTGAGTATACATTTTACTAGCAAGTCCAAAGTGACCTATGTTATCTGTACTATAAACAGCTTTTTGCATACTGCGAAGTAACTTCTTACTAAGAATTTCCTTATCCTTAGTTTCTTTAACAAACTCCATTATACTTTGAATATTTTTATTACTAATGTCACTATAATTAAATTTACCCTTCATACTATAACCTAAAGTACTCATAAATTTAACAAATTCTTCTATTTTTTTAGGAGTTGGTTTTCCGTGAACTCTATAAATACCTAAACCAGTTTTTTCATTAACTAAACTAATACTTGCTTCATTACTTGCAATCATAAACTCTTCAATTAGTTCTTCTCCAAGGCCACTTGTTCTTTTCTTAATATCTGTAACTTTACCATTTTCATCTACTATAAGTTTAATTTCACTACTATCAAACTCAATTTCTCCACGTTCAAGTTTCTTTTTCTTAAGAAGTTTAGAAAGTTCAAGCATTTTAAAAAGTACACTCTCAAATTCTTCATACCCTTCTACTTTTTCTCCCGCAAATATTTTATTAACTGCATCATAATTCATTTTCTTCTTAGACTTAATTATACTTGGAAACATTCTCTTTTTAACTACATTTCCCTCTTTATCAAACTCGATTTCTGTAGTAACAGCACATCTAGGTACATTTGGATTTAAACTACAAATACCATTAGAAAGTTCTACTGGAAGCATAGGCTCTACTCTATCAGCCATATAAGTAGAGTTTCCTTTTAAATATGCATCATTAAAAAGTGCACTATTCCATTTAACATAATTAGTAACATCAGCAATACTTACATTAAGTAAATAATTACCATTATCTAGGATCTTTAGTCCAATAGCATCATCTATATCTTTAGTATCTATTCCATCAATAGTAAAAATTACTTCATTAGTTAAATCAGTTCTACCTATATAATCTTTATCACTTATTTCACCAGGAATACTTTCAACCTCTAGTCTTGTTTCATCACTAAAACCTGTAGGCACCCCAAGTTCTGCCATAACTTTTAAAGTATCAATATCAGGACTATTCTTATGTCCAATTTTTTCAATTACTTTAACTATTATTTTATTAGCTTCTTCACGGACACTTTTAAGTTTAACAATCTCTCCTTCAACTACATTAATATCTTCATTAAGAGTTAGTACAATATCATAAGGATACTCCTTAAGTGGTTTAACAAAAGTAACCCCATCCTGGATGCATATCTCTCCAAGTGGTAAATTTCTATCAAGTACTCTTTTTACTTTACCTTCAACTTTACCAAATCTTTTATGTGTTTCAGCAAGAACTAAATCCCCATCCAAAGCACCATTCATATTCTTTCTATCTACATAAATATCCCCACTACTTAAAAGAAGATACCCATTACCACTAGAAACTCTTTCTATTTTAGTCTTAATATACTCATCACTGACTAACTTAAAAGTATTCTTCTTAGCACTAACAATTTCTCCTTCATTAACAAGTTCATTCAAATACTTAAGTACTTCCTTAAGATCTTCTACACTATAATTCTTATTAAAATACTTTGCAATTTCAGTAGGCTCTAATCTCCTATTACCATTTCTCTTAAATATATTTAAAATTTCTTCTTTCATACTCTAACTCTCTTTCTATATTTATTTTACCAAAAAAAAGAAGAACTTTCTACTCCCCATAGAAAGTTCATTATATTTATTTTTAGCAACCACCATTTTCGACTATTTCGTATGGATTTGAGGCTGACCCATCTCCCTTAGACCAAAGAATGCAAGACTTTAAACTTGTAACTGGTCGCGTTGCTATATTAGAAAGGTTAACACCATCTGCACCTAATCCACCATTAAGAACAGAATAATTAACGTAATACATATTCGCAGTACCAGCATTATAACCACTAGGAGTCATTGTCCAAAATCCATCAGTGTCAATTATACTCTGACCATCTGTTGCGTTATTATAATACCAAGTAAATGGATAACTCATCTCTTCAGCAACAGAACCACCCGCAAATATAACTTCATCTGCAGTCATAAGTCCTACTGCTAAAGTAAATTTTGTTTCTGTATTATTTAATGAAAATGCATCTTTATTATTCGTGCAATCATATGTCGGATTTTTACTTTTTTCTAATCTATCATAAGCTTTAAAATAAAAATTACCATTTAAAGAATAACTATATCCATTTGCTAGTTCCCTATCATTACAATAAACTGCATCTTTACTTAAATAATTACTATATTTTGAATTAACTGTCTGTACAAACCAGTTAGAAAGCAATCCATAAGCATTACTTCTAGCATCATTACCTCTAATTTCATCTAATGTACTATCAGTATTTCCATACATATATCCCACATATTTAGGACTATTAGTACTAGTGTTATACCCATACTTTCCTAAATAGCCTTTAGTAGTATCAGTACTAGTCCCAGAAAACAAAAGTCTTATACTTCCGTCGTGATTAGTCCTAATTATTCTCCAATAATAAATACCAATTTTAACCCAGTTATTTTTTGCATTACCAGCAAAATAATACACAGTTTTAGGAGTAGCTCCTGCTATACTTTCAGTACTTGTATAAAGAGTGCCAGTATTTGTTGTAGTAAACGCTTTAGAAAAATCACTTCTTGTACTTATTGTAGGGTTATCCTCTAACAATTGCTCAGCTAAAGTCGGAATTGTGTATTCATCTATAATAATCTGACCACTTAAAGTTTTACCCATATCTTCTGCTTGATTATCTTCACTATTCTTATAAGTAAATAAAATTGTATAAGTATGAGTCCCATTCCCTGCAATAGTAATATTTGTAGCTATATTTTTATTAGTAGCTACACTTGACTTAGGTATATCTTTAAAATCAGTCATATTATACCCACCATCAGTGCTAGTTATCTTATATTGCAAATTACCAGTTGTTACAAAAGTATCTACTAAATCCTTAATAACTATATTATAAGTATAACTATTACTACCTTCGTTCTTAACAGTAAAAGTACTTGTCTTACTCCAACCAAGAGATATATTTTCTCCACTTAAATTATTACTTTCTGTAAAAGTTATTTTTAAATTTTTACTTTTTAAAGTGATACTTTTACC
>CAKOHL010000076.1 GCA_934085635.1 uncultured Bacilli bacterium | reverse complement strand
GTATTTCAGTAGGAATCTCAAATGCTAATGATCATTATGAATATCAAGTTATTAGATTATATAAATAATCATAAATTTATAGTTGAGATTAGTTTGAAATATAACTATTCTTTTTATTTTGAAAGAAAGAATAAAAACAAATGTAACATGTTATGATTTTGTCACACATAATAATATAATATAAAGAATTAATATAACAAGAGTATAAATAATAATTTAAATTAGTATAAATATTTATATTAAAAAACAAGTATTAAGTTGGAATTTACTTGTTTTAAAAATATTTTTATAAAGCTGTGTTTCATCTAAATTTCTTATATTTGATAAATTAATAGTGGTTATTCCGAGTTCTAATTTGTTACTTTTAAACTTATCATTTTCTTTTATAGGTATTATTCTTATTATTTTTTCTATATCATTTTTAGGTGTAAAAGTTATATTAGTGAAATCTTTATTTGGTATAACTTCATAATAATTAGCATCATACATTTCTTTTAATTTATTAACATATTCTTCTATTTCACTTCTAGTACTAAAACCATTATGAGCTACAGGTATAGGAAATTTTTTCTCATCCATAAACATAAATCAAGTGGAGTGTCGTAATTATTATGATAATCAATTAAGTAATAATAAAATGCATTTCTTAAATTTGATTTTTTAATTTCTATTTTTGTACCTAACGTTTCTATTTCTATGTCATCAATATATTTAACGCAAAAAAGGCTCCTTTACATAACAAAAAACTAACTATTTCTAGTTAGCATCTATTACTCTCAAAAGTTAATTTTCGAGTTTCCTATCAATTTGGAGCAAGCGATGGGAATCGAACCCACGTCTCAGCCTTGGCAAGGCCGCGTACTAGCCGTTGTACTACGCCTGCGTTATGTGGCTTGTAAATCAAAACCATAAATATAATACCACATATCTATATAAAAAATCAAGTGTAATATTTGTGTAAAGTTAAATTAAAAAAATTGACTATTTTGACAAAGTATTATATATTCTATATAGAAGGTAGAAGATATGGATAAAGAATATAATGAAATAGAAGAATTATTTAAAAGACGAGATGAAAAGAAATATGAGGAAGCTCTAAAAAATGCTCGATATGATGCTTTAAATTCTAGTAGAGAGGAAAGAAATACTAGAAAGAGAAATAGGGAGAGAAATGCAATATTAGTAAGAATAATTGCAATAGCTTTAACGGGTCTTTTAATCGTAGGTGGAGGCAAAATTGCTTCTAATATGACTAGTAAAGATGATCAAACAGAAATAACCGATGTCCAAGATGAATACAGTATGACCGAACTTGGAAAAGAAATAGGTTCACTTGTATATGTAAAAGGTGACTATTTTAATGAAAAATTTGATACAACACTAGTAAGCATTTTAAATCAGTGTACTCATAGAACAAGTGATAATAGTGGTTTCTATTATAGCCACACTGATATAGCAAGTAAAATATTATCTCTTGATCCAGAACTAAGAGAATATGCACTTTGCTCAGTATTAAATGATATGAAGTCTTATAGAACTCAAGAATTTGAACCTGGAAAAAATAATGCTGACTACTTAATGAGTATAATATCTACTATGGAAAAAAATAATGATACAAAACTATTAGACGGCGCTACTTCATTAGAAGAATACTTAAAAATGAAGGGCTACGTAAAAGAAGATGGAACTACTTCATTTGAAATGTTTAAAAATAGAGAAGATGAAAACGCACCAATAATAAAAGAAATAATTGATAGTTTAGTAGAAAGTAAAGGTGTTAGTAAATGAGTGAAGTAAATGTAACAACACTAGATGGAAAAGAATATATTGAATTAGATACTATAACTATAAAAGATAATGAATATGTGTATCTAGTTAATGAAAATGATGAGTATGACTTCAAAATTAGAAAAATAATTAATGAAAATGGTAAATCATATTATGAACCTTTAAAAACTAATGAAGAATTTGATCTTGCAATGCTAATGTTTACAAAAAAACACAGTGATGAACTTAAGGAAATTTAAAAATCATTGTGTTTTTTCTTTATATATAATATAATTAATTAGAAAGGTATGAAAAGAAAGGAGTATTTCATATTTAGCGCCAGAGCCTTAAATGGCTGACGAGGATAACAGTTATCGAAAATTCGGCGGATTCTGTTACGGATAGGTAGTTCGTTAGAAGTATTACAAAAAATAAAATAAACATTATAACAAAAAATACTTCATACTAATAATTTTTAGTATGGAGGAAAAATATGTGCGGTATCATAGGATACATAGGGAAAAAGAATAATGCTATAGACGTTGTAATTGATGGTTTAAAGCATTTAGAATATAGAGGCTACGATAGTGCAGGAATAGCCTATTTAACAAATGAAAACATAGTAATAGAAAGAGAAGTAGGTAGAATAAATAACCTAGAGAAAATATTAAAAAAAGATAATTCAAATATAGGAATTGGACACACTAGATGGGCAACACACGGAAAACCTAGCATAATAAATGCTCATCCGCATAAACAAGGAGTAATAACTTTAGTTCATAATGGAATAATTGAAAACTTTACTGAATTAAAAAGTGAATTAAATGAAAAAGGATACACTTTTAAAAGTGATACAGATACAGAAATTGCTGCTGCTTACATTGATTATCTATATAATGAAACAAAAGATATGATAAAAGCATTAAGCCTAGCTAGTCAAAAATTTATAGGTAGTTATGCATTTGGAATCATAAATGAAGAAATAAATGGTGCTTTATATGCTCTTAGAAAAGACAGTCCATTAATAATAGGAATAGGTACTGATGAAAACTTTATAGCAAGTGATGTACCAGCAATACTTAAATATACAAATAAATACATAGATATAGAAAATGATGAAATAATTGAATTAACTGATGAAAAAGTAAAAGTTTATAATAGTAAATGTAAAGAAATAGAAAAAGAAGTATTAACATTTGATGGAGAAAGTAATCTTGCAGAAAAAAACGGATATGAAACATATATGTTAAAAGAAATTCACGAGGAAGCAGAAGTAATAAAGAAAACTTGTGAAACTAATATAAGTTTTGATTTAACAAAATATGATGAAATAGACATAGTTGCTTGTGGAAGTGCATATCACGCTGGATTAGTGGGGGCTTCATTAATTGAAGAATATGCAAATATAAAAGTAAATGTATGTATTGCAAGTGAATATCAATATAAAAAGCATTTTTACAAAGGAAAGACATTACTAATTGCTATAAGCCAAAGTGGGGAAACAGCTGATACTAAAAAATGTGTAAGTCAAGCTAATGAAAATAATATAGATACACTTGGAATAGTAAATGTTAAGGGAAGCAGTATAGCTAGAATATGCAAAAATGTCATTTATACATTAGCAGGTCCAGAAATAGCAGTAGCAACAACAAAAGCTTACTTAGCACAGATAACTACATTAATATTATTAGCTATATCAAATAGTAGTGTTAATGTAAGTGAAGAAGAAATGCAAAAATTACCTTATTATATAGAAAATCTAATTAATAAAGACTATGTTAAACTAGCAAAAAAACTATACAAAAAAGATGATATATATTTTATAGGAAGAGGAATAGACTACGCATTAGCTATGGAAGGAAGTCTAAAACTTAAGGAAATAAGTTACATACATAGTGAAGCATATGCAGCAGGAGAACTAAAACACGGGACTATTTCTTTAATAAATGAAGGAACTCCTGTAATAAGTGTAGCAACTGATGAAAAGTTATATTTAAAAACAATAAGTAATTCAAAAGAGGTAAATGCAAGAGGGGCTTATAGTATATTAATAACTAATAGAGAAATAGAGAATGATGGAGTATATGATGAACTAATATTAGTACCAAAGGTAAGTCCTTTATTACAAAGTATATTAACAATTATACCAATGCAAGTAATCGCATATGAAATTGCCAAATTAAGAGGTAATGATATAGATAAACCAAAAAATTTAGCTAAAAGTGTTACAGTAGAATAAGTCTCTAGAAATAGGGACTTTTTTTAGCATAATTTTGATGTTTAATATTATAAGAAAAAAATTACGCGTTTAACTGTTTTTTGTATTTATTAAAATTTAAATATATATATGATAAATCACTAATCAAATTCGAATATCCTTTATCTTCTGGATTTTTAATAGTATTTAATACGAATCTTATAATTGATATAGGCACAAGAGTACATATTAAAAATATAAATGTATATCTTGATATAGTACCCAACATTTTTATATCTATGGTTTTCGTTTCGGTATTATATATAACACCAATAAATGATGCAACTGCAATTACTAAGGTAATAACAAGTTCAATATAGTTCGAATTTGTTTTGACTGGCTTTTCACTATTGTAATAATCTAACGCAAGTTTTAAATCTTTTTTTGTCTTAAAATTATACTTTTTTAATAGGCATATTGTTTTATCTATGTTTAATTTTTCGATTTCTTTATAGTAGATTTTAATTTTATTTTTAATTCCTTTTTCTCTGCTTTTAGTACTTTTTATTACTTTAAGATAAAAACGCAAAAAATAAATAAAATTAACTATAAGTATAAATCCTGTTAATAATAAAATAGAATAGTGAAAAATTGGTGAAAACACCGTGATAAATAATGCAGAAACCCAGTAAAATATATTAAATTTCCTTTCTGTTGAATTTTTTTTGTATTCTTTCATTATATTCTCAAACATAAATAGACCTCCTTAATTCCGTTTATTATATCATACTTTTATTTAATGAAAAATAATAATAATGAAAATGAGAATAAAAGTAATAAAAAAAACATTTTCATCCCTAGTGACAATACACTCAAACTGTGCTAAAATATCTTGTACAAAAGAGGAAGGAGGAATAATATGT
>CAKOHL010000075.1 GCA_934085635.1 uncultured Bacilli bacterium | reverse complement strand
CATTTTGTTTCTTTTCTTGTTCTAGATCGCTTATATGGTCAGACATATCTTTAGATTGTTGATTGTAACTAGATATTTCTTGATCAGTTCTTGCTATGTCTTCATCGTTCATAGCCTTAGCATATTCTTCCGAGCCCTCGTAAACTGCATTGCCATTTGCATCAACAAGTGATTGAGCATTTGCACCAACTCGTCCAATTTGTCTTTCTGTCATATCATTATCAGCACAGTATTCATTATAGTCTTTTAAAGCTGCTTCATATTCAGCATCAAGTTGTCCACCATTTTGAAGTGCAGTCTTATTTCTATCTATATAAGCTTGTCTATCAGCATCATATTGATTTGAAGCACTTTCAATTGCTCTATCTCTAATTGATTCTAATTCAGCTCTGTCAGCTGCTGAAATGTTAGGATTAACATTATTTTCTAATAAGTCAATTGCAGCTTGATAATCTTTGTTATTAGCTAACTTGTCTGCTATGTAACCATTTCTACCACCGTGACCTTCAAATGTGTTATCAAATGAATTACCAATAGCAGCACGTCTAGAGTCAATCTCGTTAAGAGCTCCCATATGTTCTCTATTTTTAGAAAGAATTTTATCTATTCTATCTTTTTCTTTTGTTGCTGTTTCTATTTCAGTTTGAGTGTCTTTAGCCAAATCATCATATTTTTTAGCTTTCTTTTCAAGTCTCTTAGCACCACCCGTTTTACTTTCAGCAAATCCAAGAGCATATTGTTTTACGCCTAAATTTCCAATATTTTTTCCTCTTGAAAATTGTCCTTGTACGGTTCCAACTACTCCAGATACACCACCTGAAATTGTTTTAGCATTTGCTGCTACTTGAGCACCCCTTGCGCCTCCCATAGCTAATCCTGCTAATCCAGCAGCCACCATATTTCCGGCTCCTGTACCTCTTGCACCTATTACACCAGCTGTAGCGCCAGCAAATCCACCGGCATATCCACCAATAGCACCTTTTATTACTGTACCAAAGTTTTGTCCTCCACTTACATCGCCAATATTTAATCTTAATGCTTTTTCTAGTAAACTAGGTATTTCCTTTGCTCCTTTAAAAATGCCTACATAGATGACAGCTTCAATCAAAGGATTTATTGCTAGTAAAAGTCCATTATTAATCGAAGACGTTACCACTCCAATATTTTGTCCCAATTTAGTCACTAAACTACAAACCACAAAAGCAACATATATTGTCAATATTCTTATAAACACTTGTAGCCATACCTCAAAATAAGTTTTACCATAACGTTTTAGCGCATCGTTATTTGATGGATCAATTGACATTATAATTGGTATTGGAGACAATATTTGTAAAATTATTAATTCTACTATTCTTACTGCCATACTAATCATATATGTAATAAAGTAGTAACATACAAAGATTCCCATTATACCCGAAATAATTGGAGTATACTTAAAATCTGTAAAAGTCGTTGATAAAGGATGCTTTAAAAATGCTGATATTCCAGATTCACCATTCATTACTTTTTCGTATGTACCACATATTCCTCCACCAGCTCCAGAAGTGAAACGATCACAAGTTCCATTTGGATCAAAGAATAAAAGGAATATATGATTTACAAACTTTTTGCTTTCCCTATCATCATTTTCTATATCAAAACTTTCACTTGTCCCATAAATAATATTTGGAATCACTCTAGAATCAATGATTTTATTTTGAAGTTCTCCCATGAATCTGAATATAAATGGAGTAGAAACTAACAAAATCATTGCAATTACTACATTTTTAGCTATTGAACTACCTTTAGAACTAGCTTCAGCCAATTTACTAGGATCCATTATATAATTAATTAACATAAATGCTAATCTAAATAAACCATATATACCAGCTAAAACCATTGCTCTTTTCATTATGTATCCAACACTACTATCAAGTGCAGTTATTTGTCCACTTAGTTTAACTAAGTCAAAAAATCCTCTTAATGCTAGATCTGCTACATAATAAATTATACTATCTAACCAAAGCAAAACTTGTGATAAGCCTGGAATCATAAATCCAAAATTAGTAAATTTAAGTAAAATGCTCATAGTTTTACTCCTTTCCTATTTTATACCACATAAAATGTCTTCTTTACCTGCAATATTTCCTATAAGATCTATAAGTGTAGGTAAAAGTAATATGGCTATAACTATTATTAATCTTTGTGCCCATTTTTTTACTGTAGGCATTAATTCATCTCTGTTTTTAGTCATAACACTTGCCAAGTCTAACATAGACATCACTAGTGTAAGTACTATTGCTACAACTTTTATTATTGTGAAGATTGTTTGAAGATATCCTGCCAAGTCTTCACCAACATAATCAATGCAATTTCCTACTTCATCACTAATGTTTAATTTATCAAACCAGCCTATTCTTTTTACTAAACTACGATAATTTTCATCTTCATCAATTGTGTAGTTATTTTTAAGTATTATTGATTTATCAGTTTTACTAAGCTTAATCAAAAAATTATCGACATCTTTTTCAAGGTAAATTTCATGTGGGCAGTCTCTTTTACTACTAAATAATTTTTTAAATGTCTCAGCATCTTCATTTGTTAACATAAAATTTTGTTTACTGGTATATTTGGCACACCAAGCTTGGTTACCCTTATTACAATGAGCTGAATTTTCTACTATTTCTGTTTTTTCCCCAGTTGCGTGATAGTAAATATATACTTTACCATCTGCACTTGAAATAACTGTAAATTCTGAAGTCTTTAATCCATTATAATCATCTGTTGTTAAATTTTCTTGTTTCTTTCCAGAAAGAGAAAGTGAACTAACACCATATTTACAAGTTTTATCGTTAGCATTAGTAGATAAATTTATATCATTACCTTCTATATCGACGTTAGTAAGCCTATTTGTTGAACTCGAACTCATTGAAGCATAATTTCCTGGCAAAAGCATAATTTCAACTTTTAACGGTTTTGATACAGTACCACTTTTACCTCTATAATTTTTTTGATAAAAATACACACTTGGACACTTGCCATTCTTTAAGTCTTCTTCTAGTATATTCCAATTTATAAATTGATTGCCTTTTTCAACATTAGTTGCCTTTTTGATTGTGTATGGAATGTTTCCAACGTTAAATGATGTTTCATTTTCATCTAGTTTTGCTATAAAAGACGAAGTTGTATTATATGTATATTGTATTTTAAATGTATGTTCAGTAGAGGAACTTCCTCCTGCAAATGAATACTTATAATAACAAGTTTTTGTCTCAGCCTTCAACCCAGTTAAAAAGCCAAAACTCATTATTAAAGTAAATATTAATAATTTTATTGTTTTTTTCATAAAGACTCACTCCTACTCAGTAACATTATAGCATAAAAAAAGCACCTTTAAAAGTGCTAAATTTTACTTTTTTATTAATCAATTTCTATTGGTTCTTTATCTAATCCGCAACCTGCACTTTTATCAAATGGATGGAATGCACAATTTGCACAAGTTTTCCAACTATCATTAGCAACTAGGTTAACTATTACACCTGTAATCATAATTACTAAGTAAACTATAACAGCTGCAATAACTTTTTTAACCAATAAGTTTTGAGCAGATTTAATTGCTTTCTCATCTTTTTCCATTACAGCGTGTGCCATTGTAATCATACCAGTAATAATTAATAATAATGGTACTACTACTTTAATACCCCAAATAACATAACCAAATATAGTCCATACTGGTCTTAAATCTTCACACATTCCTAAAAAATAAAATAAATTCATAATCTTCTTCCTTCTTTCTACCTATAATTTTATTATAATTTACATATATTGTCAAACATTATTTACATTTTTTACATTAAAACTTAAACATACCCAATAGTTTATTCTTGTTATCTTCATTTTCAATTCCAGTACTTTGTTTTACAAATCCTAATTTTGATAATAAAGTATTTATTTCTCTTATGGATGTTTTTCTTTCATCAATGTTTGGTATATTAAAGTATATATTTGATTTTGTTTCAAATTCAAATTCTTTTACTTCACTATCGCTTATATTACTTTTGTTTAAAACCACTTTTTTCTTTTTATACTTTTCAAATACGTTTCTATCTTTAAGTAATAATTTATTTAGTTTTACTCTTGTTGGTTCTACCAAGAAAAGAGTTTCATTACAAATATCTGTATCACTAAATCCATTTAGGTCTATTAGTATGACATTATATTCTTTCTTTTTCATTAGTTCTTTTGCTAAATCTGTTGAAAATACGCTAAACATATTTTTATCATCAAAGAATTCAAAGTCTCTTTTATCTACTTCTATTGCACATACTGAGTAATTTTTTTCTAAGTGTTTTTTTAGTACATATGTAAGGGTTGTAG
Organism: uncultured Bacilli bacterium; assembly: GCA_934085635.1. Lineage (GTDB taxonomy): Bacteria > Bacillota_I > Bacilli_A > RF39 > UBA660 > CAG-628. Next base: position 594 of record CAKOHL010000075.1, on the reverse strand, counting down.
CACCAGCACCTTCTGTTAGGTTTTTGATTCCAATTATTCTAGTGACTGAGCTTTCTTCTGTATATGCAGTAGTCGCATCTAAACTTTGCAAATGCGCTACGTCACGATATGTGTTTGGATTTTCAAGTAAATATTTAATACCATCTGCATTTCTAGTAAAGTTATATATTCCCATAGATATTAATCTTGATAAGTATGATTTACTATTACTTTCTTCACTATCATCAAGCAGTAATATGATTTTATTCATATCAAAATTAATGCTTAACTTTTGTAAGTTATCTAGATTAGTATAATCTTTAACAGCAGTGATATCTAATATCATTCTGTCAAAATAAAAGTTAGTAAAACTATTAATTATTTCATCAACATCAAATTCACCTTCAATAGATTTAATAACTTCTATATCAAGACTCATTAACATTTCTTTATATTTGTTTGCAATTATTACGTTCATTTTTAAACCCTCCTATTTAATTTTATTACTACATTCGATACCATCGTTTGTATAGTAAAGTACTTTTGTCTCACCTTTTATAGGTACAGTAAATGTTTGCCATACAATTGGTAATTCTATTTTTATGAATGTATTTA
>CAKOHL010000074.1 GCA_934085635.1 uncultured Bacilli bacterium | reverse complement strand
TGTTGAAAACAAAAGCAATTCTGCTTGCAAACTTATTGTATTTCATAGTGAATTGTGCTAGAATATAAACATAATTAAATTGTTGATGTGGAAAAGTATTATAAGTATTTTTTACAGAGAGTTAACGGTTGCTGGAAGTTAACAAAAATATTATAAGAAAGAACACCACGGAGAGTTTATCTGAATTAAGTAGGATAAAACGGTAATTCCGTTATAATTAAGAGATATCAATTATGATAAGAAGGGTGGTACCGCGACATTTGCCCCTTTGTTATCATAATTTTTTTTGAAAGGAAGAGAGAAAATGAGTAAATTTACAAAAGAAATGGTAGACAATTATGCAGACAAATTACTAATTGGTTTAACACCTGAAGAAAATAAAATGGTACTTGATGAATTTGAAATCATAGATAAAAATATAGATTTGATAAATGAAATACCAAACATAAGTGAAATAGAACCTATGACTCATACTTTAGATGATTTTGAATATAAGCTAAGAGAAGATGTAAGCACCCTATCAACACCAATTGAAGACCTACTTAAAAACTGTGATGTTTATGAAGGTAGAGAAGTAGTAGTACCTAAAGTAGTAGGGGGTGAATAAAATGAATATGAATAAAAGTATAAAAGAATTACATGAACTTTTAGTAAGTGGGAAAGTAACTTCAAAAGATTTAATAAAAGAATCACTAGAATTATCTCACGAACTACAAGAAAAATGTAATGCATTTGTTACAATATTAGATAATGCTGAAGAAGCAAATGTAACAGATGAACTACTATCAGGAATACCATATGGAATAAAAGATAACTATTCAACAAAAGGAATACTTTCTACTGGTTCATCTAATACACTAAAAGACTATGTTCCGTTTTTTACTGCAACTGCTGTAGCAAATCTTGAGAAAAAAGGAGCTGTTCCAGTTAACAAAACAGTACTAGATGAATTTGGTATGGGTGGAACTGGTACGACTGGTCACACAGGTATAGTCAGAAATCCATATGATGCAGAAAGAATGTGTGGGGGCTCATCATCAGGAAGTGCCTGCGCTGTGAGTTTTGGAGTATATCCATATGCCCTTGGAAGTGACACAGGGGACTCAATTAGAAAGCCAGCTGCATACTGTGGTATAGTTGGATATAAACCTACATATGGTATGATATCTAGATTTGGACTTTTTCCTTTTGCTTCATCGCTTGACCACGCCGGAGTACTAACTAGAAGTGTAGAAGACGCTGCAATAGTTGTAAATGGTATGAAAGGTATTGATGAAAATGATATGACAACTTGGGATTCAAGTAATATGGATTTAGTAGCTTCTTTAAACAAAGACGTGAAAAATATGAAAGTATGCTACATAAAGGAAATATGTGATATAAATGAATATACTAATCCAAGTGAAGACATTAAGAAAACATTAAAAATATTTAATGAAACATTAGAAAAATTAAAGTCATTAGGAGTAAATGTAACAGAAGTATCAGTTGATAAAAAATTATTAAATGCAGTTCCATCAGTATACGTTGTAATATCTTGTGCTGAAGCAACTAGCAATATGTCTAATCTAACTGGCATTTCATTTGGACCAAGAGCTGAAGGTAATTCATACATTGAAATGATGAAAAACTATCGTACAAAAGGATTTTCTTCACTAATAAAAAGAAGATTTATAATAGGTTCATATGTACTTGAGGCTCAAAATAAAGAAAGATACTTCAATAATGCACAAAGGGTAAGAAGACTAATAACTGATGAATGGAAAAAACTATTTAAAGAATATGACGCTGTAATTCTTCCGGTTGGAAGTGGACCTGCTCCTAAATTTAATGAAAAGAAAGATACACTTGATGAATCAAGTAAAATTTTGGAAGAACATATGCAAATTGGTAACTTTGGAGGATTTCCATCAATCACAATTCCAAATGGTTTTATAGATAATTTACCTATTGGCGTAAACCTAACTTCAAACTGCTACGAAGATGAAAAACTTCTTGCACTTGCTAGCGCACTTGAAAGCAAAATGAACTTTAAAGGACAAACAAGTAAGGAGGTAAAATAATGAAATATAAGGCTATGATAGGACTTGAGATGCACTGTGAAATATCTAAAACTAATTCAAAAGTGTTCTCTCCATCAAAAAATGAATATAGTGATGTGCCAAACTCATCAGTTGGGCCTATAGATTTAGCATTTCCTGGAATTTTACCACTTGTAAATAAAAAATGTGTAAGTTTAGCACTAAAGGCAAGTATGATTTTAAACTGTAAACAACCAGAATATATATACTTTGAAAGAAAAAATTATTACTATCCTGACTTACCAAAAGGTTATCAAATAACACAAGAAACGAAACCAATACCAGTTGGTATATATGGAAAAGTTAAATTTGTGTGTAATGATAAAATAAAAGAAGTTCGTGTTAATAACATACACTTAGAAGAAGATGCTGCTTCTCTTGACCACTATGAAAAAACATCAAACATTGATTATAACCGAGCAGGAGTACCACTTCTTGAACTTGTTACTGAACCGGATTTACATTCTGCAGATGAGGCTGTTGCATTCCTAGAACATATGAGAAGTATTTATAGATATGCTGATATTTCAGAAGCTGACTCTAAAAAAGGGCAAGTTAGATGTGATGTAAACGTATCAATAATGGAATCTGATAAAGATGAAACTGATCCTAAAAATTGGGGAACAAAAATTGAAATAAAAAATGTAAACTCATTCGGAGCAGTAAGAGATGTAATAAATTATGAAATAAAAAGGCAGACTGAACTAAAAGAAAATGGAACATATGATGAAATGGAACAACAAACAAGAAGATGGGACAGTGATAAATGTGAAACTGTTTATATGAGAAACAAAGCAAATGCAATTGATTACAAATATTTTGTTGAACCAAATATACCTAAATTCAAAATAACTAAAGAATATCTAGAATCAATTAGAAAAACCATACCTGAACTCGCTGATGAAAAAAGAGAAAGATACATTAAAGAGTATGACTTATCTGATTATGATGCAGGAGTGTTAACTAAAGAAAAAAGTGTAGCAGATTATTTTGAAAAACTAATTTCATTAAATATAAATGCTAAAACTGCGGCTAACTGGGTAACTGGACAAATACTTGCTTATATTAATAAAAATGATGTAACAATAAATGAATTATATATGACACCAGAAAGATTAAAAGTTATTATAGAAAATCTTGAAAACAATACAATTTCTATTAAACAAGCAAAAGAAATATTTACGAAAGTTCTAGATGAAAAGAAAGAACCAAATAATTATATTTCTAAAGATAATGCTCAGATATCTGATAAAGATGCATTAGTTGAAATAATAGATATTATATTAGAAAATAACCCTAAACAAATAGAAGATTATAAAAATGGAAGAACTAATTTATTTGACTATTTTGTAGGGCAAGTTATGAAAGAAACTAGGGGTAAAGCAAACCCTGTAATAACAAAAGAAATATTAAAAGAAAAATTATAAGGAGATGATATTATGGATTATACATATTTAAGTGATTTATTTAAAGATGAATCAAAATTTGATGGCAAAGATGTTAAATTAAAGGGGTGGATTAGAAATCACAGAAAACAAGCACATTTTGGATTTATATACTTTAGTGATGGAACTTGTTTTAAACAAATGCAATTAGTTTATGATGATAGTTTATCTAACTTCGAAGAAATACAAAAATTAAGAATTGGAAGTGCAATTGAAGTAGTAGGAAATCTTGTAGAATCAACTGGTTCTGGACAAAGTCACGAAATAAAAATTAAAGAAATAAAATTGCACGGAGATTGTAGTGAAGACTATCCTATTCAACCTAAGAAACACTCAATGGAATTCTTAAGAGAACAAGCATATTTAAGATTTAGAACAAATACTTTTCAAGCAGTATTTAGAATTCGTAGTGTTGCATCTATGGGAATACATAAATATTTCCAAGACAGAGATTATATTTATGCACATACGCCAATATTTACGTCAAGTGACTGTGAAGGAGCAGGAGAGATGTTCCAAGTTACAACTGAAGATTTAAATGAAATTGCTAAAAAAGGTAAAGTAGATTATTCAAAAGAATTCTTTGGAAAACCAGTAGGACTTACTGTATCAGGTCAATTTGAAGGAGAAGCATTCGCACAAGCATTTAGTAAAATTTATACTTTTGGCCCAACTTTCAGAGCAGACCCATCACACACTCCACTTCACATAGCAGAATTCTGGCAAATTGAACCAGAGGTTGCTTTCTGTGATCTTGAAGGAATAATGGACATATCAGAAGAATTAATGAAGTTTGTAATAAAGTATACATTAGAAAAATGTCCAGATGAATTTGAATTCTTAGATAAATATGTAGAAAATGGATTAATTGAAAAGTTAAAAGGTGTAATAAGTTGTGACTTTAAACGTGCAAGTTACAAAGAATGTATAGAAATACTTCAAAAAGCTGAAACTAAATTTGAATTTAAACCAGAATATGGAGAAGATTTAGCAAAAGAACACGAAAGATACATAACTGAATACTTTAACTGTCCTGTATTCATAACATACTGGCCTCAAAAAGTTAAAAAATGTTTCTATATGAAGCAAATGGACGATGGAACAGTTGCCAATGCAGACTTAGAAATGCCTGGTATTGGAGAAACATACGGAATGAGTCAAAGAGAAGATGACTTTGATAAACTAGATAGAAGAATCGAAGAACTTGGTATGAGTAAAGATGATTATATTTGGTATATGAACCTAAGAAAATATGGTACAACAATTCATTCTGGATTTGGAATGGGATTTGAAAGACTAATAATGTATATGACTGGAATGACTAACATAAGAGATGTAAGTGCTTTCCCTAGAACACCAGGAAACTGCTTGTATTAATATCAAAAGTGTGCTATAATAGGTACACTTTTTATTTAAGGGGGAAATTATGGAAAGATTAAGTAAAAAAGAAATAGAAAAA
>CAKOHL010000073.1 GCA_934085635.1 uncultured Bacilli bacterium | reverse complement strand
GATTATGATGAAGAAGTTCTCACTATGAAAAATGAAAATATTCTTCCATTCGTAGTAGACATAAGAGACAAAGAAGAAGTAGAAAGGGTAGTAGCAGCTGGAGTAGAAGAATTTGGTAAATTAGACATTCTAGTAAACAATGCAGGAGTATGTATCCTAAACGGCTTTGAAGAAATGCCAGACGAGATAAGAAATACTCATTTTGGTATAAACATAAATGGTGTATGGAACACAACTAAAATAGCTTTAAAATATCTAAAAGAAACAGAGGGTACAATAGTAAATATGTCTAGTGTAACTGGCCCAATGGTTGCAGACCCAGGAGAAGTAGCATATGCAACAAGTAAAGCAGCAGTACTAGGATTTACTAAAAGCCTAGCGGCAGACTTAGCAAAAGATAACATAAGAGTAAATGCAATAATGCCAGGATATGTTTTAACACCAATGGTAAAAAGTATGAGTGAATCATCTGATCCAGAAAATCCAAACAAAGTAATAGAAAGTATTGCACAGGCAATACCAATGAAAAGATTAGCTCATCCAGAAGAAATAGGCGAATTAGCAGCCTTTCTAGCAAGCAAAGAATCATCATACATAACTGGACAAGGAATTGTAATAGATGGAGGCTCAACACTCCCAGAAACGTCTAGTATGGGTGTTTAAAAGCAAATAAAAAAATCTTCACAATATAACTGAAGATTTTTATTTTTCTAAATTTTTAATTTCTCTAGTTGTCATTCTAACTTTTTTACCATCAACTTTAACAGTTTGTAAATTTACCTTTTGAGTCTTTTTAGTAGCCTTTAAACTAAAAGGTCTATTATTACCACTCATATTTTTTCTATTCGATATATTTTTTGCCACTTTCTTTTGCCTCCTTAAACTTCCTTTATAATTTACCACAAAATACTGGTTTAGTCAATAAAATTTTGCTATAATTAACGTATTGGAGGTAAAAAATATGTTATATATAGGTAGTCACACAAGTTATTTAAAAGATAAAGGACTTTTAGGAGTAGTAGAAGAAAGTATTAGTTATGGTTCAAATATATTTATGTTCTATACAGGTAGTAACCAAAGTACACTAAGGTTTCCTATAAATAAAGAATTAACAGAAAAAGCTCACAAAATAATGCTAGAAAATGGATTTGATAAAACTAAATGCATAGTACACGCTCCATTTATAATAAATCTTGCAAACAACACTGACCCAGCAAAATATAATTTTTATATAAATTTCTTTAAAGAAGAATTAAAAAGATGCATAGAACTAGACATAAGAAATATGGTTCTTCATCCAGGAAGTTATACCTCTTTAGATAGACAAACAGGTATAGAAAATATTGCATTCGGCTTAAACGAGGCATTAAAAGACATAGATGGAGTAAATTTGCTATTAGAATATATGAGTGGTAAAGGCACAGAAGTAGGCTCTAGCATAGATGACTTAAGTGGGATAATAAACTTACTAGATGAAGATGTAAAAGAAAAAGTATTTGTGTGCTTAGACACTTGCCATATGAATGATTCAGGAATCGATATTGCAAATATAGAAGAGTTCCTGGATGAATTCGATAAAAAAATAGGAATAAACAAAATAAAATGCATACACATAAACGATTCATACAACGTAGTAGGTGCGCATAAAGATAGACACGCCAACATTGGATATGGCACTATTGGATTTGAAAAACTATTAAACGTAATATATAATCCTAGATTAGACAACATTCCAAAAATACTAGAAACACCTTGGATAAACAGAAATGAAAAAAGTGCTTATGCCCCATACAAATATGAAATAGAAATGATAAGAAACAAAAAGTTTATAGATTACATTAACCTATAAACTTTTTATATTTGTCAAAAAGTTCCACTAATTTTTCATAAACCTCACTAGTAAACTCATCTCTTTTGCTCTCTAGTAGCTCTAAAGCGTGTCCATCTAAAATATAATCAATATTCTCCTTAACAGTAGTTAGGAAAATATTAGCCTCATTTTCAGTAACATTCACGCCTTCCTTCTTACCAAAATTAATAACATCATTTACTTCTAACTTCATAGCATATGCTTTAATAATATTTTTACCCATAATCCCTCCTAATAAAATATATGAAAATAAAACGTATATATTAATAAAAAAAGTATATAATATAACTAGGGGGGAGATATCCTTCCAAAAGTAAAGTATAATCGGAAGATTAAAGTATTACTTTACTAAAAAGAGTCAATAATTATTGATTCTTTTTTTTAATAAAAAAAACCAGATAATCATATCTAGCTTAATATCTATATTGGCGGAGTGAGAGAGATTCGAACTCTCGCGCCAGTTTCCCGACCTACACCCTTAGCAGGGGCGCCTCTTCGACCACTTGAGTATCACTCCAATTAACCATCGACTACTAAATCATACCCTATTTTTTAATGAATGTCAAGTCATATGATTTAAAAAAAGAGCAAAAAATAAAACTTTGTGGTAGAATATAACTAGAGGTGAGAAAGGTGTACTTAAAAATAACTAATGCCAGCATTGCTTATGGAAGTAATACAATTATTGAAAATATGGACTTAGTAATAAAAAACAACGAAAAAATAGGTCTAGTTGGTAGAAACGGTACTGGTAAAACCTCTATACTAAAAGCCTTAACAAACGAAATAGAATTTGAAGATGGATATGACAAAATATCTATTCAAAAAGATGACTTTAAAATAGGATACGTCGAGCAAAACACAAACATAAACAGTGAAGTAAGTCTTATCGACTACATAAAAGAAGCATATAAAGAAATAATTGATATAGAAAACGAATTAAACAAACTAGAAGAAAAGATGAGTACATCATTTGATGAAAAAGTACTTATAAAATATAATGACATAACAGAAAAATATAAATTACTAGGTGGATACGAATACAAAAAAGAATACACTCAAGCACTATCTAAATTTGGTTTCAAAGAAGAAGAACTTACTAAAAAAATATCTGAATTCTCAGGAGGAGAACTAACTAAAATACTATTAGTAAAACTTCTCTTATCTAAACCAGACTTACTTATACTAGATGAACCAACAAACCACTTAGATGTAGATGGGATCGAATGGCTTGAAAAATACTTATCAGAATACAAAAAAAGCATAATCCTAGTGAGTCACGACAGAATGTTCTTAGATAACGTATGTAACGTAATATACAGTATTGAATTTGGACAATTAAAAAGATATGTAGGTAATTACACTAAATACCTAGAACTAAGAGAAGAAGAATATAAAAGGAACCTAAAAGACTATCTTTGGCAACAAAAAGAAATAAAAAGACTAGAAGAATTAATAGCAAGATTCAAATACAAACCTACTAAAGCAAAAATGGCAATGTCTAGACTAAAAGTACTAGAAAAAATGACAATAATAGAAAAACCTAAAAAAGAAAGTTCAAAAACATTTAACATTAACTTTAACCCAGTACAAACTAGTTACAGAGAAGTCTTAAAAACTAAAAACCTAAAAGTAGGGTACACTAAAGAACTCTTTACTCTTGATTTAAACTTAGAAAGAGAAGACAAACTAGGAATAATAGGTAAAAATGGAACAGGTAAGAGTACATTAGTAAAAACCCTAATAGGTGAAATAAATCCAATCTCAGGTAAAATAATATATGGAAACAACATAACTGTTTCTTACTTCAGCCAAAAGCTTGACAATCTAAACCCAAAAAACACCATATTCGATGAAATAAGAGAAGAATTTAAAGAAATGTCACCAGAAGAAGTAAGAAATTTACTAGGTGCTTTTGACTTTACAGGAGAAGAAGTATTCAAAAAAATAAAAGACTTATCTGGTGGAGAAAAAGTAAGAGTAAGCTTATGTAAAATACTATACTCACGTCCAAACTTACTAATCCTAGATGAACCAACAAACCACTTAGACATTTTAAACAAAGAACAAATAGAAAAATTACTAAAATCATACAAAGGCACTTTAATAATAGTAAGTCACGACAGATACCTAATAAAAAACATATGCACTAAACTATTAGTAATTGAAAATGGAAAAAGTACTCTATACAATTATGGATATAATGAATACATAGAAAAGAAACAAACAGAAATAAAAAATGATGAAGAAAAAATAACTAAACCTAAAAAAGTAAAAGAAAACAAAAAAGACAACTCAAAACAAATAAAAGAACTTGAAAAAGAAATAAATAGACTAGACAAAAAGGTAGAAGAATTAAAAGAATTATTACTAAATGAAGAAGTATATATGGACTATGAAAAAAGTAACTTTACAAACCTTCAAATAGAAAACTTAAACAAAATACTAGAAGCAAAAATGAATGAATGGGAAAAGTTATTGAATGAAGAATAAAAATATATTATAATTAACATAGGTGAGAATATATTATGAAGAAAAAAGGTTTTACATTAGTAGAAATATTAATTGTTATAGTACTAATAGGCGCTATTATGATGTTAGTAGTACCAAGAATAGCAGACATATTTAAACAAAGTAGTAATAAAACATTAAAAGTTCAAGAAAACGAAATAAAAGATGCAGCACTTTTATATTTAGAAGATTACTGCAAAAATCCAGTTGATTTAAACAGATGTCCAAACACAATAAGTAGAAACGACGACTATACTTTTAGTGGCTACATACTTTTAAACTCACTAGTAAATAACGATTACATCGATGAAGTCGTTTATAGAGAAACAACTTGCGATGCTTGCATAAGATTCACTAATAATGCAGCAAAAGCATACATTAATTGTCCAGGCACATACAAAACAGACGGGTACGATACTTGCACAAAATAATAGGGGAGTAACCTCTATTATTTTTTAATACATAAAAAAAATCTCGTAACCGAGATCTAACTATCTAATTGGTGACCTGTACGGGATTTGAACCCGTGAATGCACGCGTGAAAGGCGTGTGTGTTAACCATTTCACCAACAGGCCATTATTAATGGTGGGCCTGAATGGACTTGAACCATCGACCTTGCGCTTATCAGACGCACGCTCTAACCAACTGAGCTACAAGCC
>CAKOHL010000072.1 GCA_934085635.1 uncultured Bacilli bacterium | reverse complement strand
CTAATAAAGAGACTAGACATATTGATTTTGTACTTGTGAAAGGAGAATAAGGTTGAAAAAGTATGGAAATTTTAAATAGAAAAGCTAAGTTTAATTATTTTGTTATAGATGATATTGAAGCTGGTCTTGAACTTAAGGGTACTGAAATTAAAAGCATAAGAAAAGGTAAAGCAAGTATAGAAGATGCTTATGCTAGAATTAAGAATGGTGAAGTTTTTATTATAAATATGTTTATTGCTAAGTATGAAGAAGGTAATATTTTTAATCACGATGAGAGAAGAGAAAGAAAGTTACTTTTGCATAAGAGTGAAATTAATAAACTAAGTAAAAAACTAGAACTTGATAATTATACTTTAGTACCTTTAAAACTTTATTTTAGAAATAGTAAAGCTAAGATATTACTTGGACTATGTAAAGGTAAAAAACTTTATGATAAACGTGAAACAATTAAGAAAAGGGATATAGAAAGAGATAATAGATTCTAATCCTTTTTTGCTTTAAATAAATAGACATTTTCTTATAATTTTAGTATAATAGTATCGAAATAAAAAGAGGTGTGATGATGGATAATGTTGTGCTTTTATGTTTAATTGTTTTTGTAGCTAGAATAGTAGATACTAGTTTATCTACAATGGCAACTGTTTTCGTTGTTAAGGATAAAACAGTGTACGCAGTTTTAGCCTCATTCATTCAGGTGTTCGTTTGGTTTTTAGTTGTAAGGGAGGCACTTAATTCAGCAAGTAATGCATTTTTAATTGCTCTTTCCTATAGTGCAGGATATGCTACTGGTGTAATGGTAGGTATGTATTTGAGTGATAGATTTGTTACTAGTAATGTATCTGTAAATATTGTTGTTAAACAAAAGAAAGATGTAGTTGATGCCCTTGTTAACAATAATTTTGCTGTTAGTGTCAGTAAAATAAAAGGTAAAGATTTAATTAGTAATAAATATATGATATTTGTGGCTACTACTAATAAGAAACTACCTTTACTTAAAAAGATTGTTACTGAAAATGATAGTCACGCGTTTATTGTTGTTAGTGAAAATAAATATGTAGTAGGTGGATATTAGTTATCCCTTAAGAATGGAGGGTTTATGGTAAAAATAAGTGATGAATTAATTCATAAAATTAAAGATTCTAATGATATAGTTGATACTATAGGAAGTTATCTTCCACTTACTCAAAAAGGGAAGAACTTTTTTGCTGTTTGTCCTTTTCATGATGATCATTCTCCCTCAATGAGCATAAGTAAGGAAAAACAAATTTTTAAATGTTTCGTATGTGGGCATACAGGTAATTCTATTTCTTTTGTACAAGATTATCTTGGAATAAGTTTTGTTGAAGCACTAGAAGTGCTTGCTAAAAATGCTCATATAGATTTAAAACTTGATAAGAAAGAAAATGTTAATAGTCCTTATAAAGATATGTATTCATTATATAACATTGCACTTTCATATTATAAAAATAATCTGAATTCTAAAGAAGGGGAAGAAGCAAGAAAATATTTGGAAAATAGAAAGCTAGATAAAGATACTATTAATTATTTTGATATTGGACTTTCTCTGTCAGGTGGTCTTAGTGAAGGACTTAGTAAGAAATATAGTGAAAACCTCCTTGAAGAAGCAGGACTTTCTAATAATGGTAAAGATGTCTTTATAAATAGAATAATGTTTACTATTAAAGATAATGAGGGTAATCCTGCTGGATTTAGTGGTAGAAAGTATGATGATAGTGATGCGCCTAAATACGTCAATTCTAAGGAGACTCCTATATTTAAAAAGGGTGGTATTTTATATAATTATTATAATGCTAAGAATGATATTAAGAAGAAAAAAGAGATTATAATAAGTGAAGGATTTATGGAAGTTATTAGGTGTCATACAATAGGTATTGACAATGTTGTGGCACTGATGGGGACAAGTTTTACTAAAGACCACTTAACTGTTATTAAAAAAGATAAGGTAGATGTGGTTCTTAATCTGGACCAAGATGAAGCAGGTAAAATTGCTACTATTCAAATAGGTAAACTTCTAATGAAAGAAGGAATAAGTCCTACTGTTATAATATTTAGTAAGTATAAAGATGCTGATGAATTAATTGCATATGAGGGAGCAGAAGCTTTCATAGGTGCTTATGAAAAAAGAGTTAACTTTATTGACTTCGAACTAGATTATTTAAAGAAAAATAAAGACTTAAGTGATTCAGTAAGCTTAGCAGAATATATTAAAGAAAGTATCGAGGCTATTAATGCTGTAGATGATGATATTTTAAGAGAGATTAAAGTAAAAGAACTTAGTGATAAATATGGTATAGATTCTAATTTAATTAAGAGTAAGATTACTAATAATAATGTAACTATAAAAAAAGAAGAAAAAAGGGTTCCTGCTAAAAAGATTAAGTATGATAAATATGCTATTAGTGAAATAAGAATACTTTATTTAATGATGAATTACCCAGAACTTATAGATTATTATGAAAACTACTTAGGGTATTTAAATGACGTTAATAGAAAAAAACTTGCAGATGCTATAGTTTTTTACAAAGAAGAGCATAAAACATTTGACTATTCGGACTTTATATGTTACACTTGTGTTCGTGAGGACTTAAATGTTACTTTGAAGAGTGTGTGTAGTTATCCTCAGAGTGAAAATTATACTAAAGAGGAACTAGAAGATTATATAATGAGAGTCAAAGAATATAGAGTTCAAAAGCAAGAAAAAGTCTTAAAGGACAAATTTAAAAATACCATTGATAAAAATGAACAAAAGAAAATAGCAGAAAGACTATTTAATATGAAGAAGGAAGTGTTAAAATGGTAAATGATGAAAATACTTTTGAAAGTATACTAGAAGATTTAATAGAAATGGGTAAGAAAAAAGGATTTCTTACTGAAAAGACTATTATTAAAAAGACTGCTTTATTAGAACTTGATGATAAAAGCTTAGACAAACTTTATAAAGTGCTTAAAAAAAATAACATTGAGATTAAAGATGATGAAGGTACTAAAGGTACTAGTAATATTGATAGTGTCATTAATGATTTAGTTAAAACTGGTAAAGAAAAGGGATTTTTGACTTATGAAGTTATTGCTAAGAAAACAGCTAATTTAGACTTAGATAGTAATAATTTAGATGATCTTTATAATGCACTTAGTGAAAACGGAATAGAAGTTAGAAGTGAGGATGAAAGTGACACTGATGGTGGCTTACTTGATGAGAGCCCTGACTTTAATATAGAAAAAATTGCTAATGAAAGCAAAGATATGAGTGTTAACGATAATGTTAGAATGTATCTTAAAGAAATAGGTAGAATTAGTCTTCTTAGTTTAGATGAAGAGCAAGAACTTAGTAAAAGAATTGCTGATGGAGATGAAGAAGCTAAAAAAGTGCTTGCTGAGTCTAACTTAAGGCTTGTAGTTAGTATAGCTAAGAGATATGTCGGACGTGGACTTCTTTTCTTAGACCTTATACAAGAAGGAAATATTGGACTTATGAAAGCTGTAGATAAGTTTGATTATGGTAAAGGTTATAAATTTAGTACATATGCTACTTGGTGGATAAGACAAGCAATCACTAGAGCACTTGCTGATCAAGCTAGAACTATAAGAGTTCCTGTTCATATGGTTGAAACTATTAATAAAATGGCTAGAGTTGAAAGACAACTTGCACTTGACCTTAATAGAGAGCCTACTGAAGAAGAACTTGCCAAGAAGATGGGACTTCCACTTGATAAGATTGTTGAAATTAGAAAGATTAGTCAAGATCCAGTTAGTTTAGAAACACCAATAGGTGAAGAAGATGATTCTCATTTAGGAGACTTCCTTGCTGATGAAAGAACTATGGGACCTGAAGAATATACTGACTATACAATGCTTAAACAAGAGTTAAAAGGAGTATTAGAAACTCTTACTAAAAGGGAAGAAGAAGTACTTGAACTTAGATTTGGACTTTATGATGGTACTTGTCATACACTAGAAGAAGTTGGAAAAAGATTCCACGTTACTAGAGAAAGAATTAGACAAATAGAAGCTAAAGCTCTTAGAAAATTAAGACACCCTTCTAGAGCTAAAAAGTTAAGGGATTTTCTAATTGACTAGAATAAAAAAAATATCTTCATATATAGAAGATAATGAAAAAGTAATAGATGTAGGGTGTGACCAAGCACTTTTAAGTAAACTTCTTGCTAAAAGACATATATATAGTATTGCAAGTGATGTAGTTGATTCTATTATTGAGCGTGCAAGTGAAAATTTAACTTTAGAAGAAAAGAAATATATTGATTTTAGAGTTGGAAGTGGAGTTACTTTAAATGAAAATGAAACTGATTACACTTTAGTAACTGCTGGAATGGGTACATATACTATATTAGATATAGTAAAAAATAGTAAAGTTAGATTTAATAAAATAATAACTATTTCTAATAATCATCACGAAACATTAAGACGCGAAATGATGAAAATGGGTTACTTTATTAAATTAGAAGAAATAGTTAAAGAAAAAGGTAAACTATATAATATGATTATATTTGATACTATAGAAAGAGAATTTACAAATGTAGAATTAATAGTTGGTTATAATCATCAAAATATAGAATTACTTAAAGAAAGAAATAATTTATTAATTAATAAATATAAAGAAATATTATTAAAAACTAATAATGATATAATAAGTGAAAAATTAAAAATACTTACTAATTATAATTATTAGTTTTTTTATTGGAAAAATGTAAGTGTATCTAAGTTAGTACTTCTTTCATCACTCTTCTTTTTGAAGTTAGTAACAGGTCTTTCAAGTGATTTTATTTCTTCTATTTCTTTTTCTTTTACAGCTTCTTTTACAGATGTTACTGTTTTAAAAGCACTCTTAATATTCTGCGCGATAGGGGATATTTCTTTATAAATAGGAATCACTTTATTAACCGTTTGAGTAGCACTACTTATGCCACTTATTATTTTAGAAAAATTTAAACTTGCCATAATATTCACCTATAATATTATATTAATTATATTAAGAAAAAGACACTTGAATTAATAGGAAAAATATAGTATCATTAGTCTTAGGATAGAGGGATAAATAATGCTAATATTTTATATATATAAATTTTTACGTGTATGGGGTGTATTTGCA
>CAKOHL010000071.1 GCA_934085635.1 uncultured Bacilli bacterium | reverse complement strand
AACTAAAGAAAAAAGAAGTATCTAAAATAAGTATGTTATTTCCAGTAAACATTGAACTCACTAAAAACGAATTTATAACAGTTATGGAAAACAAAGACTTTATTACTTCTCTAGGAATAGACTTTGAAGAATTTGGAATAAACACTATAAGAATAACATCACACCCAACATACCTAAGAGAAGGCTATGAAACAGAAAGCTTAAAAAGAATATTTGACCTAATAATAAATGGTAATCAAAAATTTGATAGGGTAAAATTTAACGAACAACTGGCAATAAATTTATCTTGCAAAATGAGTGTCAAAGGAAACACAAACATCGGACTAGATGAACAAGACATTTTATTAAAAAGACTATTCAAATGTGAATTTCCATACACTTGCCCTCACGGAAGACCAACAATAATAAAATACTCAAGATATGAATTAGAAAAAATGTTTAAAAGAGTTAATGGTTAGGAGACCAAAATAAAAGAAATAAATACAAAAGAAGAAATGTTTGAATTTATATTTAATATAATAATTAAAGTGGCAGAAACCACATCGTTTGAAAGGAGCGTAATATTATAATGGATTTTATGGATTATATAGGATACTTATATGCAAACGGGAAAACACTAGATGAAAATGGAGAAGAAGTACCTATTGAAATTGAAGATGATGATGAAGATGATGATGAAGAAGAGTAAAATAATTGTTATAATGGGTCCAACTGCAAGTGGTAAAACCGAAGCCTCAATACATCTTGCTAAAAAATATAATGCTGAAATAATAAATGCAGACAAAGAGCAAATGTACAAAGAAGTAAACGTCGGCACAGCTAAAATAACAGAAAAAGAAAAAGAAGGAATAAAACATCACTTGATTGACTTTCTAGACTTGAACGAAAACTTCACAGTAAAAGACTACCAAGAAGAAGGAAGAAAAATATTAAATATTCTAATAGAAGAAGGCAAAAACGTAATCATTGTAGGTGGAACAGGACTCTATATAAAAGCACTACTATATGACTATAACTTTGGAAAAGAAACAAAAACTTTAGACTACTCAGCTTACACAAATAAAGAGTTAAAACAAAAAGTAGATAGAATATACATAGAAAACAACATACACGAAAACAACAGAAAAAGGCTAGAAAGATTTCTAAGTCACTACGAATCATCTGGAGAAATAATCAAAAACTATGAAGAAAAAGATAAGGCACTTTATGACTTCACTTTAATATGTCTAATGCCAGACAAAAATGAACTATACCAAATGATAAACAAAAGAGTAGACAAAATGATAAATGCTGGCTTAATAGAAGAAACAGAAAAACTAAAAGAATATAGTGCTCTAAAAAATATAATAGGATACAAAGAATTACTACCTTATTTAAATGGAAAAATAACTAAAGAAGAAAGTATAGACTTAATAAAAAAAGACACAAGACACTATGCAAAAAGACAAATAACTTGGTTTAAACATCAATTTACTAATGTTAACTCATTTATAGTAGACTACACTAATTTTAGTAACACGATCAAAAAAATAGAGGACTACTTATCTAGCCTCTATAAAGAATGATTCATCAAACATATGCTCTTTAGAGTCAAGCTCAAAGAGTTTTTCTTTTGTAATTAAGAAGAAATCATTACCATACTTTTCATTACCAGTATCATCCCAAGTAAGATCCAAATGATACCACTTACCACCAACATAAACTAAATTCCAAATATGATTCTCACTATTAACCTTAAGATTAGGTATCTTTAAAATATCTAAGAAAATAGCCATTGAATCACTATAACCAGAACACACACTTTTGCCCTCAATAAGAGTACCATACGCACTAGTAGAATCATATGTAGAATTATCACTATCATTATCGTACTCAGCATTATTAATAATATAATTATGAACTCTTTCAATCTTTTCTACAGTACTAAGTCCATCTAATCCTAAAGAACTAATAACTTCACTAACCTTATTATTAATAATCTCTATCTTATCATCACTATACTTATGATTAACTTTAACAATAACCTTACCATTATTAGAAACCATAGTATTAATAGTCAAAAATGAATTATATGGATGTACATAATTATTAATATCGCTAAGAAGAGTATTATCTTTACCAATATTTTCTACATCTTTAGCACATTCCTTATAATCACTAGGGCAATAAAACTCAAACTCACTCATACCATCATTTATAATATTAAAATAAATATTTATAATCTCATCCTTAGTATAAGGTACAAAATCCTCACTATAATTAAAATTAACGTAATTATAACTTCTAGTATATTCATTCTTAACGGCAATGCTAGGCCTACTAGTAGAAACAAGTAGACTTCTAACACTAGTACTAATAGTATCAATATTAGCATACACAACATAAACCATTAAAAACATCACTAGAGTAAACAATATATTCTTTATCTTCTTCATATTTTAATAATATCAAATAATACAAAAAAAAACAACATAAATTAGTTGTTCTTAGCATTTAATTTTTTAGTTAAATTACTTTTATATCTACTAGCAGTATTCTTTTTAATAACACCTTTGCTTGCTGCTTTATCAATATTCTTAATTGCAACTTTTAATTTATCGTTTGCAACTTCAACAGACTCATTTAAAGATTTTTCAAACTTTTTAATACTAGTCTTCATACTTGCTTTAACATCATTATTAAGAGCAGCGGCTTTTCTACTTGTTACTATTCTTTTCTTAGCACTTTTAATATTTGCCATATTTTGCACCTCCCTTTTGATTACAAAATAATTTTACCAAAAAAGAGTATAAAATGCAAGCAAATGCTTCATTTTAATAATGGTGATATATATGTACAAAGATAATATCTTACTTGACAATAGTGAAATAATGCTAAATACAAGTAATATTAAAAACGAAGAAAAAATAACAAACAACATAAGTGTAACTGACATAGAACTAAATTTAAGTGAAGCAAGAAAGATAAATAAAGGAAAAGGTAAATACATAACAATAAAATTTAACAAAGAAAAAGTAGATAATGAATTAGAAATACTTCTAAATACTATATCAGACTCATTTAAAAAAATACTAAAATACTACAAAATAACAAAAGTACCTAAAGTACTATTTGTAGGGTTAGGTAACAAGGACTTTGCTTGTGATAAATTTGGAAGCACTATAATAGAAAAAATATGCTTAGATGATAACTCATACAAAATATACAAAAATGTACTAGGTAGCACTAACATAAAAAGTACAGACTTCATAAGAAACTTAACCGGTATAATTGATGTAGACTTAGTAGTAGTATTTGACTCTCTAAAAGCGGAAAGCACCGAAAGGCTAGGAAAAACAATACAAATAGCCACAACTGGGTTATCCCCTGGAAGTGCATTCAGTAAAAAAGTAAGCATAATAGACCAAAAAACAATAAAAAAGCCTGTAATAAACGTAGGAATACCAACAATAATAAACATAAAAAAAGAAGCAGGATTAAATGAAGATTTAATCGTAACAACAAATGATATAGATATGCTGGTAGATAACCTAAGCACTATAATATCTATATCAATAAATAGAATATTTTAAACATAAACTGACAAATATTTCATAATATTTAGTGTAAAATCTATCATAGGTGACTAAATATGAGAAAATTTAAAAGCAAAACTAACAAAAGTGGACTAAAATACATAATAGTATTTATGGTATCTTTTTTATGTACTCTAAAATTAATGTTTAATAATAGAAGTATACTTCTTACATTACTTTTAAACGAAAGCACCAAAAGTAAAGAAAGTATGAAAGAATACTTAGTAACTCCATCTAACTTACTATACTCAGGAATGAATAAAATAGTTAGCAAAAATGCATTAAATATAATAAATATAGAAGAAGACTCATTCGATTACTCAAAATCTAAAAGTGAATTCATCTCTGACCCAGCACCAAGTGAAAACTCCTCAAAGCCTATAGTCTATATATACAACACTCATCAAACAGAAGAATATGATTTAAAAAGTATGCTTGACTACTCAGTAAAACCCAATGTAATGATAGCCTCTTACATACTAAGAGAAAAGCTAAACAAAAAAAGAATAGGCACGCTGGTGGAAACTAATGACATAAAATCATATCTAAACAAACATAACTACAAATATAATATGAGTTACCACGCTAGTGAATACTTTGCAAGAAAAAAACAAGAAGAATACCCAAGCATAAAATACCTAATAGACGTGCACAGAGATAGTGGCTCATATGATAACACCACACTTGATATAAACGGAGTCAAATATGCAAAAATACTCTATGTAGTAGGCCTTGAACACACACCATACGAAAACAACAAAGGCTTTGCAGAAAAACTAAACGAAGAAACAGAAAGTACTCTAAGAGGGTTATCAAAAGGAGTCTCCTACAAACTAGGACCAAGCAAATATGGAGTATACAATCCTAACCTAAACGGTAAAAGTGTACTAATAGAAATAGGTGGATACGAAAACAAAATAGAAGAAGTAAACAACACAATAGAAGTACTCTCTAAAATATTAGAAAAAATAATAAAGGAGGAAACTAATGCCTAAAAAAAAGAAAAAACCTATATTTAAAATAATAATACTAACTTTAATAGGAATATATCTAGCAGTATACCTAGCTTTCGAAGGAGGATACTATAACTACAAAGAATATAACAAAATGAACATAACAAAAGAAGCAATGGCCCAATTTGAAAAAGATATCGCGGAAGGAAAAGACATAACAATAGAAGAGTACATAACCGAAACAAAAGATTACAGAAACAAAGTAAGTGATTTGGGAGTAAAATCAGGAGAATTCACTGAAAAAGTAATCGTAGATGGCTTAGGGAGTATATTCAAAATAATAGGTAAACTCGTAACAAACTAAAAAGTAGTAAGACCAAGCCAGCTTTAACTATAATCCTATAGCTAATTAATCTTACTACTAGTATATTATATTCAAATACATAAAAAACGCTAATGCTTTACAAAAATATCAAAAACTTGTATAATAATAACTCACGAGGTGGAAATTGGAAAACGCTATATATGAATTATATAATTATCTAGGAAAAGAAATATATGTAACGTACTACATATTTGGTTATATAAAATCTAAAAAATTAACACTAACATCAATAAACGAAGACCTAGGAATAATAACTGTATACAATAAATACGAAAAGACTGCACTATATTTACCTTTCAGAGGAATAAGTATGTGCATACTATCAATAAGACTAAACAGTAAAAAAGAAAAACCAATATACTTTAACAAATACGTATATGGAAAAACTCTAGATAATTTATCAACTGATGAAGAATCAGTAAAACTGATAACAAATAAAAAAGTCCTAAAAAGTAGCAAATAATTAAAAAAATGCTACTTTTTTAGTCCATTCGCACATTTAAAATAAGTTCTAGTAAGAAGTCCTCTTCCAAGTAAAGTCC
>CAKOHL010000070.1 GCA_934085635.1 uncultured Bacilli bacterium | reverse complement strand
ATAAGAACAAACTCTGATGGAAGTATAAGACTCTTGTATCACGGAACAAGTACAACAGCAACAGATGCATATATAGGTGCAAGTGCATTTAATACAACTAGTAATAGCCCAAAATATGTAGGCTATATGTATGGAAACTCAGACACTACACCAGAAGAAGCAAGAACAAATACAAATGATAGCACTATTAAAACGTATATAGATAATTGGTATGCAAATAATATGACATCATATACAAAATACCTAAGTACAACAGCAGTATATTGTAATGATAGAGAACTTGCAAGTGGAGAAACATACTCAAAAACTGAGGACTTTACTTTTAAGGCTTATGAAAGACTAAAAACAAATAAAACACCAACATACGATTGTACAAATGATAATGATAAATTCACAGTAGATGCAAGTGCAGGTAATGGAAAACTAACATATCCAATAGCCCTAATGACAGCAGATGAAATAGCATATGCAGGAGGAGTAGCATTTGAAAATGCACCAATGTGGTATTATACAAATAGTTCATTAGAGAGTTCAACAGGTACAACATATTGGTGGTCTTTGTCGCCTGTGCGCTTGGTTGGCCGCGATGCTCGCTCGTGGCTTGTGTTCGGATCTGATTATCCTGGCTTTTTGGGCAACATCACTGTCTACTATTCGAATGTTGTCCGTCCCGTCGTTTCTCTCAAGCCTTGTATCAAATATAGTACAGGAAATGGAACATCAGAGACACCATATGAAATAGTGGAAACTTCAAGTGGATGCTAAGCTGTGTCTTTAACCCAAACAAAAAAGTATGAATAACTCTTTCATACTTTTATTTTGTTTCTTTAGTAGTAAATGGTGTAAGTAATAGTCCTATGTTAATAATACCTGCAAGTCCTACGAAAGAATAAATTACTTTAGTAAGAAGAGCGTCTACACCAAATATAGCTTCAACTAGATTAAAATTAAATAAACCGACTAGTCCCCAGTTTAAAGCACCTATGATAGTTAAGGCTAATGCTATTTTTTGTAAACTTTGCATTCTCTACCTCCTTATGGTATTAGTTTAATCATTTTTAATTATTTTATACATATTAGAAGATTAATTAAATATAATTTAATGTAAATAATTAAAGGAGGGTTATTTTGAAAAAGTTTTTAGTAGTAGTATTTTCATTATTTATGTTAGTGGGATGTGGTAAAAATGATGAAAATGTAGTTAAAGAATTTGAAAAAAAAGTTAATTCTTTAGATAATTATCATTTAATTGGAGAAATGGAAATAGTTAATAATGAAGATAAATATAATTACACAGTTGATGTTACATTTAAGAAAGGAAATTATTACAAAGTTAGTTTAACTAATAAAGAGAACAACCACGAGCAAATTATTCTTAAAAATGATGAAGGAGTATATGTTGTAACTCCAAGTATTAATAAGAGTTTTAAATTCCAAAGTGAATGGCCTACAAATAGTAGTCAAAGTTATGTACTTGAAACAGTACTTAAAGATGTATTAAAAGACCAAGATAGAAAAGTAGGTTCAACAGGAAGCAAATACACTATAACAAGTAAAGTAAATTATCCTAACAATAGTGATCTTAAAACTCAAGAAATTACTTTAGGTAAAGATTATCTTCCTAATAAAGTGGTAGTTAAAAATTCTTCTAATATAGAAGTTATAAAAACAGTTATAACTAAAATAGATACAAAAACTAAATATGATAAAGAATACTTTATGCTAAACAATAACATTAAAGAAAGTGTAGAAAATACTGATAAAGAAGCAAGTAATACATTAGAAAGTGTAGTATATCCAATGTATCTTCCTTCAGGTACTAAATATAGTGGAGAAGAAGTAATAACAAATGAAGATAAAGAAAGAGTTATACTTACTTATACAGGAGTTAAACCTTTCATATTAATTGAAGAAGCACAAAAAAGAAATGATGTACACGAAACAACACTAGTAAGTGGAGATGTAGTACAATATGGGAACGTCTTAGGAATACTTACAAATACTAGTCTAAACTGGTCTAGTGGTGGTAAAGAATACTACATAATAGGTGAAAGCTTAACAAGTGATGAACTTCTTCAAATAGCAAGTAGTACTGCTACAGTAGCATTATCTAAATAAAAAGGGTGGCTAATAAGCCACTCTTACTTTATATGTATATATCTAATTTCTTTATGAGGAGAACCTAAATAATTAACTGTATAAGTTATCTCATATTCTCCAGTTTTAGTATTATCTATCTTATCTACTTTCTTACAAGCATTAGTACAATCTTCTATCTTATACGATATATCCGTACTAGGTATTGTCTTAGTAACATCTAGATTATTAATTAAGAATTTAATAGTACTAGTACCAATCTCAGGAATAGTTTCTCCTATACTATAAGTAGGATGAACAAAATCTCCATTTCTTGTTGAAATAGCCTTTAACTCAATTGAGAATGTAGTAGAAGAACCAGTAAGTTCAGCGCTAGCACCACTACTTTGATTAGTCTTAAATATTGAATAAGCACTCTTTACAACAACAGAATCATATCCAGTAGTATTATTAATTGTATAAGAATTACTATCAGTTCTTCCAACATAAGTTAAATTAGCGCCACTCTTTAAATAAATATCAAATCCATAAGTACCAATATTTTTATTATTATATTCAAGCCTTAAATTAAAGTTTTTCTCAGCCCAATTTTTAAAATTATTATTAAAGTAATTTGTTAAATAATCTAAACTAACAGCACTTGGAGTATTAGGACTAGTCCAACTAACAGTAGCTGAAGTACCAGTTTCTAAGACTTTAATATTAGTAGGATTCTCTAATTCAGTAAATCTTGTACTTGTTTCGGTAGGTTCAGTACCAGCTATAAAGTAGAACTTTCCTCTTAAATCAGTAGGAGTATAAGCACTAGCAAGTCTAGCAGGAATAGTTTCAAGTTCAACTTCAACCTCACTTATACCTTTAGGAACAGTAAACTTACTTCCAGTATTAAATATTCCCTTAGCAAGTATACCATGTATCTTATTTCTATTAGTAGTAGCACTACTCATTAGGTTATATTGTTTCTTTTCTACCATCTCTTTAGTAAGTTCATCATATCCATACCAGAATGAAATAGTATAATCAGGATTATAAGTAGCAACCCAAGAATCTTGAATAACATTATTAGAAAGTCCAAGTTTCTTTAAGAACTCTGTATCATAACTACTTGTACCAGTCTTAGATGCTACTTGAGTACCCCTAACATTAGCAGAACTTGTAGTAACATCAAATAATATATCAGTAATCATATATGAAGTAGTTTCTTTCATAACTCTTTCTCTAGTATATTTAATTTCTTTAGTTTCATTAGTCTCTTTAAATTTAATACTTTTTACAGTATGTGCTTCAGTATAATATCCACCATTAGCAAATGCACTATAAGCACCAGCTAGTTTCTTAGGATTAACTCCTTCAAAAGCACCAATAGATGCAGATTCATGTATAATTCCTCCAGCATTACCAGGTGTAATTCCAAGACTAGTAGCAAAATTCCATTTCTGTTCATTACTAGTAGCTTGAAAAGCTTGAAGAGCAGCAGTATTCATTGATTTAGAAAGAGCAGTCTTCATAGTAACTAAACCTTGATATTTATTATTCCAGTTCTTAATAGAACCACCTTTAGTATAACTTACTTCCTCATCAAATAGGGGAGTGTAAGTAGACCAATTCAAATATTCGATAGCAGGACCATAATCCAAAATAGGTTTAATAGTAGAACCAGGGTGTCTATTAATCATAGTAGCATAATTATAGCCAAGTTCTCCCTTATCATTTCTTCTAGCACCAACAGCTATTAAAGCACCATTCTTATTATCTACAACAGCAACAGCGAGCTGAATAGCATCATCTTTAAAAGTATAACCAGCACTTCCACTATAAATACTATTAATAACATCTTGCTTATCACTTTCAAAATAAGTATAAATCTCAATAGGTACTTTATATGGATTAACATCATACTTATCCATAACTTCTTCAATAACAGTATCTATATAACCTTGATAAATATTTAAATTACTCTTTCTTTCAGTAAGCATACTCTTAACAGGTATTGCCTTAGCTATACTAGCTTCTTCTTCATTAATATATCCGTGTCTCACCATTAAATTTAAAACTTGATTTCTTCTTGCTTCAGCTTTTTCTGGATAAACATAAGGATCATATGCACTAGGAGCTTGGAATAAACCAGCAATCAAAGCAGATTCACTTAAACTTAAATTACTAGCACTTTTACCAAAATATACTTGACTAGCTTGTTCAACACCAAATGATTGATTACCTAAGAACTCACTATTTAAATAAAGTTCTATAATATCTTGCTTAGTATATTGTTTTTCTATTTTAAATACTGATAAATATACATCTGTAAACTTTCTTATAATACCCTTAATACCACTTGAAGTAGTATCTGTTAAAGCATTTTTACTAACTTGCATTGTTAGGGTAGAAGCACCACCTGCACCAGAATTACCTAAAAGTTGCCCAATACTAGCTTTAATAAATCTTGCAAGGTCAACACCATTATGTTGGAAGAATCTAGAGTCTTCAGTAGCAACAACCGCGTCAATTAAAACATCAGGTAATTCTTCATAAGTAAGTTTAGTTCTTCTCTCAACATTACCATCTCCAGCATTCATACCTAGAGTAGTAAGAACCTCACCATTAGCTTTATAAATAATTGTAGAATCCTTATTAAACAAATCATCCTCGTTAAATGAAGGTGCACTTATAACAATATATATAGCAAACAAGAAAATAACACCAAACATCAAAATACCAAGTCCAGTAATAACAATAAGTATCTTATACCAAACTGAAGCTTTATCAGTTTTAACATTATCTTTCTTAGGCTTTTCTCTAGTCTTTAACTTTGCCTTAAGTTTCTCCTTCTTATTTCTTATCTCATTAAATTTAATCTTACTCTTTAAAGATTTCATTTTTCCTCCTTTAAATATGCCTCATCGATAGCCTTAATATAATCTATCCTAGGCATATACCCTTCTTTAATAATATATCCTTTTTCCTCTATATACTCATATGGAATACTCTTTCTATTATTATTATCTATAAAACTAATAAGACTATCTCCCTTAAGTAAATAAAACTTATTATTCATAAATATTATAAGAAAAACAATTCCATTATGTCTCATTACATTCTTAATATGCTCAATTTGATGAGGTTTAATATTTGATAATGGAAACGAAGTACTATTCTTACACTCTTTAGCATCAAACTCAATATACTTTCCTTTATATATACCATTATAATCAAGTGTACTAGTTTCACTAAAAACAGCTTTATCAATAAGTGTAGTCTTAGAACTCCTATATGCTACATTAAGTACCTTAATTGGAGTAGGCTTCTTATAAATAACAGCAATATCTTTACTCAAATAATATGTATTAGCATTATTTATAATATGCTCCAAAAACATACCTCTATTAGCATAACCTATATTCTTCTTGTATTTAATCACTTCTGCACCTCATAAACATTATACTATAAATACGAATAAAAATCTATTTACGTTAACGATTAGACAAATAAATTGTAAATGTATTGTTCAGTAATAAAACG
>CAKOHL010000069.1 GCA_934085635.1 uncultured Bacilli bacterium | reverse complement strand
GTGTACTCTATTTTAATGGGTTTACCATTTTTATATCCTATTTCTCTTCTAAAAGTAGTAATATCTATAATATGATCTTTAACATATAACTTAATAGAACCATATTCATTATTAACACTTTTAACATTATTAAATATCTTCTTTATCTCCATAGGAACTGCATCAGTTATAATATCAACATCAACTTCTCTTTCTCCAAGAAGTAAATTTCTTACATATCCACCTACCACATAAGCTTTATATCCATTATCTTCTAATTTTTTTAATGTACTTAAATAATAATTAACCATATTGTTTCTAGAAATGACCAAAAAAAAAGTCAAAAAGACTTTTTTAGTTTAAAGCATCTTTAAGTTTGCTTCCAGCTTTAAAACTAGCAACAGTTTTAGCAGCTATTTTTAATGGTTTCTTAGTTAGAGGGTTAATTCCTTCTCTAGCAGCTCTTTTCTTAGCACTAAAAGTACCAAAACCAACTAAAGTAACTTTACCTTCTTTCTTTAAACCAGTTTGAATTCCTTCTAAAGTAGCTTCTAGTGCTCTTCCAGCATCAGCTTTAGTTAAACCAGCTTTTGCAGCGATGAATTCTACTAATTCAGTTTTAGTCATCTCGTTTACCTCCATAATTTATATTTTTAAGCAAATTATGCTTACATCTTCATTTTACTATAAAATACCCATTTTGCAAATAATTTTTTACTTTTTTTGATAATTTTTTTATATTTAGTATTTTGTAATGTCCAAAAGATGTATTTTTTACATTCATAAATAAAAAAATGCTATATTGCTATAGCAAATTTTTACTTAAGTTTCTTATTAATTTCAGTAGTATTTCTACATATAGTAAGTAGTAAAAGTGATAATTCATATACTACTCTTAAAACTATATTTCCGAACACTAAAGTTAAAATAAATCCTAAGAAACTAGTTCCGATTAATTCAAACGACATTAAGGAAATATAAATAGCTAAAATTAAATAAGATATCTTTAATATAGATTCTAGCCACATCTTTTTAAAAGATAAGAATTCATATAAGTATTTTAGAAAACCAGTAAACTTATTTTCATTATCTTTTTTTAAGAATAAGAAATACACTAGTATTCCACCAGCAATAGCTAATATTAAAGCTATAATCATCCATGTTAAACTATTTGAAGTCTGTCCAAATCCTCCATCCATAGCATCATATACATCAAATGTAGTTCTCATAAAATCACACCTCCTATAGTCTTATTATAAAGGAAAAATTGCTATAAGACAATAGCAATTAAGTTTCCACTTCCTTTGTTTACAATTTTTGTAACTGTATTAGCAAGCTTATATCTAACAGCATCTGGTATTAAGTTTAGTTTTGCTTGTATTCCTTCTTGAACAATGACTTCTAAACTTCTACCAAATATCTCACTCTTCCAAATATTATCATTATTTCCATCTTTCATAAGATTGTCTATTAACTCTTTACTTTGCATTTCTGTTCCAATAATAGGTTCAAATGTACTTTCAACATCTACCTTTATCATATGTATAGAACTACCTACTGCTTTTAATTTAACTCCGTACCTACCAGCTTGTTTAATTATTTCAGGCGATTCAAGTTTCATATCTTCAAGTCTAGGAAACACTATACCATAACCAGTTGAATATACTTGTTTAAGAGCAGATTTAACACTTTCATATTCACTTTTACCTTCTTTGAAATCCATAAATACTCTAAGTAAATCAGCCTTACTAGTAATCTCTTTACCCATAGTATCTTTAAGTACACTATCAAATAACTCTTCAGGTGCTTCTAAATTAATAGTAACTTCTCCAGTATTAGTATTTAAATTAGATATATAAGCATTATTAATAACATCATTTTCTTCAAAATTAAGATTAATATTTTCTATATCTCTTAACTTATCTACACTTACTACACTCTTCTTCATAGCATCCATAAATGTCTTTTTAATAGGATTGTCGCTCTTTAAAACAGATACCCAATCAGGGATTTTTACTTCAATATCTTCAACTGGAAATTCATAAAGTGCCTCTTTTAAAATGCCCACTATATCTTTTTCTGTCATATCTGGTACACTTACTGGAATAACTGGTACATCATATTTATTTTTTAACTCTGCACACAAATCACGTGTTCCTATATCATTAGGATGAGAAGAATTCATAATAACTATAAATGGTTTATTAATATTCTTAAGTTCATTAATTACTTTCTCTTCAGCTCCTACATAATTAAGTCTATCCATATCAAGAATTGAACCATCTGTTGTAACTACTATACCTATAGTACTATGATCTTTAATAACTTTTTCAGTACCTATAGTAGCTGCTTCTACAAAAGGTAAGTCCTCAGTAAACCAAGGAGTTTTAATCATCCTTTCGTGCCCTTCATCATCTACAAATCCCTTACTATCAGGTGTAACAAATCCTACACAATCAATAAGTTTAATATTTGTAGTCATTTCTTCTATCTTAATATTTGCACCACTAGAAGGAACAAACTTAGGCTCGACTGTCATAATTTGTTTACCTCCACTCGTTTGAGGAATCTCATCTAAACATCTTTTCTTTTCATTTTCATCCTCGATGTTAGGTACTACTATAGTTTCAATTACTTTCTTTATAAAACTACTCTTACCAGTTCTTACTGCACCAACTACACCAAGATATATTTCTCCATTACCTTTTCTTGAAATGCTTTCTAGTATTTCTTTTTTATCCATATTTTCCACTCCTTTTATTATTCACTTAAATATATGTTAATAAAAAACTAATATGAACAAAAAAATTAATAAAGTAAATAAATAAGGGCACACTAATAAACAACTGGTACTGTCTGACTACATTAATTTAAATAGTTTTATGAGAAAATTAATATGGTGGTATTTATGACATATAAATATAGAGAATTTGATTTTAACAAAGATATAAAGAAAATAGTTGCTTCAAATATCAGAAAATATAGAAGACTTAAAGGATATACACAAGAAGAACTTGCTTTATATACTGATAGAAGTTTTGAATTTATTAGAAGAATAGAAAGTGAAGGCGGAAAAAGAGGATTTTCTGTCGAAACGCTTTGGAGAATAGCAACTGTTTTAGAAATCCCAATGGATTATTTATTTGAAGACGAAAAAGCTAGCAAGGACTAGCTTTTTTCTATTATATCTCTATCTTTATGTGGTTCATATGTTAAAAGATCATTAAAATTTTGTTGTCTTAAAGCTTCATATACCATAATAGCAACTGAATTACTTACATTTAATGCTCTTACATTTTCAGTCATAGGTATTCTCATACAATTATCTAAATGATCTTTAAGAATATGAAGTGGAATACCAGTACTCTCTTTACCAAAAAAGAAATAAATATTCTCATCTTTATTAGAATAATCAAAACTAGTATGTGGTTTAGTACCATACCTAGTTAAAAAATAAAATGTTCCATTATTCTTACTAAAAAAATCTTCTATATTTTCATATACTTCATAATCACATTTATCTATATAATTAACACCACATCTCTTAACATACTTATCTTCTAAGCTAAAGCCGAGTGGTTTAATTAAATGTAATTTAGTATTACTTGCTACACAAGTTCTCATTATATTACCAGTATTAGCAGGTATCTCTGGTTCATAAAGAACAACATTTATCATAATAAACACCTCACGAATTATTTTACTATATATAAAAAGAATTGCAAGCATATTAGCAATTCTTTTTAGTTTTTACTCCATACTGCATATAAGTCTATTACTCCAGCAGTAGTTTGACCATCATATTTCTTGTTTACGACATTAGTAAGCCAAGAATCATTTACTCCACTATAAACACTATAATTCTTAGCAGTAGCATTTTGAGTAAGTGCCCAGCCTTGTAAAGTGTGTCCAGCATAATCATATTGACCAAATTGTCCAGTTTGTTTCCATCTAGGAGTTCCATTAGTAAAGTAACCAAACCTATTACCACTTTCTCTAAGTATAAAATATTGACTAGCAACAGAAGTATCAGAACTTGTTCTATTTCTATGGAAATTAACTCTTACAGTTTGTAAACTAAGCATATATGGATTAGATGATGAACCGTTTCCACTTGCAACTTTAAGACTACCACTCAAACTTATAACAGGTCTAACTACCATTCCACTAGTATTGTTAGAATTAGTATAAGCAATCAGTCCTCTTAAAGGATATGCTATTAACATTGAGCCATTTTTAGCACCATCCCTTGCCCATACAGCAGGTGTCATTGTCCACCAATTGTTGAGTGCTGTTATACTATGTGAATAATCACTAGAAACACTTTTATTATTCCTATAGAACCAAGCATTACCACCAGTTGTAGAATATACACCACCAGCATAAACAATTTCATCAGCAGTCATAAGGCCAATTAGATATGTAAGTTTAGCTTTAGAGTTGTTAACAGCAAAAGCATCTTGTTGTGTTTTACAGTTATAAGTAGGACTAGGACTAGTTCCAGCATATATTAATCTAATACTCTTATCGTGATTTGTTCTTATTATTCTCCAGTAGAATCCATCAAATAAAGATATAGTGTTCCCTGACGTAAAATTAATTACACAAGAATCACCAATTACTACATCAGAAACATCCATAGTTTCACTTTCATAATTCCAAGTTGCATTCGTTCCCTTTTGACAATTAATAATTTTTACATAAAAGTAAAAGAAAATGGAATTAACATCCTCCATTTTCTACGATTTCATAAGGAGCAGAAGCTGACCCGTCTCCGCTTTTCCATAACACACAAGACTTAAGACTTGTAACAGGCCTTACCCAGCCCAAATTAGTGACATAGTATCCTCCTGCACTACCATCCTTTAGAGTCGCTGAAGTTCCAGCGTAGGCTTCACTTTTTCCATAAGGTTTATCATATCTAGCAGGAGTCATAAGCCAGTATATCTGCGACACATTTTTCGTATACCAAGGAAATGGTTCACTAAAATTATAATCACTAATACCACCAGCAAACGTAACTTCATCAGCTGTCATTAAACCTACTGGACAAATACCTGAGCCATCTGCACATTTTAACTGAGCCTTAGTATTATTTCCTGAAAATGCGTCTTTAATATTTGTACAATCATAAGTTGGTTTAGGTGTCATTTCACTAAGACTATACCAATCAGGAATTCTGTCCTCGATTTTAAATAAGAATTCACCAGAGCGAGAATAACTATACCCTGAAGCTAAGTTTCTATCAGCACAATAAACCGCATCTTTACTTAAATAATTTTCATAATTTTGTAATTTAAACCTTAATTTAAATTTAGAATCTAAGTGATAATTTTTTAAATCAGTACTTACAAAATCAGCATATAAATCAGTTGCTTTATACCAGCTATCTATATAAGATTTAATTGTACTTGAAACAGTATTACCTCTTATATTATCGAGAGAAGAATCACTACTTCCATACATATATCCCACATACTTTGGACTATTATTAGTTGAATTAAATGTCATATTAAATGTTATAACACCATCTGTATTATTAACTCCTTGCTCTACTGTACCAGAATATAAAAGTCTTATACTAGAATCGTGATTTGTTCTTATTATTCTCCATAAATAATTGCCAAATTTTACCCAGTTATTTTTTGCATTACCTGCAAAATAATAAACCGTTTTTGTACTTGATATACCAGAAATAGTTTCAGTACTAGTATAAAGAGTCTTAGTATTATCAGCAGCAAATCTTTTTGAAAAATCAGTTCTTGTTTTTCTTGTTGGATTATCTGCAAGTAATTTATCAAGCAATTTTATATTTGATTTAAATGTAACT
>CAKOHL010000068.1 GCA_934085635.1 uncultured Bacilli bacterium | reverse complement strand
AAGCATTTATAAAGAAATATGTGAGAAAAAATACGATTTTATTAAGAAAAGTTATAAAGAAAATTATAGTGATTATAGAAAGCCATTATTAGTAAATTATGATTATGAATGCAAAGTAATGAATGACTTTTTGAAAAATGAACTTGATAAAAAAGAATTTAAAGTAAGTGCTTTAAATAAAATCTTTTCGGATTTTTATTACGATATGCATATATATTTAGATTTTAATGAAAATGCATTATATAAAGAAGATAAAATTCTAAATAATAAAGTTTTAATAGAATTAATATTTACTATAGAAAAAATAAATGATTTTTATACCAATAATACACATTATGTTTCTTCTAATCAAAATCTAAAAGAATATGAATTAAATAATAGTAAATCTTTAGAAGTACAAAATGTAATTAAAGAAATACTTTCAATATATAAAAATAATTACATTAGTAGCAAACGAGCACGAGCATTTTCTTCAGATGATGAATTACCAGAGTTAATTTCATTAAAAACTTTAATGGAAATAATGTTAAGGTATCCTAAAAATTATAGGTTATCTTCTGCAGATGTTTTAAAAGCTTATTATAATTTGTATACTGGTTTATCATCGCTACTTGTAAAAGAATATACAATTAAAAATGCAACATATGTTAAAACTAAAACTTTAAATAAGATAGGAGGGTAAATTATGAGTATATTTAGTAAATTATTTAAAAGAAATAAATTAAATACTGAAGCATTAGGTCTAATAAATCTAAATAGTTTTATAGTTTACCCAGATAAGTCTTTTTATGAAGAGAAAGAAAATAAAAGAGTTTACAGAAAATTTACTGATAGTTACAAAGAAGTGTTAAATACTCATAAAACTATAACAAGTAAAGACTTTAATTTAAGTGAAGAAATAAACGTAAAACTTTATACTGAAATAATAAATAAGTTATTATTTGAACTAGATTACACAGTAGACCTTATAAATAACAGTCCTGAAAGAAACAGTGTAAATATTAAAATTTTATATTTAAAACTAAGACATTATCAAAATGAAATAAATAATTATAAAAATAAATTATTTATAAAATTGAAAGTACTAAATGAACTTCATAAAAAATATATCTTTTCTAAAAATAAAAGAGAAGCTATTAAAAGTGAGATAACTAACTTAGAAATGAATATAGTAATGTGTCAAAATAACTTTAATGCACTTAATATGGAGATAAATAGTTATTCAAGCATTATTAATTATAGTGAATTAAAAGAAGTAGATGAAGAAGAGTTTTTAAGTAAGAGAAGTAAAAAATTAGAAAGATATATGAATGCTTATGGACTAAACTATAAAAGTGACACGTCTATCTCGAACTTAATAGCAAATGAACTAATATTAGAAGAATATTTATTTACAAATAAAAATGAAATTTTAAAAAGTATAAGTGAAGGAAAGAATAACTATCTAAATAAACTAGAAATAATTGACTCTTTAATATATAAATATTCTGCTTTAGTAACATATATGGGAACTAAAAATTTAGAACAAGATTTAAATAAACTATTTAAAGAAAAGTATGATTATTTATTTGATAGAAATATTTCAAATTATATTGACTATATGACAGACTTAGATGAAATATACTTCGAAGCTTTTGTATCTGCTGATATAGCGCATATTCTAAACGGGGATTTTATTAGACGTATGTCACAAGATTATCATATTAATAAAAAAGAAGAAATTAGAATATTAAATTTATTAAAAAATTTCTTTTTCGAGGAAGGCATCTTAAATCCAAAAGAAATATTAAGAAATAATATTAAAATGAAAGTATTAAATAATTATAAAGATGGTAATATATGTGGAGATTTATTAAGAATTATTACAAATAATGAAATAAGCAGAGAAGAATGTGATAAAGATTTATTATGCCTAGACTTGTTAACCTGGCCAGAAAATATATTTTTAATTGATTATATTAGACTTATTAATTATTATGTTTTATATAAAAGTCAAGATTTTAATGAACACAAAAATAATGCTGTAGAAATAATTTTAAAAGATAAAGGTATTGATAAATCGTTATGTGGTAAATTATATCTTCTTTATAATGCGTATCATCCTATGCAAATGAAAAAAACAAAACTAGAATATAATAATGAATACTTATTTAAAAGTTTAATAGGTATTAATGATTTTGAAGTGAAAAGTCAATTTTCTTTATATGTTTTAAAATATTTATTAAAGCTTATTAATCATAAACATGTTCGTCTAGGCAAAAACTTTGCTGAGTTTAAAATAGGAGAAGCTTATATATACGATCCCGATCCAACTCCTATTAAAGATAAAGAAACACTTGATTTAATACCATTTGATTTTAGTCATAAAAAATTAAAAGAAATAACTTTAGGTTATGACTATACTTATATAGTTTCAAAAAATATAACAATACCAAGTAATGTAGAAAAATTTAAATTTACTAATATTAAAAACCAGAACATAACTTTTGTCTTTGAAGACTTAGAAGATTCTAAACTTTTTAAAAACCATTTTAACTTTTATAGTTTCTTATGTTCAGTAATTGAATCAAAAGCTGACATAACAATTTGGTTTTTGTCTAAATATAAAGATTTTAGATTTGATATAAATGTAAGTAATTATAAAAATTTAGAATGCATTTTTGCTGAAGAGTTAAGAGATAAAATATATGAAGAATTCAGAATAAGAAACTATGACATAGAATATTTGATAAACAGTGGAGAATTAATCAAAACAAAAAAAGTACTTAAAGAAATACAAAAGGGTTGACTTTTTGTATTTAATATGGTATAATTTATCTATCAATGGGGGAATGGTTAATAACAAGAGTGTTTTTTCATCTTCCTTATTGGAAGATTTTTCTTGTTATATACGTCTTGACTAGATAGGAAAGATAATGTATAATATAGAACTATATTCACAAAGGGGGTAATAATTATGAATAGTGAATTAATAGTAAAGTTAGAAACATTAATAGAAAGAAATGAAACAAAACTAAAGGAATATCAAGAAGAATATGCTGAACTTATTGATTTAAGTCATGTACAAACTAAAAAGGACTTAGCTAGAATTAAAGAGATCAGAAAAGAAGTAGGCGGTTTAGCTGCTGATAACAAAGAGATGAAACAAGACGTTAGCGATCTTAAAGAAGTAAATCAAAGAATTGCAGACTTAACATCAGTTATTCAAAAAAATGAAGAAGCAACTCGTAGATATGCTGAAGAATGGAAAGCAGCTGCTTTAGCTGAAGAAGCCGAACTTGAAAAAGCAATTGAAGAAAAATGGGCTAAAGAGTTAAGAACATTAGAAGCACCTGCATCAGAAAGACCAGAACAAGAAGAAAATGCAGAACAAGAAGAGTTAAATAATTCTAATAAGAAAACTTCTAAGAAAGCATTAATTTCAATCGCTGCATTATGTGCTGCACTTGGTATAGTAACTGGTATAGTAATTGGTAAATCAGGAAACAAAAAAGTAAAAGATTATGATACACCTACTAAAATTGAAGAAGTAGATAACACTAAAGTAGAAAATCTTGAGTTTACTGATATTAATGATGAAGAACAAGTTGCCAAAAGAGCATATGATATCAAAATGGAAATAGATAAACAAGTTCCAAATAATGATTACTCAATTGAAGAAATTGAAAATATGCTTAGATGGTTCAATGGTGGAGTTGTTGAAGAAGTTAAAAACGAAGAAGCCTTATTTGCAAGTGGTAGAGTTGAATACTTAATGAATAAAGAAAATCAAGAAGAAGTTGAAAAGCCATTTGATGTAAGTAAATTCTTCTTAGATGGTACTGAAGGTCAAGAACTTGCTAAAAAGATTTATGACAGTAAAAGTGCTTTAATGGAAACTAAAGGTAATGAAGAGGCTTTTCAAAAGAATGCTGATGAATTTACAAAATTATTAGTAAACAGCTGGGCACTTAATGGTACAAATAATGAAACAAGTGCATACGTACTAGAAACTAGTGGTATGAAATTCTTAATAGATACTTACTTTGTAAATACTTATGCTTACATAAATGTTCCAGTTAGAGTAGTAGTTAATGGAGCTGAATTCGAACTTGACAAAGTTATAGAAGATGCTAACAAAGCTACTTGTCCTGCAGAAGTTACTGCTGACAATGGAGAAGTATTCACAACATACGTTAACAAATTAACATCAGATATGATTGGAATGGTAAGCGAAGCTGCAATAAATAAACAAAATGCAAATAGTTTAACATTAACAAAATAGTTGGGAGGGTTATATATGTATAGTAATGAAAACAATCCAGGATTTAACTGGAAAGACTTATTATTAAAATTAGTATTTGTAATTATCTTTATATTACTATTAATATGGTTATTCAAAATAAATACACCAAATATGAAACCATTCTATAGTAATCAATTTAGAGAAAACATTAAATATATGCAAGATGCTGCTGAAAGTTATTACACAAATGAAAGACTACCTAAAGTAGTTGGTGACTCAGCAGAAATTACACTAAGAGAAATGATAGAGAAGAATCTTATTCTTGAATTCGTAGACGAAGATGGTAATGGATGTGACCTTGATAAGTCATATGTACAAGTTACAAAAAACGAGAATGATTATACTCTAAAAACTAACTTAGTATGTCCTAAAGAAAAAAATACAGTTATTAAAACTCTAGGATGCTATAATTATTGTGAAGACTGTAAAGAAGATGATAAAACAGTAGAAGTTACTGAATATCAATTTAAAAAACCTGTAACTAAAACATCAAATGTTAATACTTGTCCAAATGGTGGAGAATATAAATCAGGTAAGTGTTATGTATATGCAAGTAAAACTTATCAAGCAGCAGAAATTAAAACTGATGGAAAAGAATATTGTCCAAATGGTGGAACATTAAAAAATGGTAAGTGTGTAATTACAAAAGAAGATTCTTATAAAGCTTACACAACAACTACTAAAGATACTTATACTTGTCCAAGTGGATATACACTAAATGGTACTAAATGTACTAAGAGTGTTACAAGTACTGACACTAAAGATGTAACTATTAAATATAGTTGTCCAAGTGGATATACACTAAATGGTACTAAATGTACTGCTAGAACTACTAGTTCAAAGACAATAGATGCTACTTGGATTGAAAGTGGTAGAGAATATTTAGGTGGAACTTATTATGGAAGTAAACCAAGTGGATATACTTGCTCAACTTCAACACAATATGTATGTTCATCAAGTAGTTTCTGTCCAGGAATAACTAAAGTATATACAAGTTGTTATAAAACTATTCCAGGATATTATACTTGTCCAAGCGGATATACTAAAAATGGTTCAAGATGTACTAAGACTACATCAAGTACAGATACTAAAAATGCAACAGCTACAAAAACTTGTGAGTCTGGTTATACATTAAATAATGGTAAATGTACTAAGAAAGTTACTAGTACTGATACTAAAAATGCAACATTAGTAAAAGGAACAACTAAAACATTCTGTGATTCAAAAGACGGAAGTCCTAAAAATGGAATGTGCTATAGAACTGTAACTAGTTCATATAATCCATCAAAAGTAGAAGGAAGTGTAAGTTATGCTTGCTTAAATGGTGGAACATTAAATTCAAGTTCTAAAACTTGTACAGTTACATCTCTAGTTAGCGAATATACTGCAACAGTAATAACTAAAACTAGTACTGCTTACCAATACAAATGGAGTACTGAAGAAAAACTAGAAGGATGGACTAGAACAGGTGCTACTAGAACATCAATTAAAAAAGTAGAGAAATAAGTCAATAATGATATGAACCCCGTTTCTTGGACAAGATAGAAACGAGGTTTTTATATGTCAAAATTAAGTTATGAAGACAAAAT
>CAKOHL010000067.1 GCA_934085635.1 uncultured Bacilli bacterium | reverse complement strand
CTCCTATACCTATAAGTACAATTATTAAATTACCTAGTGGAGCAAAATTAACAAAATTACTTACCGTTGTACTAACTATATACTTAAATCCCTTAAGACTAAGTAAATTTTCAACTTGAACAACATTATTTTGAAGTGTATTAGTATAACTATTAACAGTACTATACTCAGCTTGTAAATTAAAAAGTGATAAAACAAAACTCAAAACAATAACAGCAAGTGTCAAAATTATAAACATATATATTGGACTAAACTTTTTATTTTTCATCTTCCACCACTTTCTTAAGCTTTCTCTCAAATTCTAATCTGTCCATCATAATCATTCTACCACAATTAGTACATTTAAGCTTAATATCAACACCAAGTCTAACTATTTCCCATAAATTAGTGCCACAAGGATGTTCTTTTTTCATAATAACTATACTACCTAATTTATATTTCATATGTAACTCCTAATCTAAATCAATATCAATATTAAGTATCTCAAGAATTCTTTCTAAATCTTTATCACTATCAAAAGGAATAACAACATTTCTATTATTAACTTTAACCAAAGTACCAATCTTCTCTCTCATAATACCTTGAATCTCCATATGTCTAGCATCTTTAATAATAGGTTTCTTTATTTTATTTTTCTTTTCATATCCTTCATTACTAATAATATTTTCTACATCTCTAACAGATAAATTCTCATTTATAATTCTATCTGTCATTTCAAATATTTGCATTTCATCATCAAGTTTACTTAAACTCCTAGCGTGTCCCATACTTATCTTATTATTAAGAACCATATCTTGTACTTTCTTAGGAAGTTTTAAAATACCTAATATATTAGTAATATGACTTCTACTCTTACCTACTTTATTAGCAAGTTCTTCTTGAGTAAGTCCCATAACATCAATCATCTTTTTATAAGCATTAGCTTCTTCTATAATATTAAGATTCTCTCTTTGTATATTTTCAAGAAGTGCAATACTCATCATTTCATCATCAGTAAAATCCTTAATTATTGCAGGAACTTCTACTAAACCAGCACGTCTAGCTGCAATACTTCTTCTTTCACCAGCAACAATTTCATAACCCTTAATACTCTTCTTAACAATAATTGGCTGAAAAATACCAAACTCTTTAATACTATGAGCAAGTTCATTAAGTTTTTCTTCATCAAAAACTTTTCTAGGTTGATAAGGATTACTTCTAAGCTCATCTAATCTAATATGTTTAACTTCATCTTTACTAGTTGATTCAACCACATTTTTTTCAAACTCATCTAAATTAAATGTTTCACCACTAAACAGTTGCTCTAGCCCCTTCCCTAGCGCTTTCCTCTTGGTTTCCATTTCTATCAATCACTTCCTTTGCTAAATTAATATACGCAAGTGCTCCCCTACATTTAGGATCATACTCAAGTATAGGTTTTCCGTGACTAGGTGCTTCAACAAGTCTAACTAATCTCGGAATAATAGTATTAAATACTTTTTCTTTAAAGAATTTTCTAACATCCTCTACTACTTCAAGTCCAACTAAAGTTCTTCCATCTAACATAGTAAGTAAAACACCCTCTATATCTAAGTGTGGATTAATCTTACTCTGTGTAAGTAAAATAGTATTCAAAAGTTGTGTAACCCCTTCAAGAGAATAATACTCACATTGAACAGGTATAAGTACACTATCACTAGCAGCAAGTGCATTAGTAGTAAGAACGCCAAGTGCAGGAGGACAATCTATTAAAATAAAATCATATCTATCTTTAATAGTATCTATCTGTAACTTAAGTTGATCACCAATAATAAAGTCACTTTCTTTACTAGCATTTTGAATAAGTTCAATCTCTGCTCCACTCAAATAAATCATTGATGGAATAATACTTAAATTTTTAAATTTTGTCTTAATAATAGCATCTTTAATATCACACCCATGAGTAATAACATCATAGACACTCTTACTAATATCAGATTTATTAATACCAAGCCCAGTAGTACTATTACTTTGTGGGTCTAAATCTATTAATAAAACTTTTTTACCTAAATGCCCTAAAGCACTAGATAAATTAATACTTGTTGTTGTTTTGCCTACCCCACCTTTTTGATTTACAAGTGATATAACCTTTCCCATAATACTACCTCGCTATAAATAATTTTAACACAAAAAATACTAACTTAAAAGAGAATATTAAAAACTTTCAAAATAATTTTTAATAATCTCGTTAATAATAGTTTAGACATCACTTTTTAACATAATTACAAAAATTAAAAATTAAATCAATATAATTATATTCACAATTATTTTTTTACTCAACTATTTTGTTTGCATTAATTTATAAGAAAAACTTTCAAAATACTTTTAATTATAAAATTATGATTATTTAAATTGATAAGTGTATTAATTTATACACTGCCTATATAATAACCAATCAATAATATTTTTATGAATAATCCTATCTTGTGACATATCTATAGTATCTTCAGAAATTACATACTTTGGATAATTATCTTCTATACTTAATTTTAGTTTTGCCAATTTTATATTCTCTGAAATATAAAAATATTTTAACTTTAACAAAAAAACTAAAGATTACTCTTCAGTCTTTTCCTTTTTCTTACCTTTCTTACTATCATTATATTCCTTAACTACTGCTTCTATTTCTTCTTTAGTAATAGTTTCTTTTTCATATAATGTTTTAGCAAGCATATCAACTAATCCTTTATTCTTAGATAAAATATCTTTAGCACGTTTATAACATTCTTCAATAATCTTTCTAATTTCTTTATCAATTTCTAAAGCAACTTGATCACTATAATTCTTAGAACTATTAGTATAATCTCTACCTAAGAAAACTTCTCCACTCTTATGTTCAAATTGAACAGGTCCTAAATCACTCATACCATATTCAGTAACCATACTTCTAGCAATTTGAGTAGCTCTTTTAAAGTCATCACTAGCGCCAGTGCTAATCTCTCCGCAGAATAACTCTTCACTTACTCTACCACCTAAATAACTAGTAATTCTTTGTAAAAGTTCATCCTTAGTAGCAACTAAAGTTCTTTCCTCCTTAGGAAGCATTTGAGTATATCCTCCAGCCATTCCTCTTGGAATAATAGTAATCTTATGAACCTCTTCTCCGTTTGGTAATTCTATACCAAGTACAGCGTGTCCACTTTCGTGATAAGCAACGATA
The DNA here is from genome assembly GCA_934085635.1 of uncultured Bacilli bacterium. Classification (GTDB taxonomy): domain Bacteria; phylum Bacillota_I; class Bacilli_A; order RF39; family UBA660; genus CAG-628. The sequence goes on along the minus strand of CAKOHL010000067.1, from coordinate 2,908 downwards.
TTTTTCTCATAATCAGTAACCTTTCTACTAACTTTAGCAGGTCCCATTAGAACTCTATCGCTAGCCTCATCTATTTCATCCATACCTATAGCATTCTTATTTCTTCTAACAGCTAAAAGTGCTGCTTCATTAAGTAAATTTTCTAAGTCAGCTCCACTATAACCAGGAGTTCTCTCAGCAATAGCTTTTAACTTAACACTTTCATCAAGTACTTTACCCTTAGCGTGAACACCTAATATTGCTTCTCTTTCTCTAACATCTGGTAAATTAACAGTAACTTGTCTATCAAATCTACCTGGACGAAGAAGCGCAGGATCTAATACATCAGGTCTATTAGTTGCAGCAATAATAATTATCCCTTCATTAGCGCCAAACCCATCCATCTCAGTTAAAAGTTGATTAAGAGTTTGTTCTCTTTCGTCGTGTCCTCCACCAAGTCCAGTACCTCTTTGACGTCCTACTGCATCTATCTCATCAATAAATATAAGACAAGGAGCAGTTTGCTTAGCTTGTTTAAACATATCTCTAACACGACTAGCACCAACACCAACAAATAACTCAACAAAGTCACTACCACTTATATAATAGAATGGTACTTTAGCTTCACCAGCAACTGCCTTAGCAAGAAGAGTCTTACCTGTTCCTGGAGGCCCTACTAAAAGAACACCCTTAGGAATTCTAGCACCTAACTTTTGGAACTTCTTAGGATTCTTTAAGAAATCAATAAGTTCTTTAACTTCCTCTTTCTCTTCATTAAGACCAGCTACATCTTTAAATGTTACCTTACCACCATCTTGATTAAGTTTAGCTCTACTTCTACCAAAATCAAGAGTACCACCTTTACCATTACCCATAAGTGACTTAACCATATAAACAGTAAGTCCACCTATAAGAATAATAGGCACAAAATCTAAAATAATAGTTATCCAACTAATACTTCCCGGATCCTTATTAGTCTTAACATCTAATTGTTGACTATTTGCTATCTCTAAAATCTTTTCAATAACACTATCAGTAAAAGGAACAACAACTTCAAAAGTCTCCTTATCCTTATAACCTTTAATCTTACCTGTAATATAATAAACACTCTCTTTATCTTTAGGAGTAATCTCTACCTTCTCTACTTTCTCATTATTAAGATTAGTTAAAAACTCATTATAAGTTAAACTATGTACCTTAACATTCTTCATATTAAATACATACATAACACTACTCAAAACAAACAAAAGTAATAAATAAGGCATCATATCTTTAAATAAATTCTTTTTCTTCATATTTCTCCTTCCTTTCTTAATAATACTTAAGTATTATATCATACTTTTCATCTATTTCTCTATCAAATTTACTTTTTTTAAGCCCCGGAATCCAAACAATATTCTCTTCAGAATCACAAACAACAGGCCACACCCCTCTATCTTTAGCACTTATCTTATTATCTACAAAAATAGAATTAACTTTCTTTCTACCTTCCATCTTCTTAACTTGCATCTTATCTCCATCACGTCTAGTTCTAACATAAAGAGGAAGAACAACTTCATCACTATTAAGTCTAATAGTAAAATTACTAGTATCATCACTCTCATTTACCCTAACAATATTCTTACCATTAGGCAAATTAACAACGTCGTGAATCTCAATCTCATACATATCTACTTCTTCATCATCAAAACTAAAACTAATCTCATCATAAGCTCTTATAACTTTAACATTATTAGGAAGATGAACAACACTATTAACCTTAGACCCATTAATAAGATCAAAAATCAAATTAACGTGAGTATTACTTACAATAAACAAATCATCTCCATATATTTTCTCTAAAATACTATAAATAATCTTAGTCTTAATAAGATACTCCAAAGTATTAAACTTACTAATAGAAAGTTTTCCATCCTTAAAAACCTTATTAATAACCTGATTCATCTCTCTATCAATATAAGAATTATAAAGAAGCAAAGTCTCACTGAATTTCAAAAACTTCAAATGAACATTAGCATCCTCCTCCTTAAGAAAAGGTAAAACATATTTCCTATATCTATTTCTAGTATGTACATCTTCATAATTTGTATAATCAACAAAATACTTAACATTATTCTCTTCACAATACTTAACAAGTTCACTCTTAGTAGTACTAATAAAAGGTCTTAAAATAGTATAATTATCTTTATAAACAAACTTACTAAAACCACTATACCCTTTTAAAGTAGAGCCTCTAACAATTCTCATAAGAATAGTTTCAATCAAATCATCCCCGTGATGAGCAGTCATTAAAAATTTAGCATCATACTCTGAAACAATTTTATCAAAGAAATTATACCTAACAGTTCTAGCTTCATTCTCAAAATTATCATCTCCCCAGTTGTCTATTTTAATACTCTCAAAAATAACTCCAACTTCCATACAATAATTTTTTAAATAAGCCTCTTCCTCATTACTTTCTTCTCTAACATTATGATTAACATGAGCCACTACTATAACTAAATCCATCTCTTCCTTAAGTGTAAGCATCATTTTAAGAAGAGCCATAGAATCAGGTCCACCACTAATACCAAGAACAACAGTATCTCTATATCTAATACCAGATTCATTCTTTAGAAAATCATAAATCTCATTCAACATTACTCACTTACCCTTCAAAAACAATATTTAATTTATTATTATCTTTAATTAAAACAAACTCTCCCTCTTTATCATAACCTAAATCATTTACATAACCCCAGCTAGCTTTAACTCTATAAGCTTCATACTCTTTATCTTTATAAGTATATGTTTCTTTAGTTATATCATCTATACTAACACTCTTAACGTGAGGAAGCTCTTGCTCCCTATCTCCATAAATATTAGTCTTAATATGATTATACATAGTATCTCCAGCATGCATCTTAAAATTATCAACCATATCACTAGG
>CAKOHL010000066.1 GCA_934085635.1 uncultured Bacilli bacterium | reverse complement strand
GATAATGATAAATTCACAGTAGATGCAAGTAGTGGTAATGGAAAACTAACATATCCAATAGCCTTAATGACAGCAGATGAAATAGCATATGCAGGTGGAGTAATTGGCACTAATGCACCAATGTGGTATTATACAAATAGTTCATTAGAAAGTTCAACAGGAAGTACTTGGTGGTGGTCTTTGTCACCTCACTATTGGGATGGCGACAGTGCTTACTCGGGGATTGTGAATGGTGAGCATGATCCTGGCCGTTTGTACGTCAACTATGTCAATCGTCCGCGCGGTGTCCGTCCCGCCGTTTCTCTCAAGGCTTGTATCAAATATAGAACAGGAAATGGAACATCAGAGACACCATATGAAATTGTCGAAAATGGTGGTTGCTAATATTATAGATTATGTTAAATGAAGAGAAAGTACTTGAATTTGGATAGAAAAAGTATTAAAATATAGATATCTTTTGAGGAAGAGTTTAGCATATAATCTAGTTTATAGAGAGTTAACGGTTGGTGGAAGTTAATAGTGTTGTGTGTGAAGTTTCGCTTTCTTGATAAAAAGAACGTATTCCTGCGTTAAAGGTGTAAAGATGCATAAATACTTTATGAATTAAGGTGGTACCGCTCAGTTATGAGTCCTTAAGTTATAAAGTTTTTTTATTTAGAGGAGGAAGAAGATATGAAAGAAAAGTTAGATAGTATACGTGAGATTGGACTTAAGAAGTTAGAGAGTGCTAGTTCTATACGTGAACTAGAGGAGGTTTATAAAGAACTTACTGGTAAGAAGAGTGAGTTAACTGACATTCTTAAGAATATGGGTACGCTTACTGTTGAATTAAAAAAGGAAATTGGTATTAAGACTACTGAGATTAAAAGCTTGTTTGAGAGTAAACTTAGAGAGGTAGAGACTAAGATTATTGAGAATCAAAGTGTTCTTGATTCGCCTATAGATTTGAGTGTACCAGGAGTTAAAGTTAGTGATGGGGTAATGCATCCTATTACTGAGATGTGTAATGATTTGAATGAGGCATTTTTAAGTTTAGGTTTTGAAGTGTTTAGTGAGAATGATATTAGTAGTGAAAAGTATGCTTTTGATAATCTTAATTTTGCTAAGGATCATCCTGCTAGAGAGAGTATGGATACATATTGGCTTTTAGGAACTGAAGATAAAAAAGGTAGTGAGAGACTTTGTTTAAGACCACATTTAACTGGAGGAAGTGTTAGATATTTACTTAAACACGGAGCGCCTGCTAAGTTTGTTTATCCAGGTCGTGTTTATAGAAATGAGACTACTGATGCTAGACACGAAAGAGCTTTCTATCAATATGAAGCATTAATAGTGGATAAGAATATTTCTTTCTCGTCTGGAATGGTTATGATACAAACTATACTTGAGAAAGTGTTTGGTAAGAAAGTAAATGTTAGAATGAGAGAAGGATTTTTCCCATTTACTGAACCAGGTTATGAAATTGATATGGAATGTTTAGTTTGTGGTGGTAAAGGGTGCAGCGTATGTCATCAATCTGGTTGGATTGAAGTTATGCCTGGTGGTGTTATTCATCCTAATGTACTTAGAAGCGCTAATTTGGATCCTGAAGAGTGGACTGGTTTCTATATTAATATTGGTGTAGATAGACTTGTTATGATGAGATATGGAATAGATGATGTAAGACTTTTAAGAAGTAGTGATTTAAGATTCTTAAAGCAATTTAAATAGGAGGAAGAGATGAAAGTATCGTTAAATTGGATAAAAAAGTATGTTGATTTACCTAAAGATATTACAAATGAACAAATAATGAGAGATTTAACTATTAGAACTGTTGAAGTAGAAGATATGGTTAATACTGGTGATAAGTTTAAAGATATAGTTGTTGGTAAGATTATAGAAGTTAATCCTCATCCAGATGCTGATTTGCTTAAAGTTTGTTTAGTTGATATTGGAGAAGGTGAGTATAAACAAATAGTTTGTGGAGGAGAGAATTTGTATCCTAATGAACTTGTTGTTATTAGTAAACCTGGCGCTATGGTGTACTGGCACGGAGAAGGAGATTTAGTAGAGATTAAAGAAACTAAGATGCGTGGAGTGTCATCTTATGGTATGATTTGTGGTGCTACTGAAGTTTATTTGAGTGAATTATTTCCGCCTAAGAATGAAAAGGAAATTGTTGATTTAACTGGACTTGATGTTAAACCTGGAGAGAATATTAGTGATGCATTAAATCTTGGAGATACTATACTTGAGATAGATAATAAGAGTTTAAGTAATAGACCTGATTTATGGGGACATTATGGTATAGCTAGGGAGCTAAGTGTTATTTATAATGTACCACTTAAAGAGTTAGAAATTGATAAGCCTGATGGTTTACCTGAATATAAAGTTTCTATCGAAGAAAAAGATAAGTGTAAGAGATATGCTGCTGTTAAGATAGAAGGTGTAAATACTAAAGAGAGTCCTAGTTGGATGAAGACTTTAATTACTAATGCTGGTATGAGACCTATTAATGCAATAGTTGATATTACTAATTATGTTATGATGGCAGTTGGACAACCAACTCACGCGTTTGATAGTACTCACGTTGAAGGAGAAAAAATTGTTGTTAGAAATGCTAGAGAGAATGAAAAATTATTACTTCTTGATAATAATGAACTTGATTTAACTACAGATGATTTAGTTATTTGTGATGAATCTTCTCCTCTTGCCCTTGCGGGAATACGTGGTGGTAAGAAAGATTCTATTTTACCAGAGACTACAAGTGTTGTTTTAGAGGTTGCTAATTTTAGTGCTGGAACAATTAGAAAGACTGGTAAGAGATTTGCTGAGAAGACTGATGCATCAATTAGATATGAAAAAGGTATTGATACACAAAGAGTAGACTTAGGAATTAGTTTAGCTTTAGAGTTATTTAAAGAAATTTTTCCAGATTCTAAAGTAGTAGCATTTAAAGATGAGTATTTAGAAGCAACTCCTAATAATGTAATTGATGTTACTAAGAAGTTCTTAGATGATAGACTAGGTAAAGTTATTAGTAATGAGGAGATAACTAGAATTTTAACTGGACTTGGTTATGAAGTTAGTTTTGATAATGAAACATATCACGTTGTTGTACCAACATTTAGAAGTACAGGAGATGTAACTTTAAAAGATGACGTTATGGGAGATATTGCTAGACTTTTAGGTTATGATAGTTTTGAAAAGAAACCTTTAACTATTAATTTTGAACACGCTGTTTTACAAAATGATGTACTTTTAGAAAGAAGACTTAAGGAGTATTTAAGTTATAGATGTGGTTTTAATGAAATAATAACTTATCCTTGGATAGATGAAAAGTATATTGATGCAGCTGGGCTTGATAAGAGTAAGATGGTTATGTTAGCAACACCACCTAGTCCAGAACAAGCATATTTAAGAGCAAGTTTAGTCCCTGGGCTTTTGGAGGCTATTAGTAAAAACTTAAGATATTTTGATGAATTTAGAATTTATGAAATGACTGAAGTTTTTGAAAAGGGAGAGTATCACGAATCAAGTGAAGATGAAACTCTTCCAATTCATAAGAATTATTTAAGTGGTGCAATTGTTAAAAAAGATGCTAAAAGTGCTTTTTATGAGATTAAAGGTGTTATTGAGAGTATGAGTTCATATGTACATATGGAAAGCTTATCTTTTAGGCCTTGTGAAAGTTCTAGTTATTTAGATAAAAATGCTAAGTTAGATATTTATCTTGGAGATACATTAGTAGGTAGTCTTGGACTTTTATCAGTAAAAACTATGGCCGATAGTAAGATTAAGAGAACTAACGTAGGTATATTTGAGATAAATGTTAGCAAGCTTATTCCATATCCTTCTAGAACTAATGAGTTTAAACATTTACCTGAAATTCCACTAGTAGAAAAAGATTTATCTGTACTTGTAGATGAAGATGTTTCTTGGGAAAAGATTTCTAAAATGATTAGAAATAAAGTAAGTGAATATAGTTTTGTTGAAGAGTATAGAGGTGAACAAGTGCCTACTGGTAAGAAGAGTGTTACTTTTAAGGTTAAACTAGGAGATGGAAAGAGTACTCTTACTAGTGATGATATAAATCATAAGTTAGAAGAAATAACTATAACACTTAATAGAACTTGTGGCGCTACTATAAGGGAAGTGTAAAAAAAGGAACTAGATTCCGTAATAGGGATTTAGTTTTTTGTATAATTATTATTTAATTTCATTTCGCAAAAAGCAATTTTTTTCTATTTTGCGAAATGGAATGTTATTTTGGAGTTTTTAAAGTACACTTTATTTGGAGTTTAAGAGAAATTTTTTACGTTTTTTTGTAAATCTATTTATCTTAGTAGTCTTTTAGTAAATTAAATATGTTATCATTTTAATTATGATAGAAGGAGGATTTTATTTATGAAAAAATTTATGAGTTTGTTAGTTTTTGGTGTATGTGCTTTTGTTTTATTTAGTAAAAGCGTGCTTGCTGAAAACGACAATTTGTGGAATGACTTTGTGAATGAGTTTAAAACTGGGAAAGGTTATGAAGAGTTAAAAGATTCTTTAAAAAGTGGCAGTGTAAGTGTTACATCAACTGATAATAGTTTAACTGTTTCTTATGATAATGATGGTAATATTTCTACAAGTACTTTAATGTATGAAGATGGAGTTATAACTCTTAAGGAAATAGAAGATTTAACTTACGATAATTTGGATTTGAATTCTTCAGTTGTTATTAATGCAGTAACTGCTTATGCAGAATTAAATAATTTAGATTCAGAAAAAGTTCTTGCTTGGTTTGAAAGTAACGATCCAACATTTGAAAAGAATGGAATGGAGTATGAATATACTGCTATTCAAATACCTACAGAATATGGGTATACGGCATATTCTGCAATAGGTAAATTTAAGATGAATATTCAAAAAGGTAAACTTGTTATGGATGGGAAAGACTATAGTAAGCCATCTAGTCAGATAGATGAAGATACTAAGGACGAATTAACAAAACAAGTTAACAATATGGGATATATTATTTTTGCTGTTTGTATAGGTGCAGTTTTCTTAGCGATTTTATTAATTATAATTGCAGTTAAGTTAAATAAAGAAAAAAGTTCTGAAAATAAAATGTAAATAAGTTTTGTTTTTCTAGTATTTGTAAATATAATATAGTATAATTGATTTAGAAAGGTGGTAATATTATGAGTCCAACATTATGGATTATCATTGGTGTAGTTGTTCTATTAGTTCTATATGTTATAGGTACATATAATTCATTAATTAAATTAAGAAATAGAGTAAGAGACCAATGGGCACAAATAGAAGTACAATTAAAGAGGAGATTTGATTTAATTCCTAATATAGTTGAAACAGTAAAGGGATATGCTAAACATGAAAGTGAAACACTTAAGGGTGTTATAGAAGCAAGAAATAAATTTACTGTAGCTAGTACTAAAGAACAAGAAATTGAAGCTAGTAATCAATTAACTGGAGCTGTAAGACAACTATTTGCATTAAGTGAAAGTTATCCTGAATTAAAAGCAGATACTAATTTCTTAAAATTACAAAGTAATTTAGAGGAAACTGAAAATAAAATATCTAGTGCTAGACAATTTTATAATGATACTGTTTTAAGTTTAAATAATAAAGTTGAATTATTTCCTTCTAATTTAGTTGCTAAAATATTTGGATTTAAAAAGGAAGCTTTCTTTGAAGCAGAAGCTGAAGCGAAAGTTGCACCTAAAGTAGAATTTTAAGCTTACTAAATGTAAGCTTTTTTCTTTATGGAGAGTGGGAATTTATGAAAAAAGTAATTTTGTTAATAATAAGTTTTTTTACTTTTACAACTGTTACTTTTGCTAAAGTAGAAGATGTAAATTATGATATTAAAGACTATATTGTAGATGCTAGAATAGATATTTCTGGTAATATGATTGTTAAGGAAGTTATAGAAGTTAAAGGTAGTTATAATGGATATATTAGAGATTTAGTTTATAAGAATAATAATTTAGGAGAATTTACTAATGATTTAAATGGTTTTAGTGGTTCTAGTATATATAATGCTACTAGTATAGAGGTAAGAAAAGTGGGTACTATTAGTCATAGTGGAGAGTTAACTTTTGATGTGTTTAATGAAGAAGTTAATGAGTTTAGTAAATGTTCTCTTAGCAAACTTTGTTATGAAGAAACTAC
>CAKOHL010000065.1 GCA_934085635.1 uncultured Bacilli bacterium | reverse complement strand
GGATATATGTATGGAAACTCAGACACTACACCAGAAGAAGCAAGAACAAATACAAATGATAGCACTATAAAAGCGTATATAGATAATTGGTATGAAAATAATATGACATCATATACAAAATACCTAAGTACAACAGCAGTATATTGTAACGATAGAGAACTTGCAAGTGGAGCATCATACTCAACAACTAAGAGATTTGAGTTTAAGGCTTATGATAGACTAGATTCAGAAAATAATGGAAAAAATGCTAGTCCAACATATGACTGTACAAATAATAATGATAAATTCACAGTAGATGCAAGTGCAGGTAATGGGAAACTAGAATATCCAATAGCCTTAATGACAGCAGATGAAATAGCATATGCTGGTGGAGTAGCATATGAAGATGCACCAATGTGGTATTATACAAATAGTTCATTAGAGAGTTCAACTGGAAGTACTTTTTGGTGGTCTTTGTCGCCTTCGTACTGGAGTGGTTACTATTCGGGCGTTTGGGATGTTCATGGCTCGAATCTTCCGGGCTTTTTGAGCGGCGACGACGTGAGCAGTGCGTTTGGTGTCCGTCCTGCCATAAGTATTAAATCAGATGCTTTATGGTCATCAGGAGATGGAAGTCCAGAAAATCCTTATGAAATAGTTTATAATTAGTCAATAATTATTTATTGACTTTTTATTTTAGTTGATAAGACTTGACAAAATGATTTTAATTTACTATTCTTATAACTGACAAGTGTAAAATGTAGTAATTTTAAGGAAGGTGGAAATTTTGAAAAATTTAGTTATAGTGGAGAGTCCTAGTAAAAGTAAAACTATTGAGAAGTACCTTGGTAAAGATTATAAAGTAACTAGTAGTAAAGGTCATATTAGGGATTTGGCAACATCAGGTAAGTATGGTTTAGGAGTAGATCTTGAGGATAATTTTAAGCCTAATTATAAGGTTATTAAAGGTAAGAGTAAGCTTGTTAATGATTTGAAAAAAGAGATTAATAAGAGTGATTATGTAATACTTGCAACCGACCCAGATAGAGAGGGAGAAGCAATAAGTTGGCATTTAAAAGATGCATTAGGTTTAAGTGATAATTATGGAAGAGTAGTTTTTAATGAAATAACTGAAGGTGCTATTAAGGAGGCATTTAAGCATCCTAGAGATATTGATATGGATTTAGTACATAGTCAAGAAAGTAGAAGAATATTAGATAGAATAATAGGTTTTAGATTAAGTAAATTAATGCAAAATAAAACTGAAGGTAAAAGTGCAGGTCGTGTACAAAGTGTAGCATTAAAACTAATTGTAGATAGAGAAAGAGAAATAGAAAAGTTTGTAAGTGAAGAATATTTTACAATAGAAGCTATATTTAAAGATTTTGAAGCTACTTTAAGTAAGTATAAGAATAAAAAGATAGAAATTAAAACTCCAGTAGAAAGAGATAAAATATTAAATAGTCTTTCTAATGCATTTACTATAGAAAATATAGAAAGTAAAGAAAAGAAGAAAAGTAGTAAACTTCCTTTTACAACAAGTACATTAACACAACTTGCTAGTATTAAACTTAACTTTAGTGCATCTAAAACAATGAAACTTGCACAGGGGTTATATGAAGGTAAAAAAGTAAATAATGAGTTAGTAGGTTTAATAAGTTATATGAGAACTGACTCGACTAGATTAAGTGATTCTTTTGTAAAAAGTGCATTTGACTTTATTAAGGCTAACTATGGTAAAGAGTATGTAGGGTATGTTAAAAAAGTAAAAGAAAAAGAAAATGTACAAGATGCTCACGAAGGTATTAGACCTACTAGTATAATGAGAACTCCAGAGAGTATAAAATCATTCTTAACTCCGGATGAGTATAAATTATATAACCTTATATATATAAGAACACTTGCTAGTTTAATGGCAGAAGCAAAAGTATTAGCAACAAGTATAGTACTAGATAATAATGATTATAAGTTTAATGCAAGTGGGCAAGTACTAACATTTGATGGATATTTAAAAGTATATGGAGATTTTGAAGAAACTAAAGATAAAATATTACCTGACTTTTCAAGTTATAATTCTAATGTAATAATAAGTAAAGAAATTAAAGCAACTAGTCACTTTACAGAACCACCTGCTAGATTTACTGAAGATAAATTAATAAAAGAATTAGAAAGTTTAGGAATAGGTAGACCTAGTACATATGTTAAAATTATTGAGGTATTAAAAGAAAGAAAATATATTAGTGTAGATAATAAGAAATTTGTACCAACTTTAGTGGGAATACAAGTTACAGATAAATTACAAGAATTCTTTAGTTCAATAATAAATGTAGAATATACTAGTAAAATGGAAACTGATCTTGATAAGGTAGCTGAAGGCAAAGAAGTTTGGTATGAACTTTTAAAAGATTTTTATAAAGATTTTGAACCACTTGTAGATGAAGCATATACTAAGATGGAAAAAGAAAGCCCAGAAGAAACTGGAGAAGCTTGTCCATTATGTGGTAAACCATTAGTGTATAGACACGGTAAATTTGGTAGATTCGTTGCTTGTAGTGGATATCCTGAGTGTAAATACATTCCTAAGACTACTAAAGAAGTAAAAAAGATATGTGAGTGTCCTAAGTGTGGTGGAGATATCATAGTAAAGAAAACTAAAAGAGGTAAAAACTTCTATGGATGTAATAATTATCCTAAATGTACATATGCTTTATGGGACAAACCAACTGGAGAAGTGTGCCCTAAATGTGGAGGGTTATTAGTTACTAAAAAGGGTGAAGTAATATGCCCAGAATGTGACAAATAGTTTAACTTTATATTTAAATATGATATAATTTAAGAAGAAACGAGGTATTATTATGAAACTAAATAAAAAAGGTTGGGGACTAGGTGTATTCTTAGTATTCATAGCATTATTTATAATCTGTTTACTTACAGTGGCAATTGCTTTAAGAGCACACGGACTATTAGATGAAAATTGGAACTGGATAAAACCTGGACAAACTACGAATAAAAAAGATGATAAAACTGATTATAGTAAACTTGAAGAAGAATTAGTTGTAGGTACTAAAAAATACATAAAAGAATACTATAATAATAGCTTAGGATTAGATACACTTCATATTAAAGTAAAATCTTTAGTAGATAAAGGATTTATAGATGAACCAAAAGATAAAAATGGTTCTTGCAGTGGATACGTAAGTGTATATTTAAATAGTAGTGATGAAATAACATATGAGCCATATTTAAAATGTAAAAAATATGAAACTAAAGGTTATACAGAAAGGCACGATGGTTAATGAGTAATAAAATAATAATATTATGGGGGAGTATAATAATACTATTAATTACTATATTATTTATTATTGGAATTAACTATGAAAAAGAAATTAAATATATTAATATAAAACAAGAAGTAAAAGAAAGTGTAAAGAAATATATTAAAGAAAATAATATAAAAGATGACTTTGAAATAACTAGTGAAGAGTTAGAAAGTAAAGGATACTTAAAAGAAATAAAACTAGATGATAAAATATGTGCAGCAGATATAAGTGTTAAAAAAGTATTAATCTTTAAAAAATATAATATAGAATTTACTTGTATAAAAAATAAGGAGCAAAGTTAATTTTGCTCCTTTAATAATTGTAATTAATTTTGTACATAGATGTTGACTTAAATTACTGTGCATAGTATAATAAAGTTTGTTATGGGGGAAAAGTTATGAATGAAAATATTAAAAAAGTATGTAGTATGAGTGATACTATGAAAAAATATAAAGTAATAGATTATTTACTTGATAATAAGTATGTAAATATTGCTGAATTCGATAAGTACTATCGTGAGAATTTAAGTTTAGCAAGCATAGACTTCTTCGAAAGATACAGTGGCAGAGGCATAAATTTAGAGCTAGATGAAGATGCTGTAGTAAAATCAGAGAATGCAAGGTATATTTACAATTTCTTCTACATTGAAGGAGCAAATATTCCTAAGTTACAAGATGCCTTGATTAAAACAGGAAATATAGATTTAATACTAGCTTCTTGTGATTTTTTGAGTATAGATTGTCAGAAATATGAAGACTATATTATTAATGCTGGAATGACGGCAAGTATTACTCAGTTTGCCATAAAAGTAAGAGAAGCTGATATTCCAAGACTTGAAGATGCTATTATAAAAACACAAGATGTAAAAGAAATATATCGTTTTGCTACAAATGTTGAGGGTGCAAACCGTGTTAAACTAATTAAAGAATTGTTTAATTTAAGCGTATGCTATTCAGTTGATTTTATCTCGAATTATATTACTATTCCTGAATCAGAACAATTTATAAAAAAAGCGCTTGAAGGCATAGATAAAAGTGTTTTAGAAAAGATTCTTAGAGAAGTCGAATCTCGTGAAAAATATTACAATTATTCTGAACGTAGAGAAATACTTTATAAAGTAGTAAAAGAATTACTTAAAGACCCAAAAGAAAAACTTACAATTGATGAATTTATAGAAAACATTGATGATGCAAGCACATTTAATCCTGATGAAATAAGAGAATTATTTGAAGATGAAGGATTTACTAAAGTAAAGAAACTATAAGGAGCAAAGTTAATTTTGCTTTTTTGTTTTAGTAAATCTCAACAAAACATTGACTTTTGCCGAGATTTACTTTAAAATTGTATTAGGTGATGAAAAATGATTTATGGTTATGAAGAAATAATTTCCAAATATAAAAATAATTATCAATTAAATAAAGCTTTAAAAGATAAAAAAATATTTAAAATTGAACCAGGAATATATACAAGTCAAAAATTTGTTAATTATTTACTAATTATTAATAAAAAATATCCTAATGCTGTTTTTACTTCTGATAGTGCTTTTTATTATCATAATTTGACTGATGTAATTCCTCATAAATACTACCTTGCTACGAATAGAAAAGCAAGTAAAATAATGGATGATAAAGTAAAACAAATATATGTACCAGAAGATAAGTTTGATATTGGGGTTACTACAATAAAAGTTGATGGAATTAAAATTAAGATATATGACAAAGAAAAACTATTAATAGAATTGGTAAAAAATAGCAAAAACATTCCTTTTGATTATTATAAGGAAATTATAAATAATTATAGAAGTATTAGTGATAAACTTGATATGAATAAATTATCAGATTATTTGAATTATTATAAAAATGATATTGATTTATTTTTAAAAATTCAAAAGGAAGTATTCTAATGAATTTACAAGAAATGATACAAAAGTACATAAAAAGTGGTTATACAGATGAATTTGCTTCTTCAAAATTATCTCAAGATTTAATACTAACTGCCATAGCAAATAGTAAATATTCTCAAAATATTACTATTAAAGGTGGAGTTGTTATGCATAATTTATCTAACGATAAGCGTAGAGCAACTCGTGATTTGGATTTAGATTTTATAAAATACTCTCTAGACAATAATTCAATTATAAATTTTATTAACGAATTGAATAAATCTACTAATTATATTAATTTTGAAATAATGGACGAAATTGTCCCATTGCATCATCAAGACTATAAAGGTAAAAGAGTATTTTTAAAAATTAAAGATAATTACAAAAATGAAATCGATACAAAGTTAGATATTGGAGTTCATAAATTATTTGAACTTGAACAAGAACAATATATGTTTGATTTTAGTATCATTAATTTAGGAGCCAATTTATTAATTAATTCTCCAGAACAAATTTTTACTGAAAAAATGAAATCTCTTTTAAAATTTAATATTAGATCAACTAGATATAAAGATATATTTGACTTTTATTATTTTATAGACAATAAACTACTTGATAAGGAAAAACTTGAAAAATGTTTTAAAATTTTAATTTATGATGATAAATCATTGAATGTTAATAATATCAAAGATTTGATAAATCAATTTGAAAAAATTACTAATTCAAGATTATATAAAATAAATCTTAATAATCCAAAATATAATTGGTTAGATAAAAATATAAATGACGTAATTGATGAAATAAAGAATTATTTAATAACTATGGATATAGTAACTATTTAATGATAAAACACTTATAATTAAGTGTATTTTTGTTGCTATATTATTAAGCAGGGTAAAGGAAAAAATAGCACTTTATAATTATATAGTTATAAAAGTGGATGGCCTTAGTTACACTAATAATTGACTAAAACACTAATTTGTGGTATATTTATGTAGTCATTTGAACTATTATT
>CAKOHL010000064.1 GCA_934085635.1 uncultured Bacilli bacterium | reverse complement strand
GGTGGTCTTTGTCGCCTAACAATTGGAATGGCAGCAGTACTGACTCGTGGGGTGTGATTGGTTCGACTGATCCTGGTCGCTTGAGCTACGACTTCGTCCACCGTTCGCGCGGTGTCCGCCCTGTCATTTCCCTCAAAACTTGTACACTTTGGACTAGTGGAAATGGAGCACCAGAAACACCATATGAAATAGTGGAAACTTCAAGTGGATGCTAAAATAATTAAATAAATAACATAAAACGACAAAATATACTTGTCTTTTTTTATATACTTAAAAAGGTGATACTATGAAAATATATGTAGACTTAATTTTCTTTCTAAACTTTATGTTTGATTTTATACTTCTTATAACTACTAATATAGTTTTAAAAAGAAAATCTAGTTTAAAAAGAATTACTTTAGGTTCTTTAATAGGGTCACTAACAATAATTGTACTTTTTGTACCATTAACTACTTTAAGTTTATTTATATTAAAAATATTACTTTCTATATCAATTATGCTTATTACTTTTGGATATAAAGATTTAAAGTATACTTTAACTAATTTGTTTTACTTTTATATAGTGAGTATTATACTCGGGGGATTTATGTATTATCTTAATGTAGAGTTTAGTTATAAGAATATAGGTATGATATTTTATCATAAGGGACTTAGTATTAATTATATATTTATTATTTTAGTAAGTCCACTCGTGCTTATTATTTATCAGAAGCAAATGAAGACTTTAAGAGAAATAAGTAATTTATATCATACAGTTGAAGTATATTTAAATGATAAGATTATTTATTTAAAAGGATTTATGGATACTGGGAATACTTTGATTGATCCTTTAACTAAGAGAATTGTTATTATAACTAATTCAAGAGAATTTATAAAAATAGTTAAGAATAATATGTATTATTTAGTACCTTATGAATCTGTTAAGATGAGTGGTTTAATTAAGTGTTATAAAGTAGATAAAGTATATATAAAGGAATTTGGAGAAGTTAAGAATGTTTTAGTTGGTATAACTGATGATAAATTAAAATATAATGGTATTAATTGTATATTAAATTATTTGATAATGGAGGGATAGTATGAAGATATTTGAGTTTATAAAGAATTTATTTAAGGATAAGACTAAACTATTTTATTTAGGTAGTACAGATATATTACCACCACCTCTTAGTAAAGAAGAAGAGGAAAGATTTGTTACTCTTTCTAATAATGGAGACTTGAATGCTAGAAATAAATTAATAGAACATAATTTGAGACTTGTGGTTTTTCTTTCTAAGAAGTATGATAATACTATGTATGATTTAGAAGATTTAGTTAGTATAGGTACAATAGGGTTAATTAAGGGAGTTAAAACTTATAAATTAGATAAGAATATTAAGCTTGCTACTTATGCTAGTAGATGTATTGATAATGAAATACTTATGTTTTTAAGAAAGAATAAGAGAAGAAAAGTTGAACTTTCTTTTGAAGATTCTATTAATTTAGATAGTGATGGTAATGAATTACATTTAGAAGATGTATTAGGTACTGATGAAAATGTGGTTGAGAAAGAATATGAAGATAAGATTGATAAAGAAGTACTTAAAAAAGAAATAGAGAATTTACCTAAGAGAGATAAAGAAATTTTATCACTTAGATATGGACTTAATGGTAAAGATGAGTTTACTCAGAAAGAGGTTGCTGATAAACTTGGGATAAGTCAAAGTTATATTTCTAGAATAGAAAAGAAAGCTATTAAGAAATTAAGGGGACTTATGAAAGTGTAATTAATGAATAAAATGTATCCTTTTTAGACAATATAGTTTAGAAAGGATTTTATTATGGGAAAGAAAAGTGTAGAAATAACTGGAATAAGTACTAGTAGTATTAAAGTTTTATCACATAGTGAGATGTTAGAATTATTTAAAGAATATCAAAATGGGGACTTGAGTGCTAAAGAGAAACTTGTTAATGGAAATTTAAAACTTGTTTTATCTATTTTAAGAAAGTATAACAGGAGAGTAGATAATTTAGATGATTTGTTTCAGATTGGGGTAGTGGGACTTATTAAAGCAGTCGATAATTTTGATTTGAAGCACGAGGTTAAGTTTAGTACTTATGCTGTTTTGATGATAGAAGGGGAAATAAAAAGATATATTAGAGATAATAATAGTTTAAGGATAAGTAGAAGTATTAAGGATCTTGCTTATAGGGTATTATTATTTAAGGAAGAGTATATTCAGGAGAATGGGAAGGAACCTAGTACTGAAGAGATTGCTAAGAATTTGAATGTGAGTAATTATGATGTTGTGGAGGCTTTATTAAGTTTGAAGGAACCGGATAGTTTATATGAACCTATTTATAATGATGGAGGAGATACAATATATTTAATGGATCAAATTGAAGATAAGAAAGAGAATAAGGATATAGATAGTTTAATTAGTATGAGAAAAGCTTTAAATAAGATTAAGGAAAGAGAGAGAAATATACTTATTAGTAGGTTTATAGTTGGTAAGACTCAGATGGAGATTGCTAATGAGTTAATGATAAGTCAGGCTCAGGTGAGTAGGCTTGAGAAAAATGCAATTAAGAATGTTAAAAGGCTTATTAAGTAAATGAAAAGCATATAATTAAGTGGTGAAGAGTATGCGTGTTAGTGAACTTCAAAGAAAAGATATTGTTAATGTAAATGATGGTAAGATAATTGGTAAGATTATTGATATAGAAATTAATGAAAGTGATGGGTCTTTAGTGTGTTTGATAATAGAGAAGACTAAGTATATTAAAAGTTTATTTAGTACTGAAGATGGTACTAAGATTAATTTTAGTCAAATTAAGAAAATAGGTAGTGATGTAATATTGGTTGATTTGTAGTACATTAGTCTATCTGGTTAAAAGTTTTAAATATTAAGTATAGATAAAGAAAAAAAGATAAACTTAGTGATGAAAAGCTTAATAAAGTTCTAAAAAGATATAGTGAATTTAAAAATAATGAACTTATCGTAGATAATAAAAAGGTATTTATGACTAAAGAAGAGATTATTTTTTTAATAGTGATTTGAAATTATAAAGGAACAGTTTGTTTCTTTTTTGTTTTGATACTACATTCTTGAAAATATAGGCTTTTTTTGTTAAAATAATACCTGAAAGTATGTGGTGAATGATGAAGAAATTTAAGTATTATATGTTGATATTTGTGATATTTTTAATAGATCAGTTAAGTAAAATAATTGTGTCTCATAATATTAATTTAAATGGTAGTGTTGTGGTTATTAAAGACTTTTTTAGTTTGTCTTATGTTAAGAATACTGGAGCTGCTTTTGGATTTTTTAGTGGAAGAACACTTTTGATTACTTTGATTTCTGTGTTTATTTTTGTTTATTTGCTAGTAGAATTAATTAAAGAGAAAGAAGAGAATAAACTTATAGATACTTCTTTTACATTTATTATGGGAGGACTATTAGGTAATCTTTATGATAGAGTGGTTTTAAAGTATGTGAGAGATTTTATGGATTTTACTATTTTTGGTAAAGGGTTTGCTATTTTTAATATTGGTGATATGTTTATAGTTATTGGTTGTATTTTGTTTATTATCGGAGCAATTTTGGAGGCTAGAAATGAACGTAAGAGTAAGTAGTGAGAGTGAAGGCAAAAGACTTGATAATTTTATGAGTGAATATTTAGGGAAGAGTAGAAGTAATATAGAGAAGCATATTAAGCTTGGAGATGTAACTGTTAATGGTGTTAAAGTTAAAAGTGGTTATGTTTTAAAAGAAAATGATGTTATAGATTATGTTGATTGGAATGAGACTACTAAGGTAGAGAAAGAAAATTTACCAATAGATATTGTTTATGAAGATGAAGATGTTCTTGTAGTTAATAAGCCTTCTCATTTAGTAGTGCATCCTGGTAGTGGCAACAATAGTGGTACTTTAGTTAATAGGGTTCTTTATCATACTGATTTATTAAGTGATGTTAATGGTAGTGATAGACCAGGTATTGTTCATAGAATTGATAAGGATACTTCTGGATTACTTTTGATATCTAAAACTAATGAAGCTCACAAGGTGCTTAGTGATGATTTTAAAAATAAGAGAATTAAGAGAAAGTATATAGCTTTAGTAAGTGGTGTAATAAATGAAGATAAGGGTAAAATAAATGCACCTATAGGTAGAGATGAAAAGGATAGAAAGAAGATGGCTGTTACTCCTAAGAATAGTAAAAGTGCAGTTACTAATTTTGAAGTTATAGAAAGATATAAGAATGCTACTTTAATTAGATGTATATTAGAAACTGGAAGAACACATCAAATAAGAGTTCATATGGCTTATATAAATCATCCTGTTATAAATGATCCAGTGTATAATAAAAAGCATATAATAAATGACTATGGTCAAATGTTACACGCTTATTATTTAGGATTTGTTCATCCAATTACTAAAGAGTTTTTAGAGTTTGAAGTAGAGCCTGAGAAAGAGTTTATAGAGATATTAGATACATTTAAAAATTCATAATGTAGGTAAGTAAACTAAGTATAAATGCATATGCACTGTAGGTTATGTAGGGGATTAAGAAGTAAGAAGATTTTTTATCAATTTTCTTACTTTCTATAAATAAGAAGATACTACTTATAAAAGTTATTACTGTTAGTATGAAACCTAAGAATGGACTTTTTAAATAGAAGAATCCATATAAGAATAATTGATTGGCTAAGTAGTTAGTTATTAGTACATAGAAGTAGTCACTATTTTTAATTATGTTTTCTTTTTTACTTAGTTTATATACACTTATACTTATTAGTATATAAATTATAATCCAAGAGATACTTATTAATTTTGGTGGCAGTGCTATACTAGGTATATTTAGAGAACTATAGTATTTACCATCATATTTAAAGATTATTCCACTAAGTAACCAGGGAATAAATATAATTAAAAATCTTAAAATCTTTTTCATAATAATCACCTTTACTAATGATATGAAAAAGAGTAAAATAATATTAACAAAAGGAGAGTTATAAATGGCAAATGTAGTAATAGATAAAAAAGATGAAATAGTAATGAAATTAATACATTATTTTGTAACTAATGAAGATTATAAGCCTATTATTGTTAATGGTGTTCAAAATGAAGTTTGGCTTGAGAATTTAGATAATGAAGTGCCTTTAATTAGAATTAATATTAATTATATACATAATAATGAACAATTAGAGATGGATCAAAGAAAGGCGGAGCTTATTAGAAAGACTATTAAGAAGAAGACTTATAGTGTAAAGATGAGTATGCTCAATATATTAGTTAATACTAGAGATGAAGTGGCACCTAAGGAAGCTGATAATATAGAGAGTATTGTTATTAATAAGATTTCTGATTTAAAGAAGAATGAATTTATTAATGAGCATTATCCTGATTTTAAAGATAAGGTTAATTTTAAGAAGAGTGATGCTGTTAATTTGTTTGAAATGACTGAAGAGTTAAATAATAAGACTGTTAATGAAGATAAGAAACTTGCTAAGGTATTTATGAGTAATGATAAACCAGTTGTAACTACTATTTTAATTGCGCTTAATGTAATTATGTTTTTACTTTCTGTTTTTGATTATTCATTTGTTATTAATACTTTTGCTAATTATTATTTGAATGTTAAGAATGGAGAAGTTTATAGACTCATTACTGCTGCTTTTGTACACGCGAATATACTTCATATATTCTTTAATATGTATGCACTTTATGCTCTTGGGCCTCAGATTGAGAAGTTTTATGGTAGAAAGAGATATTTACTTATTTATTTAGGCAGTGCTCTTTTGGGTAGTCTGCTTTCGGTAGTTTTAACTAATAATGTTAGTGTAGGCGCTAGTGGGGCGATATTTGGATTATTTGGATCAATGCTTTATTTTGGATATAAGTATCGTGCTACTTTAGATGGATTTCTCAGAAGTGGAATTATACCTGTTATAGTGATTAACTTATTACTTGGTTTTATGATTCCTGGCATTGATGTTTATGGTCATATTGGTGGACTTCTTGGTGGACTAGTACTTAGTTATGCTTTTGGTGTAGTTAATAAGGAAAATAAGAAAGATAAGATTAATGGACTAATTATTTATGTTATTTTAGTTGCTGTTCTATTTATGATGTTAATGCAAAAATAGGGTTGACTAAATTAACTAAAAAATGATATTATTTTAATTGTAGAAGATATACGAATTTGTATATCGTTCACAAATCTTCAAAAAAATAAGGACGTGGTTGCAAATGAAAAATAGCACTCTAGTACAAAATATTGCATTTG
>CAKOHL010000063.1 GCA_934085635.1 uncultured Bacilli bacterium | reverse complement strand
TTTATATTTTTGTATTCGTTACCATTCATATAATAGAATCCATCATATTTCCATATTAGCATATATTCTTTGTCATTTAATGCTTTAGTGTATGAGAAATCTTTTGTTTCTTTATTGTATTTAAAATCATCTTTGTTAATAATGTAATTATCTTTAGAACATAATGTGTATAAGTCATTTGGTGTTAGGCATATTTTGTCATCTATAGTTTCTTCTTTTATAGTTTTTATGTTCTTTTTAAATAGTTTTCTACTACTATTAACTATATAACTATATACAACACCTTCATATGTTATTTCATAGTACATAGTGTTTTGTTTATTTATTTCCCTTATTTTGTAATCATCTACATCATATGTTATGTCATAGTTTGATGAAAAGTATTTAACAGTAATCATTAATAAAATTAATAGAATTAAAATTGATATGCTTTTTTTCATAGATTTCCTCCTAGTTAAAATTTCACACAAAAAGACTAATGTATAGACATTAATCTTTCTTACTAATAACGCCGTTTTCTTTTAGGAATTCAATTAATTGATCCTTAGGCATTTCACCTTTTTGGTAATCAGTTACGAATTTTCCATTATTAGTTACGAAAATATAAGGTGTTCCAAAGTCACTATATAAATCATATGTGTATTGAACTGTATTTCTTGATTTTACACTTAATTTATCTAATTCAAACCAATATAATTTGAAACCATATTCTTTTTGAACACTTTCCATAACTGGCTTAAAGTTAATACAATGTTGGCAAGTTGTTTGCGCTAAAACGGTAACAACAGCTCCGCCTTCCTTAGTAGTACTGTACCAGTCTTCAACAAGTGCATCATTATCACTCATTACTTCGTTATCTTTAACTAATACTGATAAAGCAACGAATAAACCTATTAGGGCTACTATTAGTATTAAAACTTTATTTTTTTCTAAGAATTTTTTCATACACTACCTCCTACTAAATTAATTTTATAATAAATAGAAAAAAAGTGCAAGTATTTTGAATTTATATTGTTGTATATTTTTATTTATTTAGTTAACATTAATAGTGGTGAAATTATATGTATAATCTTTTTATTTTTATATTTTATTCTATTAGTGGATTTGTTTTTGAAAAGTTAATTGGATTTGTTTTTGATAATTCAAGTGATTCTGGTTTTATGTATGGGCCTTATACACCTATTTATGGAATATGTATATTACTCCTTTTTCTTCTTTTTGATAAGTATAAAGATATTAAGCCTAAATTTAAAAAATATTTTATTATGTTTATAAGTACTTTTATATTTTTACTTTTTGCTGAACTTATGGGAGCAGAATTATTAAAATTGGTTTTAGATAGAGAGATGTGGAATTATGAGAATCTTCCTCTTCATATAGGTAAATATATTAGTATAGAGATTACTACTGTATGGACTTTTTTAACTATTATAATTTATAAGTATGTTAAGCCACTTACTGATAAGTTATATAAAAAAATACCAAAGGGTGTTATTATTGGTATTTTGATAATTATGATATTAGATTTTATTATTTATATGTTACTTCACTTTTTTAAATTCTATGTAGCTTACTAATCCAAGTAACATATATATGATTGGTTTAATTATTTGACTACTTATGAATGTGTTTTTTATAAATACTCTTGATGAATCCATATAGCCTAAGATGTCTGGAAGTACTAAAATTATTATAAAACTTGAGATTAATCCCACTGTAAGTGCGATAATGTTTTTACTAATTCTTAGTTTAACAGATGCTTTGTTATAATTATAAGTAACTGTTAATATTAAAAACATACTAAAGAAGTTCATAAATAGATATGCTATTCCAACATAATTTGAATCCATTGTCATAAATACAAAAACTTCATATATAGTTAATACTACATAAATAAACGATACTACAAGATAAAACAGCTTTATTAATTTTGTCATATTTATCCTCACAAATTAATTATAAATCTTTTTAGTCTATTTGTCCAATTTTTTTGTATTAAATACCAAAATATGTGCAAAATATTAATGGTGAAGAGATATGAATGAAAATAAAGAATTATTAGTTCTTATTAATGAAAATACTAAGATGGGACTTGCTAGTACTAAAGAGTTATTAAAGTTAATTAAAGAGAAAGATAATAAGATTAAAAAAGTTCTTGAAGATGAGCTTAATAAATATGAAGAACTTTATAAGAAATGTAAAACTCTTATGAAGAAGAATAAGGTTCAAAGTGAGAAAAGTGGACTTTTAAAGAATCTTACGGCTACTCTAGCAATGAAGATGGAAGTTAATAAAGATAATAGTGACTCTAAGTTAGCAAGTATATTAATTAGAGGTTTTACTATGGGTAATGTAGATATCGAGGCTAAGATTAAGAGTTATAAAAAAGAAGCAAGTAAAGATATATTATCTCTTGCTCGTGAGGTTTTAGAATTTGGAGAAAATGAAATTAAATTATTAAAGGACTTTCTTTAATTAGAGAGTCCTTTTTATACGCCTATATTTTTTCCTAGTTTTTTTAATATTGTTTTTCTTAAGAAGTCAAATAGTATTACAGTGAGTGATAATAATATAGTTAGATTTAGTTCTATGAATGATAAACCAGTTGTTCTAAATATACTCCCTCCAAAGTAAATCATTATAAGTTGTACCACTAGTACGAAGGTTATGACACCTAAGAATACTTTATTTTTTCTTAAGTTTGCGAATATGTTAAGCCTATGACTTCTTGCGTTAAATGCGTTAAAGATTGTCATAAATATAAAGAGTCCAAAAAATGCTGTCAATACATATTTATCGTTTTCACCTACTCTATAAAGGCTATGCAAGAAATTACTTTTTAAAAATAACATACATAAAGCGCTCATATATATTCCTGTTACCAGTATTTCATTCATCATATATGAATTCATTATTTTTTCGTCACGTTTTTTAGGTTTTTCTTCCATATAACTTAATAGTGGTGGTTCATAGGCATAAGCGACTCCTGCTAGAGTGTCCATTACCATATTTATCCACAGCATTTGTATTACTGTTACAGGTGCAATTATTCCAAATAATGGACCTATTACCGATAAACTGACTGCTGTTAAGTTTACTGTTAACTGAAATATTATAAATTTTCTTATACTTTTAAATATAGTTCTACCAAATAATATTGTTTTAACTATGCTTTTGAAGTTATCGTCTAAAATTATTATGTCACTTACTTCTTTTGCTACTTCTGTACCACTTCCCATTGCAAAACCAACATCTGCCCTTTTGAGTGCTGGAGCGTCGTTGACTCCATCTCCTGTCATTCCTACTACTAGGCCTAATTCTTGACTTAAGAGTACTAGTCTTTTTTTATCCTCAGGCAGACTTCTTGCTACGACTTTAAGTTTTGGTAAGATTTTCTTTACTTCTATGTCATTCATTTTACTTAGTTCTTCACTTGTAATTATTAAATCATTTTCAGTTTTAACAAGTCCTATTTCTCTTGCTATGCTTTCTGCTGTTAGTTTATTGTCTCCTGTTATCATTACAGTTTGTATTCCAGCATCTGTTACACATTTTATGGATTCATTAATTTCATTTCTTACTTCATCTTTTATTAATATGTATCCTATGAACGTTAGAGAAGTAAAAGTTTTTCCATAGGCACAAGCAAGGACTCTATAGCCATCTTTTGTAAACTTATCACCTTTGTTTAGTAAAGTTTTTTTGTCTTTGATAATTCCTCTAGAACCGTCTTTTCTTAGGTAGTATTCACATTTGGAAGAAATAAGTTCATATGCTCCTTTGTAAAATGTTATGCTTTTGTCATAGCTTAAGTTAACACTACTATATTTAAGTTTACTGTCAAATTCTGTCTTTTGTATAACATTATATTTACTTTTATCAGATGAGCCTACGTACTTTAATATAGCCCGGTCAGTTGTATTCCCACCTATTATATCGTTATTTGAGTAGCTTGATGAGTTATTGTAAACTAAACTTATATTTACTAATTCTTTTATACTCTCTGGCAAACTATTATATTTTTTATAGCTAGTATCATCATATAAAACAAGATTTACCATATTTAATTTGCCTTTAGTAATTGTTCCAGTTTTGTCACAAAATAGTATGTTTAAACTTCCAGAACTTTCTATTCCCACTAGTTTTCTTACTAATACATTTTCTTTTAATAGTCTTTTCATATTACTTGATAGTACTAGTGTTATCATCATAGGTAGGCCTTCTGGCACTGCAACAACAATTATTGTTATACCTAGAGTTAAACTATATAGTAAGTGTGATGACATAACATTAAAGTTAGTAACCATATCGATTATTTTATTAAAATTAAAATTATTACTGATAAATATTGTACTAAATAAGTATGAAAGTATAACTAAGAATGCACAGATGTATCCTATTTTACTTATGAATGCGGCAAGTACCCTTAGTCTGTTTTTTAAGGGACTTTCTGGTGTGCTTTCTTGAATATCTTTAGCAATTTTGCCATAGTATGTTTCGTTTCCAATATTTACTACTTTCATTACACCTGACTTGTTAACTACTATGCTACCTCTAAATACTCTTTTTGATTTGTCTTTGTGTTGTTCTTTAGTTTCACCTGTTAACATACTTTCATCTGTGTATATACATCCTTCATACATTAGACCATCTGCTGGGATTTTGTCTCCACTTTCTAGGTAAACGTAGTCTCCGACCACAACGTCATCTATATTTATTTCGGATAGTTTGCCACCTCTTATTACTTTTACCTTTGTGTCTGAAGCAGTGGCACTTAGTTTTTGAAAAGCTTTTTCACTACCATATTCACTTAAACTACTGATTACCGTTGCCAGTATGATTGCAACAATTATGCCTACAGTTTCATAAATGTCACTGTCATTTAAAAAGAATAACATTTTTACAGCTAATGCTATTATTAAAATTTTAATAATTGGATCGTTTAATGATTCAATTATTATACTGAATATCGTTGTTTTTTTCTTTTCTGTAATTTTGTTAGTTCCATATTTACTTCTAGATTCTTTTACTTCTTCATTACTAAGTCCCTTAATATTAAACATTATTTGTTCACCAGTTAATTATATTAGCGATGAGGCAAATTAATGACAGTTTGCAAAAGTGTGTTTTTTGCCATAAAAAAACTTTACAAAAGTGAGTAAAGTTTTAAATTGGGTATTTTTTTGTTAATTCTAATACCTTTTCTTTTGCTTCTTTTTCTTCAACATTTCCTCTTAGTACATCGGTTATGATATTTGCAATAAGGGCAAAATCTTCTTCGTTTAATCCTCTTGTTGTCATTGCTGGAGAACCTAATCTCAATCCGCTTGTTTTAGTGGGTTTTTCTTTATCAAATGGAAGCATATTTTTATTTACTGTTATATTTACTCTATCAAGTATAGTTTCTGCTTCTACTCCAGTTAAACCAAAGCTTTCTTTAACATCTATTAACATTAAGTGGTTTTCAGTTCCACCTGAGACTACCCTTACATTATTTTCTTTAAATTCTAAAGCCATCTTTTTAGCGTTTTTAAGCACATTTAATGCATACTCTTTGAACGAAGGGTCTAGTGCTTCACTAAAACATTGAGCCTTTGCTGCGATTACGTGCATTAATGGACCACCTTGAATTCCTGGGAATATTGTTTTATTTACTTTTTTGATAATGTCTTCATTATTAGTTAGAATAATTCCACCTCTTGGGCCTCTTAAAGTTTTATGTGTAGTAGAAGTTACTACATCTGCATAACCAACCGGATTCATATGAAGTCCTGCTGCCACTAAGCCAGCAATATGAGCCATATCGACCATAAGGTATGCACCTACTTTATCTGCAATAGTTCTAAATTTTTCAAAGTCAATAAGTCCACTATATGCACTTGAACCGGCTATTATCATTTTAGGTTTATGAAGTATAGCAAGTTTTTCTATTTCATCATAATCTAACTTTTCAGTTATTTCATTAAGTCCATAACTTACTATATTATAATCTTTTCCACTAAAGTTAACTTTACTACCGTGTGTTAAATGCCCACCTTGACTTAAGTTCATACCAAGAACAGTATCTCCTATATTTAGAAGAGCACGATATACAGCAAGATTTGCTGAGCTACCACTATGAGGTTGAACATTAACATATTTTGCTCCAAATAATTTTGAAGCATATTTAATTGCTTTTTCTTCAAAGAAATCAACATACTCACAACCACCATAATATCTCTTACCAGGATATCCTTCTGCGTATTTATTAGTAAGTATACTTCCTTGTAATTCCATTACTGCTTTAGAT
>CAKOHL010000062.1 GCA_934085635.1 uncultured Bacilli bacterium | reverse complement strand
GTGATAAATTGTCAAAACCAGTAACGATAACAAAAGAAAAAATACTAGATGCAGCATTCGAAATAACAAGAATAGAAGGTATAAAAAGTCTTAGTAATCGTGCAATTGCAAAAAAGCTTAACTCATCAATAAGACCAATATACTATCAGTTCAAGAATAGTGAAGAACTCAAAAACGAACTATACAAAAAAATAGAAGAATACTTCTATGCATACATAACCAAAATCCATAGTAGCACAGAAAAAGAATATATGCAAACTGGCCTAAACTACATAAATTTTGCCAAAGAAGAAAACAATCTATTTAAATTAATGTTTATGACAAACACACAAACAACAATAGATGACTACATAAAAGATGACAGTGAAAACCAAGCTGCCTTCGAAAAAATAGTAGAAAAAAGCACAAACCTAAAAGGCAAAAAAATCAAAACATTTCACTTCAAAATGTGGATATACACACACGGCTTAGCAGTATTAATAAATTCTGGTACACTAAGACTAACAAAAAATCAAGTAAAAGAATTATTAACAGAAGAATACAGGGCACTAATGCTTAAAGAAAGAGAGGATAAAAATGAACGTAATTGAAGTAAAAAATCTAACAAAAAAATACAAAGAACTAACCGCAGTAGACAATATATCATTTAATGTAAAAGAAGGGGAAATACTAGGATTACTAGGTCCGAATGGAAGTGGCAAAAGCACAACAATAAATGCAATACTATCACTAATAAAATCAGAAGGTTCAGTAAAACTATTTGGAAAAACAATGTCACCAGAAAACTATGAAGTAAAAAGCAAAATAGGTGTAATATTTCAGGAAGTTGCTGTATTTGAAGAATTAACTGTACTAGAAAACATCGATTACTTTTGTGGTTTATATATTGATGACAAAAAAGAAAGAACAAAATATGTGATGGATGCACTTGAGCTAGTACACCTTGAAGAATTCAAAAACTTTTATCCAAAACAACTATCAGGTGGACTCTTAAGAAGACTTAACATAGCCTGCGGAATTGCACACAAGCCTAAATTAATATTCCTAGATGAACCTACAGTAGCCGTAGACCCACAAAGCAGAAACAACATACTTGAAAGTGTAAAAAATCTAGCTAAAAATGGTGCAGCAATCTTATACACAACACACTATATGGAAGAAGCAGAAATGCTATGTGACAAAATAATCATTCTAGACAAGGGGAAAATAATTGCAGAAGGAACAAGCGACGAATTAAAAAGCCTAACAAACATAGAAGAAAAAATAACAATCGAATCAGAAAATATTGAAAACAAAACAATAGAAAAAATTAAAAAACTAAAAAATGTAGAAGAAGTAACTTACATAAATGGGACATTGCTAATAACATACACAAAAGGCAAAGATAACTTAGTAGACCTAATTGAATTCTTAAAAACAAACAAAATAAGATATGACAAAATATTCTCAGAAAGACCAACATTAAATGACGTATTCTTAGAGCTTACAGGAAAGGAATTGAGAGACTGATGTTTGCCCATAATTTTAAATACTCATTAAAAATACTTTTAAAAAACAAAAGTCTTTTATTCTGGTCATTAGTATTTCCAATAATTCTAGGTACCTTATTCAAATTAGCTTTTTCAAACATAGAAAACAGCGAAGCATTTAACATAATCGACATTGCTATAGTAAATAGTAGTGAAATAAATCCTTTCTACAAAGAAACAATAAAATCGCTAAGTTCAAATGAAAGTGAAAATCAAATATTCACAACAAAATATGTAACACTAAATGAAGCAAAAAAACTATTAAATGATAAAAAAATAAGTGCATATATACAATTTGAAGAGGACACGCCAGTAATTCACGTTAAAGAAAACGGTACAAATGAAACAATAATAAGATACGTATTTGATGAAATAAGAATTCAAAAAGACATTTACGAAGAAGTACTTGCAAAAATGTCTCTAGAAAATACTCCTCCATCTGATGATGCCAAACTACTAGAATTACCACAAATTAAAGTCGAACTAAACGACATTTCTAATAAAAACTTAAGTTACACAAACATTGAGTACTACACACTTCTAGCAATGGCAAGTCTATACGGCGGTTTAATTTCAATGTTCCTAACAAACAAACACCAAGCAAACATCAGCGCCGTAGGAAAAAGAACAAGTATATCAAAAATTAAAAAAACAACTCTACTCCTAAGTGACTTTCTAGTATGCTACTTAGTCGAGCTAATCGGTATAGCATTAATATTCCTATACACACTATTTGTCTTAAAAGCAGACTTCGGAAATAAATTGCTTCCAGTCCTCATAATAACAGCAGCAGGAAGTTTATCAGGCCTCGCACTAGGCGTATTCATCTCTGTAGTAATAAAAGGCACTGAAAACCTAAAAACAGGAGTTCTAATAGCATTTACAATGATATCAAGCTTCTTCGCAGGAATGTATGGTATAACAATGAAATACGTAATAGACAAAAACATACCAATCATAAACAAAATAAACATAACAAGTCTAATTACAGATGGATACTACTCACTATATTACTATAACGACTTAAAAAGATACTTAACAAATCTAATAATTCTTGTAGCAATATCTCTAATCCTAATAACAATATCAGTTATAAACCTAAGGAGGAAAAAGTATGACAGTATTTAAAACATTCTGGAAAATCATAAAAAAATACAAAGGTACAATAATACTATATACTGTTATGCTAGTATCCTTTGGTGGAATTAACTTGTCATCTAAAGAAGCAAATCTAAATTTCACAAATGAAAAACCAGACGTACTAATAGTAAATCAAGGCGAAAATATAGGCCTCACTAAAAACCTAATTGACTACCTAATTCAAAACACAAACATAGTACAAATAGAAAACTCTGAAGAAAAAAGAAATGATGCTTTATTCTATAGAGATGTAAACTACATAATATACATAAATGATGACTATAGAGAAAAGATTCTAAATGGAGAAAATGTAACATTAGACATAAAAAGCACAAATGACTACAGTGCGCATCTAGCAGAAATGATACTTAATAAATACCTAACAGTTCAAAACTTATTGAGAGCTTACACAACTAATGAACAAGAACTCATAAACAAAATCAACAAAACACTAAAAGAAGAATCAAAAGTAGTAGTCTCATCCAAAGTAGACAAAACAGCAGAAAACAAAGTATCAAGATACTTTAACTTCGCAAGCTATAGCATTCTAGCTGCAATAATATTTATAATAACTCTAGTAATGACAAGCTTCAAAGAAAAAACTATAAACAAAAGAATAACAGTAAGCAGTATGAACTACAAAAAACATAATAACTTACTACTCATATCAGGTCTTGCTTATGTATTAGTCTTATGGCTTTTATACACATTACTTGCAATAATATTACTAAAGAGTTCAGTACTTAACACCAAAGGCTTATTATACATATTAAACTCATTAGTATTCTCATTATCCGCCTTAACTTTTGCACTCCTTATAAGTACATTAGTAAAAAATAAAGATGCAATAGGGGGAATAGTAAACGTAGTCGCACTCGGCTCAGCATTCTTGTGTGGTGCATTCTTGCCAGTAGAATACCTAGGCTCAAAAGTACTTAAACTTGCTCACATATTTCCAGCATACTACTACATAAACACAAATAATAAAATAATGTCAGCAGAAATAATAGACAAAACACTATTAACAAACATACTTCCAAACACACTTACACTAATCCTATTTATGATATTATTTATTATAATTAACAACTTAATAACGAAACAAAAAAGAAGTAATTCGTAGTTACTTCTTTTAAATTACATCAAAGACTCTAAAAGCTTCTTCTCACTTTCAAGTTTACTCTTTTCCTCTTCAACTAAATTAAGAGGAGCCTTACTAACAAACCCGGCATTACTTAAAAGAGCCTCACGTTTCTTAATACTAGCCTCTAGACTAGCTATTTGCTTTTCTTTATTAAGTATATCTTCTTCAGTAATCTCTTTTTCATAATAAATACTAGCTGTCAAATCATTAAACTTAACTTTATACTCAGTAATATCTAATGCCTCATTAATCAAACAATCCTCAAGCTTTAGCATACTAACAACAAGTGGATTCTCAAAATTCAAAACTACTTTAATATCCTTAGGCAAATTATTCTCTTGTTTAACATTTCTAAATGCTTTAATAAATCCTATTGCCTCATTAATATCCTTTTCTTCTTTATCAAAACTAAATTTCTTATTAACAGTAGGGTAGTTACTAATAACAATACTCTCACTTTCCTTAATAGGAAGCATATCATAAATCTCATCAGTAACATAAGGCATAAATGGATGCATCATCCTTAAAATGGCACTAATAGTGTAGCAAAGTGTACTCTTAGTACTAACTTTATCCAAACTAAACTTACTCATCTCTATATAAGAATCACAAAAATCATCCCAAATAAATCCATAAAGCACAGCGCCAGCATTATTAAACTCATACTTTTCCATTGATTTAGTAACTTCTTTAATAACGCCATTTAACTTATTTAAAATCCACTTATCCTTACTTTCTAATGAAGAAAAATCATATTCCTTTAAATCTTCAATATTCATCAAACAAAATCTACTTGCATTCCATAACTTATTAATAAAATTCCAAGTTGACTTAACTTTATCTTCATCATATCTAAGGTCTTGCCCTTGAGCAGTACTAGTTGATAAGAAATATCTTAAAGCATCAGCACCATACTCATCTATAACATCCATAGGATCTACACCATTACCAAGACTCTTACTCATCTTTCTACCTTCTTTATCACGAATTAGTCCGTGAATTAAACAATCTTTAAAAGGTCTAGAATTAGTAAAATGAAGTCCTTCAAAAGTCATTCTATTAACCCAGAAAGGTATAATATCATAACCTGTAACTAAAACATTATTAGGATAATATCTCTTAAATAAATCAGTCTCTTCTGGCCAGCCCATAGTACTAAAAGGCCAAAGTGCACTAGAGAACCAAGTATCCAAAACATCCTCATCTTGAACCCAACCTTCTTCTTTAGGTGCCTCATAACCTACATATATTTCTTCTCCCTTATACCAAGCAGGAATTCTGTGACCCCACCAAAGTTGTCTAGAAATACACCAATCATAAGTAATCTCCATCCAGTGATTCATAATTTTCTCAAATCTCTCAGGTACAAAATTAACCTTAGAATTCTTATCCTTCTGATTCTCTAAAACCCTATCAGCAAGAGGTCTCATCTTAACAAACCATTGCTTAGAAAGATAAGGCTCTATCATAGCATCACTTCTCTCAGAGTGTCCAACTGAGTGCACAATTTCTTCAACACTAATAAGTAAACCATTTTCTCTTAAGTCCTCTACAAGCTTCTCCCTACAAGCAAATCTATCAAGACCATTGTACTTACCTGCATTTTCATTCATTGTGCCATCTGGATTAATAACAACAATTCTCTCTAAATTATGTCTATTTCCAACTTCAAAGTCATTAGGATCGTGTGCTGGAGTGATTTTAACTATACCAGTTCCAAACTCAGGATCAGCATGTTCATCCCCAATAATAGGAATTAACTTATTAACAATTGGAAGAACAACATTCTTACCAATAAGCTTATTATATCTCTCGTCATTAGGATTAACCGCAACAGCAGTATCGCCAAAAAGTGTCTCAGGTCTAGTAGTGGCAACCTCTAAAAACTCTTGAGTACCCTCTATAAAATACTTAATATGATAAAAAGCACCAGGCACATCTTTATAAATAACTTCCTCATTAGAAAGTGCTGTCATAGCAACAGGATCCCAGTTAATAATCCTCTCTCCACGATAAATTAATCCCTCATTATAAAGAGTAACAAAAACGTGTTTAACCGCATTAGAAAGACCTTCATCTAAAGTAAATCTCTCTTTAGTATAATCAAGCCCAAGTCCAAGCTTAGCCCATTGTGAATGAATATTATCTGCATACTCTTCTTTCCACTCCCAAGCATACTTAAGCCATTCATCTCTATCCAAACTTCTAGGATTAATACCCATACCTTTTAACTTAGCATCAACTTTAGCTTGAGTAGCAATACCTGCATGATCCATACCAGGAAGCCACAAAGCATCAAAACCTTGCATTCTCTTAAATCTAATAATAATATCTTGCAAAGTAGTATTCCAAGCATGCCCTAAATGAAGCTTCCCAGTAACATTAGGTGGTGGAATAACTATAGAATAAGGCTTCTTACTAACATCTCCACTTTCGAAATACTTATTCTTAAGCCACTTTTCATACTTTCCTTCTTCAACCAACTTATGGTCATATTTTTTCTCTAACATAAAAATTCCTCCCAAAATAAAAGGCAGTAACCAAGGGCGAATAATTTCGCGGTACCACCTTATTTATAACTTAAATGCTTAACGTGCATAACCCCGGCTTATTCTACTATTATTCAAATAAGCACTCATAAGCTACCTTCATAAACGTCAAATATTAACTTTCACCAAACGTTAACTCTCTACAAAAATCAGTCTATTACTCCTCTTACTCCTCGCTTTATGTACTAGATTATACCACAAAGATT
>CAKOHL010000061.1 GCA_934085635.1 uncultured Bacilli bacterium | reverse complement strand
CAAGAAGACCTATTGATGTTATTAAAAGTGTTAGACCTATTTTAATAATAGATGAACCACAAAAATTTGGAGATAAGACAGAAAGTTTATTTAGTGAATTTAAACCACTATTTACCATAAGATATTCTGCTACTCATAAAAAAGATAAAGAGTATAACAAAGTATATAGATTGGATGCAATAGATGCCTATAATCAAAATTAGTTAAAAAGATTAATGTTAAAGGAATTGAAGTTTTAAATAACAAATCTGAGAATACATATTTATTTTTAGATAGAGTGGATATAAGTACGAAACACGATCCAATTGCTTGGATGGAAATTGAAGTTAAAACATCGACTGGTGTAACTAGAAAGCTTATGAAATTTAAAAAGAACGATAGACTCTATGAAAAATCGGGAGGTCTAGCTGAATATAATAATTATGTAATATCTGAAATAAACGCCAGAGAAGAAGCTTATGATAAAGTATATTTTTCTAACGGAGAAGAAATAGCTGTTGGTCAAGCGACTGGAGATGTTGATTCAGAATATATTACTAGAATTCAAATAAGAGAAACAATTCATTCACATTTAGAAAAAGAAAAAGAGTTATATAAAAAAGGTATAAAAGTATTAAGTTTATTTTTCATAGACGAAGTAGCTAAATACAAGTATTACGAAGACGGAACAGCATTAAAAGGCGAGTATGCCAAGATGTTTGAAGAAGAATACATTAAAGCACTTAGTGAATACAGAAGTATTGTTGATGAAAACTATTTAAAATATCTTGATTCATTTGATACTGGAAAGATACATGCTGGATACTTTTCAATTGATAAAAAAGGTCATGCAGTAGATCCAAGTATTAATGATAAAAAAGAATATTTAAGTTTTGATGAAGATGCTTATGACTTAATTATGAAAGATAAAGAAAGACTTTTATCTTTAAGTGAACCTGTTAGATTTATATTTTCACACTCTGCTTTAAGAGAAGGCTGGGATAATCCTAATATATTTCAAATATGTACACTAAAACATAGTAATTCTGAAATAAGTAAAAGACAAGAGATAGGAAGAGGTCTTAGAATATGTGTTAATAATGATGGGGAAAGAATGGATTCAACAGTGCTTGAAAGTAATTTTCATAATATTAATACCTTAACTGTAATTGCAAGTGAATCATATGATAGTTTTGCTAAAAGTTTACAAAATGAAATAGCAAGTTCTCTAACTGCAAGACCTAAAAATTTTGTGCAAGAAAATTTTGCTGGGAAATATCTTATGAATGAAGTGGGAGAAAAATATCCATTTACTGAAATGGCTTACAACAAAATGTTATACTTTAATATAAGTGCAGGCTATGTTGATTTAGAGAATGATTCAAAACTAACAGATAAATTTATAGAAGATTTAGAAAATGATAAACTTAAAGTTATGGATGATTTAAAACCATTTAAAGAAGAATATGTAGCTTTAATGAAAAAACTATATTTAGCAAATAATACAAAACTTGTTAATGATGAAAGAAGAGAAAATATAAAGAACTTAGTGCCTAATTCTAATTTTATGAAGAAAGAGTGGCAAGAACTTTGGAATAAGATTAATTATAAAAGTGTTTATGAAGTTGACTTTGATTCAGACGAACTAATAAAGAAAGCGATAGATGCGATTAACGTAAGACTAAATATTAATTAGATGAAAGTTAGAATAACTGAGGGTATGCAAAAGGATGAAATTACTTCTGTTTCAATTAATACAGGAGAATCTATGACGAATGGAAAAACTAAAACTGAAACAGTAGAAGATTTTTCACCAACCCAAATAGAGTACGATTTAATAGGCGAAATAACTAAAGCAACGGGGTTAACTAGAAAGACAATAGTCAAAATTTTAATGGGTATAACACCACAAAAATTTAGTTACTTTAAATATCTACCTGAGGAGTTTATTAGAAAAGTGTCAAATATTATTAATGAAGAAAAAGCAACTACTGTAATAGATGGTATAACTTATCATAAAACTGATGAAAAATTTACTAATGATATATTTACTATTAATAACGTAAGGGGAGAACTTGGAGAAAATGCAATGGATGTTAAAAAAAGTATTTATGACTATTTAGTAACTGATTCTAAAAATGAAGAAAAATTTGCAAAGAAACTGGAAAGTGGTGAAGTTACTGTTTATGCAAAATTGCCTAGTGGTTTTAAAATACCAACTCCAGTTGGAAATTATAATCCAGACTGGGCTATAGTACTAGACAATCCATCATTTAAATACGTTTACTTTATTGCAGAAACCAAAGGGGACTTATCTTCTTTACAATTAAGAGATGTAGAAAAAGCAAAGATTGAATGCGCTAAAAAGCATTTTGCACTATTATCTACACATGATGTTAAATATGGAGCTGTTGCAAGCTATCAAGACTTGATAGATTTGTTATTATAAATAGAAAGGTGAAAATATATGAATTATAATTTAGGAAAATTAGAAAAAATTACTAACTTAAGAGAAGTTTGGAAAAACGAAGCAACTGATTTTACAAAATGGTTAGCTAAAGAAAATAATATTAAGCTATTAAGTGAAGAACTTGGATTTAATATTACTGTAGATGAAACAGAAGCCTCAACTGGAAGATATAATGTAGATATTAAAGCTCACGAAGAGGAAACAGATAAAACTATAGTAATTGAAAATCAATTAGAAATGACTAATCATGATCACTTAGGAAAGGTAATTGTTTATTCTGCTGGTTTTGATGCTGATATACAAATATGGATTGTTAAAGATGTCAGAGAAGAACATAAGCAAGCAGTTGACTGGTTAAATGAACACTCAGATGAACATATTAATATCTTTTTGGTTCAAATTGAATTATGGAAAATTGGAGACTCTTTAATTGCTCCTAAATTTCAAATTATAAGTAAACCAAATAACTGGGCTAAAGCTATTAGAAAAAATATTAATAAGAATCTAAGTAATGCTTCGACTATTCAATTAAATTTTTGGGAAGATTTTAAAAACTATTGTGAAGATAAAAAGGTTGATTTTTCACTTGTTAAACCTTTGCCACAACATTGGTATAGTATTTTTATAGGTAGAAGTGATTGCCATTTAGATTTAACATATAATACAAAAAAACATGAAATAGCATGTGAACTTTACATAAATGATAATAAAGATTTATATTATTCTTTGGAAAAATGTAAAGAAGAAATTAATGACAAGATATCTACAAAATTACAATGGATGCCATTAGAAGGTAAAAAAGCATCAAGAATTAAATTAGTGTCTAATTTAGACGTTGATCCTAATTCTGAATCTTGGAATGAAGCATTTGAATGGTTGAGTAACATCGTTGAATTATTTAAAAAGGTATTCATTGAATATTTAAAATAATTACAATAGAAGTCTATATTAAAAAGAAACTAAAATGGGAAAAGAAATTGATTTTAAATATGCAGAGTACTTTGAATTACCATAAATAATAAAAATAAAAAAACATTTTCATCCCTAGTGACAATACACTCAAACTGTGCTAAAATATCTTGTGCAAAAGAGGAAGGAGGGATAATATGTTCGGAAAAAGCGACTATTTAAAATTATCAGTAACATATTATGATGAAAAAGAAAGACTAATAGGGAGTTCTAAATTAATTGGTAAAAAAATAGAAGTGCCAGCAAAAGCAAAAAAGGTAAGTATATTTGAGTACTCAAGTGAAACAAACACTGCGCACATTATAAACTCATTTTACATAGGTACTTCTAACACAATTATAAATCTTTCAAAGCAAGGGAAAAGTATAAAACTTTCTAATAAAATAAGGGGAGTTAAAACTGAAGACATTAGTGTAATTAAAACAGAAGTTATTTATAAAGAAACAGAAAATGAAATAATAATAACTAGGGTATTAAATCCAGGTGAAAGAGTATTTATAAGTCGCTCTAGTTTACAAAATCACATAAATAAATTATCTCAAAGAGTAGAACTATTCTTTAAAGAAACTAATGAAATTAAAACATTAATCTACAAATAATATAGCACTTAAATGCTATATTTTTAATATGTATAATCATTTACTAGTATAATTTTTTAAACATAAATGATATAATAGTAACAGAATAATAAATCAAGGGAGAGATTTTAAATGAAAAAGAAATTACCATTATTTTTACATTATACATTTTTAATAATATACTTAGAAATAGCTTATAAAGCATTAGTGTTAAAGAACGTATTTAGCTTAAATACACTAA
This sequence comes from uncultured Bacilli bacterium, assembly GCA_934085635.1. GTDB lineage: Bacteria > Bacillota_I > Bacilli_A > RF39 > UBA660 > CAG-628. The sequence goes on along the minus strand of CAKOHL010000061.1, from coordinate 2,600 downwards.
CTATTTTACTATTTAGCATTCCATTTATACTTTTTGCTACAATACTATCTAGTTTATTTAATACCAAAATAAATAAAGTAATAAGTGTATTAAACAGCATATTTATAACCTTTATATTTGCAAGTCAATATATTTATTATGCATTTTATGATTCTATATTTTCGATTTACAGTATAAAAGCAGGAACTGGGCAGGTATTCGGAGAATTCTTTAGTGCCATATCCAAAATGATTATTGATAACATCTGGGGACTACTCGTAATTATCTTGCCTTGCATTCTATTTATAATATTTAAAAGTAAAATCTTTGACTTTACAAGAAAAAAAGTAATGTTCATAACTGAAATAATCTTGTTAATAGTATTCTTTGTAATAACAAAACTAACTGTCCATTTTAATACTAATGGAATGTACTCATTAAACAGAATATATAACGAAAGTCACGCACCTATGATAACAATCAATAAAGTGGGATTACTATCTATGGAAGTATTAGACCTTAAAAGATACTTATTTGGATTTGAAGAAAAACTAGTTGTAGATAATATACACGAAGAAAAACCAGACATAAAACCTGAAAAAACATATAATATATTAGATATAGACTTTGATCAATTAGAAAGTAATGAAGTAAATGAAACAATAAAAACTTTGCATCAATATTTTAAGGGCATTACACCAACTGAACAAAATGAATACACTGGAATATTTAAAGGTAAAAACTTAATATACATAACAGCTGAAGGACTAGATACTATTGCAATAGACAAAGATATAACTCCAACACTTTATAAAATGGTAAATAGTGGATTTATCTTCAAAAATTATTATCAACCACTATTTACGGTAAGTACAAGCGATGGAGAATATATGTATCTAAATAGCTTAATACCAAAAGAAGGAGTATGGTCTTTCTATAGAAGTAGTAACATAAAGATGCCATTTAGTCTTGGAACTGAATTTAACAAGCTAGGTTACGATGCGGTAAATGCTTATCACGACCACACTTACACTTACTATAACAGAGATGAATCACACCCTAATTTAGGATTTAACATATATAAAGGTTGTGGTAATGGATTAGAAACATTAATGAACTGTAAACGTTGGCCAGAAAGTGATGTTGAGATGATTGACGCTACAATAAATGACTACATTGATAAAGATAAATTTATGATATATTATATGACAGTCAGTGGTCACTTAAATTACACATTCTCTGGAAATTCAATGAGCTATAAAAATAAAGATGTAGTAAAAGATTTGCCATACAGCGATAATGTAAAAGCATACATAGCAGCTAATGTTGAGTTAGACCGTGCACTTGAAAAATTACTAGGTTACTTAACAGAAAAAGGTAAACTTGATGACACAGTTATAGTAGTGTCTCCAGATCATTACCCTTATGGACTAAAAACATATGAACTAAATGAAGTTAGTAAAACAGATAGAAGTGATAAATTTGAAATGTTTCACACAAGTCTAATTCTTTACAACAATGCTATGAAAGAAAATAAAGTAGTAGAAAAATATGTAAGTAGTATTGATGTACTTCCAACTGTTTACAATTTATTTGGAGTAAATTATGATTCAAGACTTCTTATGGGAACAGATGCACTAAGTGAAAGCGAAGGCCTTGTTATGCTAAGCGATAGAAGTTGGATAAATGAAAACGGAAGTTATAACTCTATGACTGGAAAATTCACAAGCTTTAAGGAAGGTTTACCTGAAGATTATGTATCAAAAATAAATGCAAAAGTATATGGAAAATTCACAACAAGCAGTTTACTATTATATGAAAAAAATGGAAAGTATTTAGACTACTATAGTAAACTAGGTATATAAATGAAAATAAAAAGTGATATAAATCTATATGATACCCTTATGAGCGGACAAGCATTTAGAATTAATATAGAAGATGACGATTCTTTTACGATAATAATATCTGACAGGATATTAAATATAAAACAAGAAAATGATTATATAGTAGTAAATTCAAATAATGAAGAAGACTTAGAATTAGTGACTAGGTACTACTTAGATTTAGATAGGGACTATGATGTACTAAATAAAGAATTATCTAAAAATGAAATATTAAAAAGAGACATAAATCTATGTAAAGGATACAAAGTACTAAAACAAGATAAATTTGAAATGTACATAAGTTATATAATTAGTCAAAATAACAATGTAAAAAGAATAGCTGGAAGTATAAACAAAATAAGTGAAAGATTTGGTAAAAAAGTAAAATATAATAACAAAGAATACTATTTATTCCCAACATTTGTTGAGTTAAAAAATATAACTATTGAAGAACTAAGAGAATGTGGAGTAGGTTTTAGAGATAGTTATATTATAAACGCACTTAACAAGCTAAAAGAAAATCCATTTTTCCTAGAAGAATTAGATATGCTTCCAACTGATGAAGCAATTAAAGAACTTATGAAAATAAAAGGAATAGGCTTAAAAGTAGCAAGTTGTATTTTAATGTTTGGATATTCAAGATTTGATACATTCCCAGTAGATACTTGGGTAAAAAAGTATGTTAGTGAAAATTTTAAAATTAAAGATGATATAAAAATAATAAGTAAGTTTATGAAA
>CAKOHL010000060.1 GCA_934085635.1 uncultured Bacilli bacterium | reverse complement strand
CTTTTAGTAATCTTTGTATTCGGGTCTCATCAAATCTTTTCCAGAATGTCCAGCATCATTATAAACATCAACAATATTATATTCATTCTTTTCACAATATTCTTTAATCATTCTAAGTAGAGAATCAATAGAATAACCATTATCTCTTTGGTCGTCAGTAAATACTTTTATGGAACACATATGCCATATTATTTTAAAACATTAGATTTAATAAATTTTGATTATAAAATAAATACCAGTATAACTATTGGTACTGGTATAAAACAAGCGAAAGTTAATATTGACAAATTAAATATTACAATATCTTTTGGAATATAAATTAGCATATTTTAAATTAAAACAATAATTGTTGAATATAAAATATCCACCTATATAAGTGGATACTTTTTTAATCTATTTTCTTAAATTCATTGCCAATCCTTTCAAATGATGTTCCTATATTTGAATTTAAATACGAAATTATAGTTCTATCATAGTTGCATATAGTATTTAAATCAAAAAAACCAAAATTATCTGAATTATTAGTATATGTTTCATCTTCATCTCCAGCAAAAAATCTCCAACCACTGTCAGTTTCATTTGATGGATTTTCTCTATACATATACCCAATTTGTAATCCATCAACAGTTATCTTGTCAGAGGCAATACATCCACCTTTTAACTCTGTTAATTGAATTATTTCTTCTTTTTTTAATTTATAATCCTTCATTATTTCTTCCCTTTCATATTACATAGACATACCATGAGATTCTTCTTCATATTCTGTTTCTTGATTCACTGATTGTTGTTCTTGGTAATTTAACAATTGTTCTTTCATTTCATGAAGTTTCTGCTTGTCATCATGAAGTATAACTGATTTTTTAACAGCTTCGCTTATTATTGGTCTAAATTTTAAAGTTTTTTGTTGGCCGGTAACGATTTGCTGTTCTTCTTGAGTTCTTTGCTCATACTCGTCACTTTCAGTAGTAATTGTTTCTTTTTTACTTCCAACACTCATATTCATTACGATAAGAATTGACTGAATTTCCTTAATAAATTCTTTGCCTTGAAAATTATTTATTATTTCTTTAACTAAATCTATGTTTCCATTAAATAATTCATTTCTCAATATGCTAGTTATTTCTTTGCTATATAAATCAACAAGTTGCGGACAATTAATTAAAAGATTTACAACTCTGTCAGAGTATTGTTTAGCTATTAATTTATTATCAATAGTATTAAATTTATGTAAATATTCTTGCAAAGTTAAAATTGGATCACTGGCAATTATTAATTTAAAGATTTCTTCAATATGTTCTTCAGCTCTTTTAGGATTAGACCATTGTTCATAATTCGTTGTAGAAGTCTTTCTATCAACAACTTGTCCTTTATATTTTTCAATTAGTTTTTTCTTTTCTTCTTGAATTTCTTCATAAGTCTTTGGTGTGCCATTAGGACTATATATTAGACTTAACATGGAATTACTTGGAACTAGTTTACCCAATATAAATTTTTTGTATCTATAATCCTGTTCATAAACAATAGGCAAGTGCTGTTTATCATGAAATTCTTCACTTGATAAATCTGTTCCTGTAATTATAGCATTAATATAATTATTTGTTTCGCCAAGTTCACTATAATCTTGCTCTAATCTTTTTTTATCTATAAATAAATCACATTCAGATAGAGCAAACAAATTTGCATCATGTTCCATGATAAAGCAATCATGATTAGAATTGTAAAGTTGAGAATCAATTTGTGTTGCTTTTTCTTTTAATAAAACAACTGTTGACGGATCAATTGATAAAATACTATTGATATCTGTATGCATATTGTTTATATCATCATATTGCATTTTGTGCCTAAATTCATGAAAAATAGTAAACATAATATGTTCAAAATCAGTCGTGCCAATCATTTTTTTTGAAAGATTTATAGTATTATTAAAGAAATGACTTACTGGAGCATCTGATTCCAGTTGATAACCCAAATGCTTATCATATTTTTTAGCCATATAGGCAATTAAATATCTAGAAAAGAATTGATAACTTTGTCTAATTTGATTTGCAATTTCTTTTGACACTGATAAAGAACCACAATAATTATTATAGAATTTACCAACTTCAAATACGAATTTTAAATTTTCTTCTAAATATTGTAAATCATAGCCGTTATTTATTGTTAAATTTATTTCTTGCATTCTTCTAAGCATTTCATCCCAATTCATATTGATTTTACATCTCCTAATCTTTAAATCCTTTAATTTTAAATTTAATGCCAACAATTTTAGAATTCACAACTTTTTCCTTTCCAAATATATTATAAAAAGTCTTTATAAATTCTTCTTTAGAATAGTTAAGAGTATTATTTATATTGTCCTTACTATCCTATAATAAATCAACATTTTCATATATAATTTTATTTATAACTTCAACTAAAATATATTTACTATCATTATCAAGAACACTAAATTTTATTTCGTCACCAATTTTAATGCTTTCAGTTTTTTCATTTAGTAAACGGAATTCAATAGTTTTCTTGCCAGAAACAATATCATCATAAACACCATCATAAATTCTATATTCAAAATGATTCAAAATCTTCAACTCCCAACTTATTTTTCTAAATCATTAAGTGTAATAAAATGACAATATTTATTAGTCCAATTTTTATCATTAGTTACATGTCCTTCAACCTGATCAGTTTTAAATATCTGAATTGCAAACATCTTCCATTAACTTTATATAATTTTCTCTATCTTTATCAAAGAAAAATGATCTTAAAAAATACAAAGTTTTTTTATCATTTTTTTCAAACATTAATGTTCTAAGTTCATCTGCACTGGGTTGAGTATGATGTTCATAATCTTCACTTTGCCCAGTAATAAAACATAAATTTGTAATATAATTTTTAATTAAATAATTTTTTCTAATATAATCAAGTAATTTTTCATCTTTATGATTACCAGATTCAGCAATCAAATCAATAATTTTTTTCAATATAATCACATCCTAATCAAGATTTATATTTTGTATACTTATTAACTCATAATTATCATCAAATTCTAATTTAAAATTTTCATAATAGTAGAATACATTCTATTACTAACTTCTTTCTGACTTTCACCATTACCAAATTTATAATTTTCATCTAAAAATTGCTTTCTTTCAAAGCTCTCAGGTAGTTCATTCCAAGAATTTATTCCAAATTTTCTTTCTCCCAAATCGCTAATAACATTAATCTCTAAATCATCTTTAGTGCATAAATACTTTGCTGTCTGTATAGCTCTTACATAATTTGATGAAAATAGAATATCAATATTATCAAATTCATTTTTATTAAGTTTTTCTGGTGCTATTTGTTCACCTTCTATTGAAAGAGATGATTTTTCATTTTGAATTTGCAAACTATCATTATTAAAAGTATTATTAACTTTTAATGGCTTTGAAAGTCTTATTAGATAAATAGTTGTCATTAAAATCACACTACTTTCTATAACAATTATAACATTAATTTCTAATTTATCAAATATTTTAAAAAACACTTCTCTTTTGTTTGGCACTTTAAAAGTATTTTTGAAAAGTATAATACTTAAAAAAAGATATTTAATGTGTATTTATGTAATCTTCTAAATCTTTAAATGATATTTTGCTTATAAAGGTATTTACATAAACATCATCACATTCATCAAACATTAGGTATTTATTATTCTTAATAATGATGATATGTGGCATAACATAAGCAACATTTGTACCTGTTATATTTTTAACACAACCGTTATTTATGATTGGAGTTGTATTAGTAAATCTTCCAATCAACTCAATTTTTCTTTTTAATTTATCATTTATTTTTAATTCTTTTGTTTCTATATTTAACATATAATCAACTTCTTTACATAACAAAAAAACTAACCATTTCTAGTTAGCATTTATTACTCTCAGAAGTTAATTTCCGAGTTTCCTATCAATCTGAAGCGAATCACATACAAGTTACAAACTAAGTTCTCTTTCTAAAAACATTATACTATATTTTATTAAAATTCAATGGGAGTATATGAAAATTTAATAAAATATAGTATAATTAATTTTGAATGATATTTATTATGCTACTTCCGCGAAGTTTCGTGTATATATCTATCCTAACACTCAATATGTATCATAAAATACTAAAATCTAGAGGAGTGAATTTAAAATGATTAATAAAATAATTAATTTAGTAAACCCAGATAATAAAGATTTAAGTGAATTATCAAAAGATGAATTATTAGAATTATTAGTAAAGTTAAATAAGTGTTTAAGATGTCTGGATGAATCCGAAAATGTTCTTGAAGAAAATATGCTAGCAGGTGATTTAGTATCACCTACAAAAGAAGTTCAAATGAAAACACTTGAATATTTAACACAAAATATGTCAAAAGTTTCAGATAAAAAGGCAAGAGCAACAATGGTATATTATACATTGTTAAATTTACATATGTTTAGTGATGGTAATGGAAGAACATCAAGATTTATGTATGATTTAATAAGTGGTGATTTAAATGAAAATAATATTTCATATTATTTTCATAAAAGTTCTAATAATACAACAAACCAAAATAATGATTTAGAAAAAAATAAAGGGATATTAGATATATTTATTGCCAATCAAATACCAGATGAGTTAATTTCCAGTCAATTAGGATTTGTTCCTCAAGAAATATTAAAAAACTATAGTTGGATAACAGTTGGTTATACTAATACTAGTTCATCAACAGAAACAATAATTCCTAAATCTTCACTAGAAAATTTGACATCAAAAGAACTACAGGATTTAGATAAAATTTTACACGATAGTTACGGTATGAAGTTATGTCCAAGTGGATTGGCGATGTTATATGTATCAAATAAAAAAGGGCAACTAAGTAAATGGATTGACATAAATAAAAACCATATATCATCAATAAAAGGGATTGAAAAAAGATTTGATTTTTCAATATACAAACATCCTGAAATGATAGCTGATTGGACTCCAGATGATTTTAGAGAAGTTATAAATGTGGGTAATGCTGTTAAATATGCAAGGTTGAAGACTTTAATAGATGTTATTGCTCAACCTGAAAAATATATAAATCCAGATTCAGGGAATACTTATTGTGATGATATACTTGGTATATCAAAAGCTAAAGAAGTTGGTAGGGTTGACAGGTAAATAATATTTAAAGAGGGTATGGGAATTTCCTATATTAGAATTTGCGCGGGAGTACAAATTCAGTGCTGGCCAGACATAGATTTTATTCCCATATTCAAAAAAATAAAAAAGAGGATTAAATTATTTTGATAATTTTTTCCTCTTTTTTTATAGTATTTATATAAAATAAAAACTCACAAACTTCTAAGTCCGTAAGTTGATTTCAATGGAGCCAATGTCGTAGGTATCTACAACTTTTTCCAATATACGAATGAACACATAATTATTGATAATATATCGCACTAATTTAATTTTATGTTTTGAAAAAATAGTGAATTTATGTTAAAGTATATAAAGGGTGATAATGATGGGCTCAATTTTAAACCAAAAAATATTTCAATCAAAATCTTTTAAGTCATTACAATTAATTCTTAAAAATAGCTGTATTAAAGGTTCAATTCCTTCAATACCATACAGTGAATTTGAAAACATAGTAATTGCGTTTATTAAAGAAATTATGAATTTGTATTTAGAAAACACTGAATTTTGTAACGATATGTGTTCCTGTGTTATAAGGGATTTACCCAATAATACTCTAGGTGAATTTGATATAAAAAATCATATAAATCATATAAATCATATAATTGTTGAAAATGTAATTACAATAGACAAAGGAGTAGTTAAAGCTATTTATTTTGGAGAAATTAATTTTATGAGCGTTATTTTTCATGAATTAAATCATTTTAAAAATACATATGATATGAAATTAGGAAGAACAAATAAAGATGTAATTAGAGTTATAAAAGAAACCCTATTAACAATAGCTACCCAAGATAATCTTGCTAAGAAAGATGCTACTAAATCAAAAATAACATATATAAATGACAATATACAAGGTAATTATGATGAAAATTATTATCAATGTAATTATGGAGTATTTTCGGATGAAAAAATTGCAGAAATTAATGCAATAAAAGATCTAATCTTATTTATAAAAATAACTGGTTTAGAATTGTCAGAACTATACATGCAAAAATTAAATGATGAAATATCAAAGAATACAATTCAATACAATAATTACCTAAGAGATTTTAGGTTAATTTATAATTTTAATGATTATTTTTTAGATTTCGAAGAAGCGTTTGATGAGATGATTAAATTTTATCCGAATTGGTTGGCTATACCTCAATTGAATATTGAATATTACCTTGACAAAGATGGTAATGTTGCAAAAAGAACCAAAAAAGAATTAGAAAAAAGATTAAAAACAGAAACTGACAAAGATATTAAAGAATATATACAATATCTATTATCACCTAATATTAGTAAAAAATTAGATAGAAACGAGTTCCAAACTGAAAATAAAAAAAGCAAATAAATTAAACAATGTTTCCAAAAAAATATAATTTAAGTTTTATTAATCTTTTAATATTTAAAATTTATCATATTGTTGTATGTAATTTCAACATTTGTATCTTATATTTTTAAGAGATTAGATTTATCAATAGGTATTTCTTATTTGATAATATTAATCAAAAACACCATCCTTTCTTTAGGATGATGTTTTTGTAAGACACAAAAAAATCATTCTTTCGAATGATTCTATATATCAAGTTCAAACTAAATAGTTCGAACAGATTCGTCAATGGAGCAGGTGATGGGAATCGAACCCACGTTAGCAGCTTGGAAGGCTGAAGTTCTACCATTAAACTACACCTGC
>CAKOHL010000059.1 GCA_934085635.1 uncultured Bacilli bacterium | reverse complement strand
TGAAAAAATTGATTTAAGAGATCGACCTAAAGTAATTGAATTCTATAAGCAACTTGACTGGGAATACTTACTTAAAATAAGTGCTGAAATAAAAAATGCTTATCACTTTATAAATAAAATCTCAGAAGAAGGAACCTTTAATCCTAAAATACTTACAACAGTAAATTCCCTAAATGAGATAAAAGCAAAACTAAGTGACATAAAAAAGAATTGTAAAAACATCACTCTGGTGTCAGTGCCATCTGGAATTGAAAAGTCAGTTTTAGTAAATCCAAAGAATTCTATTTTAGTAGATGACTACCGTGGCAACTTAATCTCGTGGCAAAATTCTGGTGGAATTCCAGTGAAATTTGCAAACGAAATAAGTAGTGAATTTATAACAATCAATACTCTAGAAGTATTTACAGAAAAAGAAATATGCAAAAATTTGTGTTTAAGGAGGTAATTAAAATGAAAGAAGATACAAGAAACTTGGCGTTACAAAAATTAAAAGTTCTCAAAAATGAAAGAGAAGAGTTGTTGTCACTACAAAAAGAACTAAATGATTTAAAAGAAAATGACTTAGTCAAAAGGTACTTATTTATTTCTGGTTTTTTAAGCAAAATTAATATAGAAAATGATAAAGAGTTAATATTAACTGCCTTTAATTCTCTAGTTAGAAACAACGAATGCACCCACGACATATGGGTATATCTAGGTAGCTTTTATTACGTAGACGATATGTTTAGGTCTTATAGTATAAAAGTCCCAAACGAAAGTGATAAAAAGTTTGAGTATAATCTATATGGATGTTTAGAATGTGACGAAACAGTAGAAACTAGTGACTATATAAAATTTGAAAGCGAGCACATATGTTTAAAAACAAAAAAATATGTTAACATCTATGAGCTAAGAAAACAATATTTTGAATGTTTAACTGAAATGAATGTAGACGAAACAGTCAAGAAATTAACAAGTATGTTTGGAGGCGAATTATGAGCTGTTTATATTATTATTCACTTAATGATGGAAATGTAGAAAAATACAAAATTAGTATTGATGAAGAAAAACTAAGCAAGATAAAAGATAAAAGTATTTATAAATGTGGCAAAAAAGAAAAAGTGAGTTACAATAGTACTAGATTTTTTAAAGATAATAAGTATTATACTGATTTTAAACAAACAGAAATGGGATGGAGAGAATATAATGATGGACCTGATGAAAGACTTTATAATTATAGCTATATTGAATATGAACCTACTTATTTATCAAAACTAATAGATATTATCATAAGTTCAAGTAGCGAAAAAGCAATAAGAGAATTATTTCAAATGGACCTATCTAAAGAATTTTGTGGCTTTCAAAAAGAAATAAACGATATACTTAATAAAGCTAGCAAGATAAGTGACAGCGACTACAAAAATAAGATAAACGCTTTAAACGAATTAAAAAACATTTACGAAAAAAAAGAATTTAATAGTGACAGAGAGGACATAAGCATATACTATAAAGAAGCTTTCACTTGCTTCCATGTCGAACTAATAGATAAGATTAGATTAGAAGAATATAACAAAGTTATCAATTTTATTAATGGTATACCATTTAAAAACGATAAAGTTTGTGATTTAATATTAAGAATGAAGGAGATGTTTTAAATGGATAGTTATATTAGCTTTAGATATTTAAACAAAAAATTATTAGACCAATATAAAGGTTTGGTGCCAGTTGAAATTGAATGTTCTAGAAGACACTATAATGGAGTAGACTATGATACTTACTCATATTCAACAATTGTATATTATAAGAAAGAAAATTTTAATCCTAAAAACTATAAAAATGTTAAAACTTTTGGTAATGAGTTAACAGTTATAGACTTTGAATACGATTTTGAAAATTATATGAACTTTATTAAAGACTGTGAATTCAAATTAAGAGACGAAATAGTAGATAAACCATTTGGTATTTACTTATTTCAAGTAAACCATCACGTAGTAAAAGACGGAAAATGCTTACTTGTTAATACCAAAGATAACAAATATGATTTAGATAATTTTGTTATGAGTGTAGTAGAAGAACTAAACTTATTAAGTGAGTCTTCTAGAAAAAAGATTATATCACAGTATGAACTAATAAGGTATAAACTATTTAAGGGTGAAGAATTAAGTAGAAAAGAATATGATTTATTAAGTAGTTTATTAGATAAAGACATAGACGAAAAATTAGAAGAACTAACTGTATTAAAGCTTAGCTTATAATAAAGGGGGAATAAAAAATGATATATTTAATTAGACACGGATTAGATGATGAAAGATTTATTGGAGGCTGGAGTAATACACATTTAACACCGGAAGGTGTAAAACAAAGCGTAAATGCTAGGAATTTTATTGTTAATAAAGGGCTAGTTATTAACAATATTTTGTCAAGTGATATAACAAGAGCTAAGGAAACAGCAGATATAATTAATGCTAAACTAGAAGTGCCAACTTTCTATTCAGATCACTTAAGAGAGCAGAATAAAGGCATTCTAAATGGTGTTTCCAAGGATATAGTAGAAGAGTATTATTCAGAATACGTAAATTCAAAAAGTATTTACAAAAGATTTCCAGAAGGAGAAAGCTTAAGCGATTTATATCATAGAGTACTTTATTACATTGATGAAATTCTAGCAAAAGATAAAAGCCTTATCGTAACTCATAGGGGTGTTATTAATATGCTATATTACATACTAAATGATATAAAATTAGACTGCAATAAAGAAAGATTTAACGTAACCCACTCAAGTATACACGAACTAGATACATCATTAATGAAAATAAAAAGAATATATTAATTAAAATAAAATAAGGCGTTTGCGAAACGCCTTATTTTACTTTAAAGAGAATAACTTTTTTATAACTTCTAATTAATAAAAAATATTAACTTAAATAATATAATAATTTAATTCTTCTTCCTTTAGTTTCAATAAGTCCATCATCCTTAAGATTCTTTATCTCTCTTGATAAAGCACTTCTATTAACGGCTAAATAATCAGCGAGTTCTGTATAACTAAGTGGTAAATAAATAACCTTTGAGTTATTTTTTTTGCTTAAAATTCTGAAGTAATCCAATAATTTATCTCTTATACTCTTATTAGATAATACTTCAATTCTCTCATTAGCCTTAGTAACAATTTTAGTAAGTATACTAATTAGATTTTTTAAAAAAGTATTATAAAAAGTAAAATGATTCTCTCTCATATCTAAAATAGAATTAAAATCTATAATAACAACTTTAGTCTCATCTTTAGTAATAACTTGATACTCTTCATTCTTAAGTGGATAACTAAGTGAACCAAAAAGCGTATTTTCAAGAAAATCCTCGACAATTGTTCTGTTTCCCTCGACGTCATCTCTTACAATCTGCAAGTGTCCACTTAAAATTATACACATAAAATTATCACTAATTATATTATTAAGAACCCTCTTATTTTTAGGGAATTTATAACTAATAGCCTCTAAATAATTTAGGATTCTCTCTCTATTTTTGGGACTAATATTGTTAAAAAGTTCATCCATTTTACTCACCTAAAATAATTTTATCAAAAAATGACAAATGTTGCAATTGCAACAAAGTATTTTTTATATATGTTGTATAATTGACTTATAAAATATAAGAGGAAGAGGTAAAGAAATGAAAGTAATTAAACGTGATGGACATATGGTAGATTGGTGTCCAGAAAAAATTGAAGATGCTATAATGAAAGCAAACAATGAGGTAGAAGAAGATGAACAAGCAAGTAGTGTACAAATAAGAAATATAATAAAATACATTGAAAAACTTGGTAAAAAAAGAATACTTGTTGAAGATATTCAAGACATAATCGAAATGAAATTAATGAGTCAGGGAAAATATGAACTTGCTAAAAGATATATAACTTATAGATATACAAGAGAGCTTGTAAGAAGAAGTAACACAACTGACCAATCAATAAAGGAATTAATAGATGGAGAAAGTGAATATTGGAATACTGAAAACTCAAATAAAAATGCTAAAATAGTTACAACACAAAGAGACTACTTAGCAGGAATAACAAGTACTGACATCACGAGAAGATTTTTACTTCCAGAAGATATAGTAGAAGCACACGATGCTGGAATAATTCATTTCCACGATGCAGACTACTTTGCGCAAAATGCTCTACATAACTGTGACCTAGTAAACCTAGAAGATATGCTTCAAAATGGAACTAGTATAAATGGTGTAATGATAGAAAAACCACATAGATTTTTAACTGCAATGACAATAGCAACTCAAATAATAACAGCAGTGTCATCTAGTCAATATGGCGGTGTAACAATAACTTTAACCCACTTAGCGCCTTTTGTAAGAGATAGTTATAAAAGATACTTAGACAAATACAAAAAGAGAAAACTATCCAAAGAAGATTGTGAAAAATTTGCAATGGAAGACACTAAAAAAGAAATAGTAGATGGAGTGCAAACTTTCCAATATCAAGTAAACTCAATGACTACAACAAATGGACAAGCACCTTTCCTAAGTGTATGTATGTATTTAGGGGAAACTGATGAATACAAAGAAGAACTTGCTTGGATAATTGAAGAATTCTTAAAACAAAGAATAGTAGGAATGAAAAATGAACAAGGAGTATATACAACACCAGCATTTCCAAAATTACTATACGTACTTGAAGAAGATAACATTCATAAAAATAGTAAATACTACTACTTAACAAAATTAGCTGCAGAATGTACTAGTAAAAGAATGGTACCAGACTATATAAGTGAAAAAATAATGAAAGAGTTAAAAATAGATAAAAATGGAAATGGTAACTGTTATCCTTGTATGGGTTGTAGAAGTTTCCTAACACCTTATGTAGATGAAAATGGAAAACCTAAATACTATGGAAGATTCAATCAAGGAGTAGTAACAATAAACTTAGTAGATGTTGCACTTTCAAGTGATAAGGATATGGATGTATTCTGGCAAATATTTGAAGAAAGACTTGAACTATGTCATCGTGCATTACAAATAAGACATAAAAGATTATCAAAAGCAACAAGCGATGTAGCACCAATACTTTGGCAACATGGGGCGCTTGCAAGATTACCTAAAGGAGCAAGTATACACGACTTATTACACAATGGATACTCTACAATAAGTTTGGGATATGCAGGACTATATGAATGTGTAAAATATATGACTGGGCACTCTCATACTGATAATGGTAAAGGTAAAGAATTTGGACTAAAAGTAATGGAAAAAATGAATGAAAAATGTAAAGAATGGAAAGAATTAGAAAACATTGACTATAGTGTATATGGTACTCCAATTGAAGCAACAACATATAAATTTGCTAAAGGACTTAAAGAAAGATTTGGAGTAGTAAAAGGAATAACTGATAGAGACTACATAACTAATTCATATCACGTACCTGTATTTGAAGAAATAGATGCATTTACAAAATTAAAATTAGAAAGTGAATTCCAAAAATTAAGTCCAGGGGGCGCAATAAGTTATATAGAAACACCAAACTTATCTAATAATATAGATGTAGTACTAGAAGTAATGAATTTCATATATGATAATATTATGTATGCAGAACTAAATACAAAAAGTGACTATTGTCAAGAATGTGGATACACTGGAGAAATATTAATAGATGATAATATGGAATGGTATTGTCCTAACTGTGGAAATAGAGATCATAGTAAATTAAATGTAGCAAGAAGAACTTGTGGATATATTGGTACAAACTTCTGGAATAAAGGAAGGACACAAGAAATAAAAGAAAGAGTTATTCATATAGATAATAAGGAAGCATAAAATGGCTAGATATAATTTAATAAGAAAAATGGACATATCAAATGGACCAGGAATAAGAGTATCTATATTTATGCAGGGGTGCGCATTCCATTGTAAAAATTGTTTTAATAAAGAAACTTGGGACTTTAATAAAGGGAATGAATTTAATGATGATACAATTAAAAAAGTATTAGATTTATGTGAAAATGATACAATAAAAGGCTTATCAATATTAGGTGGAGAACCACTTCATCCATCTAATATTGAAAGTACTACTAAACTTGCAAGTGCATTTAAATGGAGATATCCGAATAAAACATTATGGCTTTGGACTGGCTACTTATTTGATAGAGATTTAAATGGTAAAGAAATATTAAACTATGTAGATGTATTAGTAGATGGACAATATAAAGATGAATTACACGACTTTAACCTTAAATGGAGAGGCTCTTCTAATCAAAGAGTAATCGATGTAAAAAAGAGTTTAAAAAAGAAAGAAGTAGTATTATTAGAGGAGGCCTATGAAAAATCGAGGGTTTGAAATAGCAAAAGGATTTGAAAATTTTGGTGTAAAATTGCCAGAAAGGAAAACAAGATTAAGTGCTGGTTATGATATAGAAGCTATAGAAGATACAATAATAAAACCATTTGAAATAGGAAAGAAACCAACATTAGTTAAAACTGGACTTAAAGTATATATGCCAGATAATGAATACTTAATGCTAGTAAATAGAAGTAGTAATCCTGGTAAAAAAGGATTAGTACTTGCTAATGGAATAGGTATAATAGATGCTGACTATTATGAAAATGAAGATAATGATGGACACTTTATGTATGCTTACTATAACTATTTTGATAAAGAAATAACAATAAAAAAAGGTGATATTATAGGACAAGCAATATTTATGAAATATGAAATAGCGGATAATGATAATGCAACTGGAAAAAGAACAGGCGGATTTGGTTCAACAAATAAGAAGGAGAAGTAAATGTACACAGAAGAACAAAAAAAAGAATTAAGAAAAGAATGTGAAAAATACGGACTAACTGAAGAAGAAACAGCCAGAGTATTATCAGGAAGATATGAACCTTGGAACTACTATGATGGGGAATATGAATTTGATGAAAATGGTAACTTTATTGTTTTATCAGG
>CAKOHL010000058.1 GCA_934085635.1 uncultured Bacilli bacterium | reverse complement strand
AGACTCGGTGAAATCTTAATACCTGTGAAAATGCAGGTTACCCGCAACAGGACGGAAAGACCCCATGGAGCTTTACTACAGTTTGATATTGAAATCAGGTATGTCATGTAGAGGATAGGTGGGAGACGTTGATGCTAAGGCGCCAGCCTTAGAGTAGTCACCCTTGGAATACCACCCTTGGTATATTTGATTTCTAACCTGCTACCGTTATCCGGTAGGGGGACAGTGTCTGATGGGTAGTTTGACTGGGGCGGTCGCCTCCCAAAATGTAACGGAGGCGCCCAAAGGTTCCCTCAGAATGGTTGGAAATCATTCGAAGAGTGTAATGGCAGAAGGGAGCTTAACTGCGAGACCTACAAGTCGAGCAGATGCGAAAGCAGGGCATAGTGATCTGGCGATTCAGTA
This sequence comes from uncultured Bacilli bacterium, assembly GCA_934085635.1. Lineage (GTDB taxonomy): Bacteria > Bacillota_I > Bacilli_A > RF39 > UBA660 > CAG-628. The sequence continues at coordinate 6,943 of CAKOHL010000058.1, read as the reverse complement.
TGGAATGGTCGTTGCTTAACGGATAAAAGTTACCCTGGGGATAACAGGCTGATCCCACCCAATAGTTCATATAGACGGTGGGGATTGGCACCTCGATGTCGGCTCGTCGTATCCTGGAGGTGTAGTCGCTTCCAAGGGTTGGGCTGTTCGCCCATTAAAACGGCACGCGAGCTGGGTTCAGAACGTCGTGAGACAGTTCGGTCCCTATCCGTTGTGGGCGCTGGAAAATTGAGGAGAGCTATCCTTAGTACGAGAGGACCGGGATGGACGTACCGATGGTGTATCAGTTGTCACGCCAGTGGCAGTGCTGAGTAGCTATGTACGGAAGGGATAACCGCTGAAAGCATCTAAGCGGGAAGCCCTCTCCAAGATGAGTTTTCCCTTTCTTTAAGAAATAAGATCCCATGAAGACTACATGGTTGATAGGCTAGAGGTGGAAGAATAGTGATATTTTGAGCTGACTAGTACTAATAGATCGACAAATTAACTCAATTTTAATTTGAAATTTATCACATTATCTTGTTTTGAGAGAACAATTATGGTATAATATTTTTGATCAGTGACGATAGCAAAGTGGACACACCTGTTCCCATCTCGAACACAGAAGTTAAGCACTTTTACGGCGAAGATAGTGTAAGCGAAAATAGCAAGTTGCTGGTTTTTTTTGTTTAAAAAAATATACTTTTATGGTATTATTATATAGTAGGTGATAGAAGTGGCAAAAAAAAGAAAAAAAAGGAGAAAATTAACTAAAGAAGCAAAACGCTTATTAATGATAATAATACTTGCGCCATTTATTTATTTGTTTATAAAGTCATACTTATCAACAGAAAAAACTAATGAAGTTCAAAATGATTATTCGGAATATATAACTGATATTAATTATACATATTCAAATGATATAAAATATGTTTCAAATGGAATGAATGTTAATAATTTTAAAACCATTTTAGACAAAAACGAAAATTATGTTAATAAAGTAGGTAGTTATAAACAAATAAATTATAATTTTGAAAAGAAATTAAGATATGCAGAAATTGAAAACATATTTAATGACCTTAATAAATCGGACATAGTCAAACTAGAAAATATAGGAAAAAGTTTTGATGGTAGAAATATATATATTATTGAAATAGGAAAAGGTAGTAAAGTTACTATGTTTGAAGGTAACATTCATGCAGCTGAAATAGCACCACTGTTATACCTAACTAAATATGCGGTAAATTTAGTAAATTTATACGAAAAAGGAAACAAAGATGTTATGAACTTACTTGAAAATAATAAAATAGTAATAGTTCCAACAATAAATCCAGATGGGTATGACTATACAATAGGTGGAAAAAGCACTATTAATAATAAAAACTCATATGTTTACCAAAATGATAGCGACATAGAGCAGGAATATTATAAAGCAAACATAAACGGTGTAGACTTAAATAGAAATTTTCCATCTAGAAATGGTGGTTTATATTTTAAGAAGTATACTCCATCAACTACGTTATCAACAAAAAAAAGCACAGAAAGACTTGCATATTTTCCAGGCGATGAATTAGCTTCAGAACCAGAAACAAAAGCCTTAATATACTTTATGTATAAATATCAAAAAGACGCTCACATCTATGCTGCAGTTCATAGTGCAGGTAGAGTAATATATCACGGCAAACCTGACTTAAGTTCAGAATATAATAGGATATGTTCAAAAGTAGGTGGAATTGTATCAAACATAACAGGTTATCAATCACTAGGAGTCGATTACGAGGATGTAGGATATGGAAGTGATGGATCAGCAACAGATATGATATCTGAAATAAAACACGGTTTTAAATTTAGTACAAAAATTGGAAGATTAGTCCCAACTACAAATGATATAAAACTAGATGGTTCATTTTGTGCAATGACTATCGAAACATTAGATAGTTATACAACTGATTTAAAAACAATCAAAGAAGAATATGAAAGTAACAATCTTGAAAAAGCATTTAATGCGTTAGTAACTTTTAAAAGTTAACCGCACAAATTTTCATAAAGTACTTGAAATTTGCATGTATATAAGGTATAATCTTATCTACATGGCGGTATTGGTGAAGTGATTAACACGCCAGATTGTGGCTCTGGTATGCGTGGGTTTGATTCCCACATACCGCCCCATATAATAAAAAAATAATCCCGAAAGGGATTTTTTTTAGGTCTTCACTCATTCAAAAAAATAAAAAAAGAGTATACTAAAATAGGAAGGTGAAAAAATGTTAAATTTTGACCTTATAAAATTAGTAATAATAAGTGCTCTAGCGAGCAGTATAATAACAACAGCAACAGTTCAAAAAATTAAAGAAACATTTAAAAGTAGAAAATACATAACATTAATCAGTTTTGGAGTATCAATGATAATAGGAACACTATTCAGTATAAACTTTAGTGAACTATCTTTAGTAAACAATTTGTGGGTAGGTTTTATAACATTCTTAGGCGCTGATGCAATATATAAAGCTTTTGAAGACAAAATATTTAAAAGTCTAAGTTCAATCGAACCAAATGAAAACATAACAAATCTAGACAAAAGGGAGAGTGAATAACATTGATAACAGAAGCTAAACAAGTTACCAAAAACTTTAACTCAAGCGAATTTGCGTGCAAGCACTGTGGAAACATATACATAAGTGAAGCATTAATAAAAAACTTACAAACTTTAGGAGACCATCTGCATTTCAGCAAGGCTAAAGTAATAAGCGGATACAGATGCAAAAATCACCCAGTAGAACTACAGAATAAAAACACTGGCCAGCACACAAAAGGTCTAGCAGCAGACATTGAGTACTATGACAAAAATGGCAAATTAGTGCCTGCAAAAATAGTAATATGTTTAGCATACGATTTAAATCTATTTAAAGGACTTGCAAACGTTGAAAACGCGAGCAGTGGAGGCGAAGTTCATCTAGACATAAGAGAGTCTGGTTCTTATAGGGGTGATGAAACAATCGACTACAAAACCCACTGGACAAATCCATATTCATATTATGGAGTTACCAAAGAAGATGTAGAAAAATATACAAATGCCACGAGCAAACAACTTGAAGTAGAAAAAGACATAACAAAAAATCAGCTCAAAGTTCTAGTAAACGCACTAAAAATTAGAATCGAACCTACAACTGAGTCTATGGTTTATAAAGATGCAATAAAAGGAGCATATTATAACTATACTGAAACTGTGAAAAATGAAAACTATACTTGGTACAAAATAGGCGATAACAAATGGATCGCTAACAATGGTACTTATTTAGAAATAATACCAAAAGCACCATCGACAAACGAAGAAGAAATTCAAAAACTAAAGGGCATCATAAAACAAAAAGACAAAGAAATCAAAGACTATCAAATTGAAATAAAAGACCTAGATGCACAAATAAAAGAACTAACCTCATATAAATTTAAATACACCTGTGAAAAAGACGGCAAATATTTAAAAACACTAAAAAAAGGAGAAACTCTCCTTATAAAATAACTAATCAAAAAAGCTTTCCCAAGGATCTTTCAATCTTAATCTCTCATCAATATTAAAAATTGTAATACCTGAAGGTTTAATAGTATCTATTTCACTCCATTTAATTGGACAAGAAATAGATGCTTTTTCATTCAACCTGACTGAATAAGGCATCACACAAGTGGAACCTTTTTTATTTCTCAAATAATCAATAAAAATCTTCTTTTCTCTTTTATTTTTTCTAATATTAGTCGTATACCTATCAGGATATTTACTTTCCATTAAACTAGCAACATCAAAAGCAATCTTCTCAGTTTTTCTCCAAGAATTAGTTTTAAGAGGCACTAAAACGTGATAACCTTTACCACCACTAGTTTTAACATAACTTTTAAGTCCTAATCCATCTAAAATCATTTTCAAATCCTTAACTCCATCCCTAACTTTTTTCAAACTGAGCCCAACATCCGGATCAAAATCAGACACTAAAATATCAGGCTTATTAATATCATTAACTTTACATCCCCACATATGAAATTCATAACTATTCATCTGAACTTCACTAAGCAAACCTTCTAAATTTTTAACAAAATAATACTTACTAGATACTTTATAAGCATCTTTGATTCTCTTAACCCCAAGCCTAGAATTATCTAAATGTTTCATAAAAAACTTATCATTCATACTTCCAGAAGGACACCTAACAGTACTAATAAGTCTATTATCAAAAAACTTTTTCATTCTCTTATAAACTTTACTATAATAATCAAAAATATCTTTCTTTGTAACTTTTTTTTTAAAAATTACTTTGTCTCCATGTGTCAAACTAATTCCTAAATAATTATCACTTTCAATTTCTTTTTTTGTCTTTCCGCTTAAAACACTAGTCTTAAATTTCTTAATACTCTTTTTCCCAGCAAATTCATCCTTATCTTTAATCATAAGCCAATTATCATCTTTAATTCTTACAAGAGCCCACTTTCCAAAAAGTCTTTCTCCAAATAAAGTAAACTTAATAGGCCCCTTTTCAAAATCAGAAGCTTTATCATATACATAATATCCTCTATCCCAAAGTATCACCGTTCCAGCTCCATACTCTCCCTTAGGAATAACTCCCTCGAAATTAGCATAACTAACTGGATGATTTTCGACTCTAACGGCAAGTCTCTTATCCTTAGTATCATAACTAGGTCCTTTAGGAATTGCGAAGCTTACAAGTTCTTTATTATACAAAAGTCTAAAATCATAATGTTCTCTTCTTGAATAATGATGTTGCACGGTAAATATCCTCTTCTTATTAACCTTATTTACTTTTCCAACAGGTTCATTTGTAACACTAAAATTTCTTTTACTATTATATTCATTCAAACTCATCAATCTCGCTCCTTTAAAATTGGCTGTCTTAAACTATTATTTTCAGTTTTCTCTAAATACTGCACCTTACACTTAATAGAAGGTTTAACATAAAACGCATCATCACTTAAATTACAAAAATAATTCTTACTTTTTCTAAGTTTTAAAATTCTTTCATAAAGAGAATACTTTTTATTTAAACTGACTTTTCCAACAAATATAAAATTGCCATTAGAATATTCTCCAAGTAAAAGAGAAAGGCCATTCTTATTTTCTAAATAACCACCTATAAAAAAATCACCATACTTAAAATTTTTAATCTTAATAAAATCATCTGTTCTCTCATTAATATGATATTCCCCATGAATATACTTAGCAACAACGCCTTCAATTCCAAGTTTCTTAACCTTATCAAAAAGTTTAATACCGTCTTTATAACAAATAGACTTAACAAAAAAATCAGTATTCTTATATTTATTCAAAATTTCTTTTCTTTCTAAAAGCTCTACTGTAGTTAAATTCTTATTCTCATAAATAATATCGAAAGCCACAAATGTTACAGGATTAATAGTACTTTCCTTCATAATATTATTTTTATTTTTCAAATGCAATCTTTTACTTAACTTAGAAAAACTGATTTTTCCCCTTTCCATACTCACTATTTCTCCGTCAAAAATAACATTTTTCTTACAAAGTTTTTTAATACTAGTAAGCTCAGGAAAAATATTTGTAACATCTATCCCATTTCTACTAATAATTTTAAACTCATTCTTCCCAGTAAATATTAAAGCCCTTATTCCATCAAACTTAATCTCATAAATATAATCTTTACTATTAAAAGGTTTATCAGTTTCCTTTAAAAGCATAACTTTAAAGTCTCTGTTCTTCCATAAATCTTTATTCATTTAAACTTTTCTCCAGTGCTTTCATTAAATCATTAATATTCTTATTATTAATCTTCATATTACTTTTCTTAATCTTTTTACCAGATAATTTATCATCAATAGCTTTCCTTAAATTATTTTGATACTCGTCTTTATATTTTTTAGGTTCGAATCTCCCTTCTAAATTATGTATTAACTTAATTGCTAAATCAAGTTCCTCATCACTAAAATTATTTTTTACATTAACTTCTGGAATAATAACTTCTTCCTCAAAATATAAAGTTGTCATAATAATAACATTACTTATAAACTTTAAACATACATAATAAAACTTAGATCCAATAACAGTCTTAGCAATAGCCACAAGTTTACTTTTCTTTAAAGCCTCACAAAATAAATTATAAGCCTTACCTTTTCCAGTATAAGAAAGTACATAACTCTTCTCAAAATAAAACGGATCAATATCCTTAATTGGAACAAAACTAACAATTTCTATTTCCTTATCATTTCTTACCTTAAGCATATCTAATTCTTTCTTATCAAAAACAACATAATTATCCTTCTCAAACTCATATCCCTTAACAATATCTCTTTCCATAACTTCCTTCTTACAATGAGAACAATACTTAATATAATTTATCCTACTTAAACATTTAGAATGAAGCTGATTAAAAGTAATATCATTATTTCTAATAAGTGGATTTATATTAACTGGAATATTAACAAGCCCAAAAGAGATATTAGTATGTATATTTGACATAATCTTCACCTACAATTATTATTACAAAATAATCCTTAAATATGCGCCTATCATTCTCAAAAAACAATTAAAACATAAAATATAATGGAGGCACTTAATATGATAGATTTTTCTCGTTTAAAAGACATTCTTATAATATCTATAACCTCAGGAATAATATCTAACGCTTTAGTGCTAAAACTTAAAGTGCGTGAAAAACATAAAAAACATCTATGCATAATTAGTTTAACAATATCATTTGTAATGGCATTATTATTTTGCATATCATTCACAGACTTAACATTCGTAGAAACTCTATGGGCAGGAGGATTAAGCTTTATAGGTGCTGATGCAATATACATATCTTTAGAAAAAGGTATAATAAAAAATATAACACATAAAGAAAAATAGGTATAAACGCCTATTTTTCACTATATAAAAGAATCTCATTATTTAAATTTAACTTATAAATCTCATTCCATATTTCACTTT
>CAKOHL010000057.1 GCA_934085635.1 uncultured Bacilli bacterium | reverse complement strand
CACTTATTGCAACTTCATCTTTAAGCAAAATATTTCCCTTTTCAAGTTCTTCCACTATTAAAAGCATAGTCATTATTTTTGTCATTGATGCTGGTGATCTTTTTGTATCAGCATCTTTTTCAAACAGAACTTTTCCAGTATCTGCCTCAATTATTATTCCACTTTGACTTTTTAAATTAATCACATCACTACTTATATTTTCATTTTCTGCATTAACCCTTGTTATAAATATAAAACATATTATTAATGCAAGTATTATCTTTTTCATAAAGATTAACATCACCCCTATTTAATGGTATTCTTTATGATAATATTAATTACTTTAAAATTGAATATTCCTGCCCGTAAATTTGACATAGTGTACTTAATATGGTATAATAATGTGCGTTATGGGGGGAAAAAATATGACAAATAGTGAAAGAGTTCTAGAGGTGTATAAGAAGGAACTTATAAAAAATTTAGAAAGAAAGTCTTTTTTAGAGACTAAATATAAGAAAAAACTTTTTGATTTTTATGGATTAAATGATGAAAAACTTGAAAATGAAATGCTTGAAGAGCTTGATAAACTTTATAGTGAGATTAAAGTAATTAAAAGTGTAATTGATAAGTTAAATGCATTTATTAATGAATTAGTAGTTGAAATCGTTAATGGCTTTGATGAATCAAGACTTGATATGTATAGATTAATTTTTGAAACTCCTTACTTACTTACAATGGCTAAAGAAAATTACGATATGTTTGATAGTAAAGATTCTGAAAATACTTGTTTAAGTGCTTATGAAGTTTTAAGAAATTATGAAAATGGATATCCATCAATGAGCATTGATATTGCAGTTTTACTTAAAAGTTTAGGTTTTGATATGCATCACGAGGGTACTGGACTACTTATCCATAGCATTTCAGAAAAAATCTCACCACTTAAGAGCAAAGAAATTTATAATGATATTAAGAAGAAACATAAGCTTCCTAGAGGTGTTTTAGATAATCTACTTAATGAAACTGTTAGAAAAGCTGATCTTTCTGAAGTTGATATTACACTTTTTGATGATATTTTTCCAAAAGGAATGTCTACTTCATATTTAAGTGTTAGAGATGATATGGCATTTTATCTTATCAATAAAAATAATATTCTAGCAAAAGTTAATGGAGGAAAATTAAATGGTTAATGTTAATGAACTTGAACAAATTTTAGAGATTTATAAAAAAAATTTGCTTAATGCTATTATTGTTTATAAAGAATTATCTAATTCTTATGTGGAAGCTTTAGAAAGAAATAATGGTAATGCTAGTAAAGTAAGAAAACTTAAAGCAAAGTTAGACAATCAATCTTTGGTTATTAGCGAATATCGTGAAAAGATAGATGAAATCGTTTATAACTTAGTTGTTAATTTAAGTCAAGAAGAAAAAGCTAGATTTAACAAGGTTTATAAGACACTTGATTTACCTATAGTTAAAGTTACACCTAGTTATGATGCTTACATGACTTATAAAAATTCAAAAGAAAATGATAAAAAACTAGTCAAATAGATTAGTTTTTTTAATATTTTGTTATTAGTTGTGATATAATTATATCGAGGAGATGTAAGATGAAAAGAAAGAAGAATGTTAAGGTACATTGGGGTAATTTATTTTTATTACTTGTAGTTATTTTAGTATTTATATTTGGTGGATTATATTTGTATAATAAGTTAAATAATAATGATAATGGTGTTAATAATGGCACGAATGAGGTGAATGAAAAAGCTAATGTTAAAAAGTTAACTAAACTCGGTTATTCTAAATCTGATGCAGAAACTCTTCTTAATAACTTAGATAAAAGTACTATTGATAAAATTGATAAAAAGTATGATAATTTAGTAGAATATTCTAAAGTTAAATATTTTCATATAGAGAATATTGATAGATATGATAGTTATAAAGATAAGAATAGTAGTATGAGTATTAGTGAAGTTATTATGAATGTTAATATTAGTTTGGATAAAGAGTTTTATTCAGATATAAAAACTGTTAAAGATCCTGATGACACTTTAGTTTTAGTCAATAAGTATTATGGACTTCCTAGTGGTATCGAACCAAAGAATCTAGTTGATATTGAAGGTCAGAAAATGGAAAGTGTTGCTGCTGATGCTATGAAAAAAATGATTAGTGATTTAAGAAGTACTGGTCTTGATATTATTCTTCAAAGTGGATATAGAAGTGAGGAAACTCAAAGTATTATTTATAATAGAAATGTAACTAATCGTGGTAAAGAAAGAGCTGATAAGTATTCAGCTAGACCTAATCATAGTGAACATCAAACAGGACTTGCAATGGATTTAAGTACTGATGGTACTCTTGAAGAAACATTTGAAAATACCAAACAATTTGCTTGGCTTCAAGAAAATGCCCATAAGTATGGATTCATTATGAGATACCCTAAGGATAAAGTATATATGACAGGTTATGGTTATGAACCTTGGCACTATAGATATGTTGGAGTAGAAATTGCAACATTAATTAAAAATGAAGGTATTACTTTCGAAGAATATTACGTGAAATACAAAGGTCTTTATTAGGCCTTTTTTTTATGAATATAAAATAGAATATTATGCCTAACCCTATTACAATAACAGATATTATAGCTATTCTTATTATCTTTAAATCTACTTCATCAAAGTTTTTATTATCAAATATACTTTTCTTAGAACTAATCTTTTCACTATCTAACCTAGTATTTATTAAAATCTTATAAGTATTTTTATTTTTCTTGTCTTCACTAGTTACTTTAACTATTATTTCATTTTTGTTTTCATCTAAGTCTTTATTTGTTTTTATATTAACTACACTATTTGGATTCCTTGATAAATAATTTATGTTATTTAAAGCTACATCTTTTTCAGTTTCTATAACATATTCAAATTTATCACTTTCAAATTCAAAACTCACATTTTCTATTTCTAAACTATCTAAATGTGCATCACTTTTCTCATATGTTTCTTCTCCCCTAGTTATATAAAGAGTATAAACTTTGTTTAATTTATTGTCAAAATATGAATTTATAGTAAAAACATTTAATCCTTTTTTTAAGCTTTTACTTCCACCACCAGTTACAGTTTCATTTGCTTCGACTACTGTATTAATAGTAATTATTTCTGTATTTTTGCTAGTATATATATTATATACTTTTATATTTTTATCAAAGTTAGGAATTAAATCTAAATTGTTTATACTTATGTTTTCTAATGCATAAGTTATTTTTATTAAAAAGAAAAAGGAAAATAAAAAGGTAATTATTTTTTTCATAAAGTCTCCTTTATTTTATTACACTTTTTATTATATCCTCTTTTTTCTTTATAATACTTTCCACTTTAAAAGCATTTTCTATATTTGATATATCTGGTTTTGTTTTATTATAATAAATTGTTAATAATGTATCATCAGTTTTAACTTCATCATATAAAGTTTTATTTAAAAGCACTCCCACACTTAAATCAATTTCATCTTCTTTATGTACTCTTCCAGCACCTAAACTACTAACTAACTTTGATATTTCTAGTGGATCTATGTGAGTTATAAAGCCGTTTTTTGTACTTTTTACTTCTAATTTATTTTCACTTAGTATGACTTTTTCTATTTGACCTCCTTGAGCATTTATCCATTCGTAGAATTTTGCTTTTGCTTGTCCATTTGTTATTACTTCATTTACTTCTTTAACTGCTTTTTTATATGATATATTTTTTCCCAATGATACCATATGTGATGATATCGAAACAACTAAGTCCATAAATCTTTTATCATATATTCCATCAAAAAATTCTATTGCTTCTTTAACTTCAATTGCATTACCAACAGTTTTTCCAAGTGGATTATCCATATCGGTAAGTACACATATAACTTTTCTATCAAAGTACTTACCTATTTTAATCATATAATTTGCTAGAATACTGGCTTCTTTTACATTCTTCATAAAAGCACCACTACCTACTTTAAGGTCAATAACAATATACTTAGAACCTGATGCTATTTTTTTACTCATTATACTACTTGCAATTAATGGTGTGCTTGTCACAGCGCCTATTTCATCTCTAAGTGCATATATTTTTTTATCTGCAGGGGCAAGGTTTTTAGTTTGACTTATCACACTTATACCGATTTCATTTACATTTTCTATAAATTCTTCATTAGTTAAATTAACTCTATATCCTGGTATACTCATAAGTTTATCAATAGTACCACCAGTGAATCCTAGACTTCTACCACTCATTTTAAGTACACCTAAACCTAAACTTGCTACAATAGGTCCAACTACAAGAGTTGTTTTATCTCCTACTCCTCCAGTAGAATGTTTATCTACTATAACCCTATTTACGTTACTTAAATCTAATATTTCTCCACTATTTATCATTGCTTTTGTTAGATAAAAAGTTTCTTTATAACTAAGTCCATTATTTTTTATAGTAAGTAAAAATTCTCCCATTACATCATCAGTTATACTCTTATTCATATAAGATGCAACCATATAATCTATTTCATTTTCATTTAACTTTTTCCCATTTTTAATTTTATCTATTATAATTTCTGCTTCCATACTTTCACCTCAATGCAAACTATTTATCTTTAACTATTAACTATTTTTTCATATTCTTCTTCTGATACAAATTCTAATTTTCTTGTTTTTTTATTTCTAACTAGAACATCCCGTCCTAGTAAATAATCTATTGAAACTTCAAAGTAATCAGAAAGTTTAATTAATACTTCCAAAGATGGCACTCTTGTACCTTTCTCATAACAACAGATTGTACTTTTATTTAAAGATAGGGTATTAGATAATTCTTCTTGAGAAAGGCCTTTTTCTATTCTTAATTTTTTTAAGCGATCTTTATATAACATATATATCTTCACCATTCTAATTATACTAAAAGTTTCATTTTTAGTAAACACTTTATGTTTAGGAAGTCGGGTGAAAGTACAGAAGCAGAAAGGGTTAAGAAGTTTCTTCTTTAATACTTTCTTTTGGCTTATTCATTAAAAATGATACTTTACTAACCATTATGTCTATTCTATATTTAGTTTCTTCATCTTTAACATAACTACTAGTTTGAATTCTACCTCTTATCCCAATAATATCTCCTTTTCTACAATATTCACAAGTATGTTCAGCAACAGTATTCCAAAGTGTACAATTAATAAAATCAGTATCATAAGTTCCATCTTGATTTTTAAATTCTCTTGGTATCGCCAAAGTTAAAATAGTTCTTTTAGTTTTATTTTCTGTTTCAACTACAGTAGGGTCTTTTGTAAGTCTCCCAACCAAAATCACACTATTGAGCATAATCTTTTCCTCCTTTCACGTACACTATACCAAATAAATGAAAGGTATGCAAACTTGAGATTTTAAGTATTTAAGTAGTTTTTTGCTAAACTAAAAAATTGCTTGCAAGTTTTATACTCACAAACAATACACATTTAATCTATTTATTTTCTTTAAATATTAAAGATTAGTAAGTTATCAACAAATTTAATCATTACCAACATATTTTTTAATAGCATTAAAATCTTTAAGTGCTAAAACGAACTTATCAATTTCTTCATACGAATTATAGAAATATAAACTGATTCTTACAGTGTCTTCAAACCCACTTTCATCTCCAAGCATCTTAGTGCAATGTTTTCCACTTCTTACACATATATTTTTCGTATTTAAATAAAGCCCTAAATCTCCTGAAGTTATTCCATCTATATTTATTAAAACTATATTAGATGCTACACTCTCATTATATATTTTAATATATGGTATTTTCTTAAGTTCGCTTACTAAATACTTTCTTAAATGTTTCTCTTTTAATTCTATATTACCAAAACCTACTTTATTTAAGAATTTAATTGATTCACTAAATGCAATGATTCCACTTATATTTGGTGTGCCTGCTTCAAATCTATAAGGTATTTCAACAAGCGACACACCTTCTTCTCCATAATAGAGATTCATACCTCCGCCATACTTTACCGGCAACATTTTCTTAAGTAGTTCATATTTTCCATATAAAACTCCCACCCCAGTTGGGCCAAGCATCTTATGAGCTGAAAATGCTAAAAAATCTACATCTGTTAAACTAACATCTACTTTCTTATGTGGTACACTTTGAGAAGCATCAACTACCACTAGAATACCTAACTTATGACAATACTCTACTATTGTTTTTACATCCCTAGTGTCGCCTATTACATTAGTTACTTCAGCAAAAGAAACTACCTTAGTATTTTTAGTTATAACTTTTTTAATATTATCTAAACTTAAAGTATTATCTTTATTAAGAGGTGCATATTTAATTTCAATACCAATCTCTTTCTTAAGCATTAGCCAAGGCAAAATATTAGAAGCGTGCTCTGCTTTATTTAAAACTACTTCATCACCTTTCTTCAAATTATTCTTAAAATAACCATTTACTACTAAATTTAAACTATCAGTTGCATTTGATGTAAAAATTATTTCATCTTTACTCTTAGCATTTATAAATTCTTTAACTAAATTCCTAGTATTATCTATTTCATCATCTACTCTAAAACTGTTATTATAGTCTCCCCTATGGGAATTAGCTGTATAACAAGATAAATATTCAATTTCTTTATTAATAACTGTTATAGGTTTTAACGTAGTCGCACCATTATCAAAATATACTAAATCATTTTTAATCATTGGAAAATAACTTTCATAATTCACTTATATCACCTACACTTTATTTTATGTAAATTTAATATGTATTGTATATGCTTCAGTCTTGATAATTAATAACATTTTTAATATAATTTTATTAAGAGGTGACAAAAAAATATGAATTGTTTATTTTGTAAAATAGTTAATAATGAAATAAGTAGTTATACTTTATATGAAGATGATTTAATTAGAATTATAATGGATGCTTTTCCTAATAGTCCAGGTCATACACTTATTATTCCTAAAAAGCATTATACTGATTTAAGCGATATTGATGAAGAAGTATTAAATCACATAATGAAAAAAGCTAAGGAATATAAAAATATACTTGAAGATAAATTAAAACCAGAAAGTATAGTCTTAATACAAAACAATGGTAAAGCACAAGAAATAAAGCATTTTCATTTACATTTAATTCCTTATTACAGTGAAAAACCAAATAACACTGTAGAAGAAATGTATAACAAAATAAAAGAGTAACTTATCAATCATTTGATTTAAGTTACCCTTTTTTTAATTTTAGCATCCACTATTTAGGACGATTTCGCATGGATTACTCGTTTTTTTATTTCTTTGAAGATTTGCAAATTTAAATGTACAAAATTCGTATATCTTCTACTGTTAAAATAATATCATTTTCTATGTATATTAGTTAATACTATTTTTTATTTTTTGTTCCTCTCCTTCTTGGTTTTGTTTTAGGTCCTGATAAAACAATAAAGTTACCATTTTCATCAAATTCATATTCCCCATCATAGTAGTTCCAAGGTTCATATCTTCC
>CAKOHL010000056.1 GCA_934085635.1 uncultured Bacilli bacterium | reverse complement strand
ATATTTTCTCCACTTAAATTATTACTTTCTGTAAAAGTTATTTTTAAATTTTTACTTTTTAAAGTGATACTTTTACCCTCACCTTGAATGCTTGCTAAGTAATAAGCAAAAGAAACAGTAACACCTATTAAAAGTATACATGCAAGTATAACAAATATAGTAGTTTTATTCTTTTCCATAATAACCTCCTATTTCATATGAACATCAATTTGATTATAAGGTATTTCTATACCTTCTTTATCAAATGTTTCTTTTAACATTTTATTAAATTCTCTTTTTACATTAAAATACTTATAAGGTTTAGTAGTGATTTCTACTTTATAAGTCATACTACTTGCATTAAAACTATCAAGCCCCAAAAGTTTCATATCACTTACTACATTTTCTATTTCTCTTACTTTAGGAATTAATTTAGTAAGTACTTTTTCTAACTTTTTAATATCAGTATCATAACTAATTTCTATACCATAATATAGTACTGTATTTTCTTCACTATAATTAGTAATAGAGCTTATACTAGAATTAGTGATTGTATATATTTCTCCATAAAAGCTTTTTAATTTAGTAGTCTGAAGTCCTAAACTTATAACTTCTCCTACAAAGTCATTTATTTTAACAAAGTCTCCAACATTATATCTATTATCTAATATTATTAATATCCCAGAAAGCATATTCTTTATACTATCTTGACAACCAAGGCCTATAACAGCAGTAAATATACCTAAACTAGCAAGTATACTTTTAGTATTAACTCCATATAAATCTAATATTAGAAGTATTACTATAACAATTAGTATATATTTAAAAACACTTTTAAATAGATTTATAACAGTATCTTGTTTCTTATGATTCTTCTTTTTATTCTTTCTTATTAATTTAGTTATTAAGTTACTAACTATATTATTTAGAAGATAAGCAATAAGTATATATAATATTGGTCCAAAGAATTTAAAACTTAGTATAAATTCCATAACACTATTTAATATTTCTTTCATAAGTCCTCCCAAAAATAAAAGTCACTTTTAAGTGACTATTCTTTATTAAAATCGAGCCTGTCCATCTCTTCAATAACTTCAAGTTGTCCTTCAATAATAGCCCTTAGTCTACGTTTTAGTAAGGTTACATTTCTCTTTAATCTATCAGCATCATCATTTGCTTTTTCAGCTTTTAAAAGTGCATCATTTATTATTCTATTAGCATTTCTCTTAGCTTCATTAATTAGACTCTCTGCTTCTTGTCTAGCCATTTTCTTAATTTCATCACTAGCATTTTCAGCACTATATAAAGCACGATTTAAAGTACCTTCAAGTTTCTCATACTTCTCAAGTCTACTATTTAATTCTTCTACTTTACTATCTACTAATTTTTTTTCATTTAAAAGTCTTTCATATTCTCTTATTACTTTATCTAAATAAGATTTTACTTGACTCTTATCGTAACCTCTAAAAACCGTATCAAAATTATTCATAAGGACACCCTCTATCTATATATTACCATTCTTCCCCGTCTTCTACATTTTTATCTTCTTCAGTTATTTGACCCTGAACATCTATATTTTTAGGCGTACATAAATAAATACCATCGCCTATTTTTTGTAAATCTCCTCCTATAGCATACAATGTTCCACTTAAAAAGTCAATTATTCTTTTTGCTTGATCAGAAGTAACTCTTTTAAAATTAACAACTACACTATTTCTAGATTTTAAATGATCAGCAATTTCTTGGCTTTCACTATATGCTCTTGGCTCTACTAGAATCATTTTACCAGTAGCACCCTTTTTAACTTCGTCTACACTAACTGAATAATATTCTTCATCAGAAGTTTGATTTTCTTCTTCTACATCAGTTTCAAATAATTTAAATTTTCCAAATGCCACTCTAATCACTCTCTCTTATCATAATTAATTTTATCATAATTAAATATTTAAATCAACTTTTTTTATAAAAACTTTTTATGAAAAAAATGCCAGTTATAAAATGGCATTTTAAAATTCAAGTTTACTATCTATATATGATTTAACATCTTCTAGTTTTAAAGTGATTTGCTCCATTGTATCCCTATCTCTAACAGTTACTGTTCCATTATTAATAGTTTCATCATCAATTGTAATTGCAAAAGGAACACCTATCACATCTGCTCTTCTATATCTTTTACCAATGTTACCACTTTCATCATAAGTGCACATAAAGTGTTTAGAAAGTTCTTTATATATTTCTAATGCTTTCTCACTATGGAATTTCTTTACAAGTGGGAAAACTGCTACTTTATAAGGTGCTAAGTAAGGAATAAATCTCATTACTTCTCTAGTAGTACCATCTTCTAAAACTTCTTCATCATAACTATTACAAAGTATTGTTAAAACAAGTCTTTCAACACCTAAACTTGGTTCTATAACATAAGGAATATATTTTTCATTAGTTTCTGGGTCTAAATATTCTAACTTTTCTTTAGATACTTCCATATGTCTTGATAAATCGTAATTAGTTCTTGAAGCAATACCCCATAATTCTCCCCATCCAAATGGGAATTTATATTCAATATCAGTTGTAGCATTACTATAGAAAGATAACTCTTCTTTATCGTGATCTCTAAGTCTTAAGTTTTCTTCTTTAATACCTAAACTAAGTAAGAAATTTTTACATTTATCTTTATAATATTTAAACCAATCAAGTTCAGTTCCTGGTTTACAGAAAAATTCAAGTTCCATTTGTTCGAATTCTCTTACTCTAAATATAAAGTTACCTGGAGTTATTTCGTTTCTAAATGATTTACCTACTTGCCCTATACCAAAAGGTACTTTGAGTCTCATACTTCTTTGAACATTCATAAAGTTAACAAATATACCTTGTGCAGTTTCAGGTCTTAAATATACTACATTTTTAGAGTCTTCAGTAACACCTTGAAAAGTTTTAAACATTAAATTAAATTCTCTTATATCAGTAAAATTACATTTACCACATTTAGGACAAGGTACCTTATGTTCATTAATATAATTAATTCTTTCTTCATTAGTAAGTGAATCTCCTAAGTTAGAATTAGTAAAATCATTAATTAGGTTATCAGCCCTGCATCTTGTTTTACATTCACGGCAATCAATTAAAGGATCACTAAATGTACTTAGGTGTCCACTTGCTTCCCAAGTTTTAGGATTCATAAGTATTGCAGAATCAAGTCCAACATTATTAATATCTTCTTGTACAAATTTTTTCATCCAAGCATTTTTTATATTCTTTTTAAGTTCCACACCCACTGGTCCAAAGTCCCAAGTATTTGCAAGTCCACCATAAATCTCACTACCTTGAAATATAAAACCATATTGTTTACATAAGTTAACTAACTTATCCATTGTTAATTCTTTTTCCATTTATATACCTTCTTTCTTAAAATAAAAACTTCTAAAACATTAGGACTAGCATGCGCCAGCGGTTCCACCTAAATTATTCTAGAAGAATCATCTCTATTTATATAGCTCCGAGTTTTCCACGCTCATCATCACTGCATACTTAAATTATAGCAATTTTTTTAATTAAGTCAATATGAACATATAAGTTTTATGAAAAAAACTAGCATTATATGCTAATCTTATTCTTTCTTATCTACACTCAAAACAGATAGGAATGCTTCTTGAGGTACTTCTACGCTACCTACTTGTTTCATACGTTTCTTACCTTCTTTTTGTTTCTCAAGAAGTTTACGTTTTCTACTAACATCTCCACCATAACACTTAGCAAGTACATTCTTTTTCATAGCAGAAAGTGTTTCTCTTGCTATAACACGAGATCCAATACTAGCTTGAATTGGTACAGTGAACATCTGTCTAGGAATTATTTTCTTTAAATTTTCTACAATAACTTTACCACGTTTATATGCATCATCTTTATGTACAATAATACTAAGAGCATCAACAATTTCCCCATTAAGAAGAATATCTAACTTAACAAGTTTACTTTCTTTATTACCAATAAACTCATAATCAAAAGATGCATAACCTTTAGTAAAACTCTTTAATTTATCAAAGAAATCATAAACTATTTCAGAAAGAGGAAGTTCATAAATAACATTTACTCTTTTTTCATCAATATATTCAACATTTTTATAAATACCTCTTTTATCCTGACAAAGTTCCATAACACTTCCAACATATTCATTAGGTACAAATACATTGGTTTTAACAAATGGTTCTTTTATACATTTGATTTTACTAGCATCAGGCATTTTATTAGGACTATCAATACTAATAATTTCTCCATTATTAAGTTCAACTTCATATATAACACTTGGACTAGTTGCAATAAGTTCAATATTAAATTCTCTTTCTATTCTTTCTTCTACTATTTCCATATGAAGAAGTCCTAAAAATCCACATCTAAATCCAAATCCTAAAGCGTCTGATTTTTCTGGTTCAAAAGTAAGAGCAGCATCATTAAGTTTTAATTTCATAAGTGCTTCTTTTAAATTGCCATATTTACTACTGTCTATAGGGAATATTCCACTGTAAACCATAGGTTTCATAGGTTTATACCCAGGAAGTGCCTCTAAATCGTGTCCATCTAATATGATAGTATCTCCTACTCTAACGTCTTCAATACTTTTAATACTCGCAGTTAAATATCCAACTTCTCCACTAGATAACATTTCTCTAGGACTATCTTTCGGTGTTGTCTTACCAAGAGAAGTAACTTCATAAACTGCACCAGTTGATATCATTTTAATCTTATCTTTAATCTTAACTTCTCCATCAACAACTTTAATAAGCGCAACTATCCCTTTATAACTATCAAAATAAGAATCGAATATTAAAGCACGCAAATTAGAAGAAGTACTCTTAGGAGCAGGAACTCTTTCAATAATTGCGTCCATAAGCACGTCCACACCTTCTCCAGTTTTACCACTTACACAAAGTATTTCATCTCTATCAAATCCTATAGTTTTAACAAGTTCATCTTTTACTCTTTCTGGATCTGCATTAGGTAAATCAATTTTATTAATAACTGGAATTATAGTTAAATCATTTTCAAGCGCTAAATAAAGGTTAGCAAGAGTCTGTGCTTCTATACCTTGAGTAGCATCTACAACTAAAATAGCGCCTTCACAAGCAGCAAGACTTCTAGAAACTTCATAACTAAAGTCTACGTGACCAGGAGTATCTATTAAATGAAGAGTATAACCTTTATACTTAAGTTCAACAGCATTTAGCTTAATAGTAATACCTCTTTCTCTTTCAATATCCATATTATCAAGAAGTTGTGCTTTCTTTTCCCTATCTGTAACATTACCACATATGTCAAGTATTCTATCAGCAAGTGTACTCTTACCGTGATCTATATGTGCAATGATACTGAAATTCCTAATTTTATCCATATTCATAAATTTCACATCCGATTAAAAGTATATCATAAAAATAGACTTAAAAAAAGAGTTATTTAGCCTTTATACGACTATAACCCTTATAAGTTCTATTAAGTTTCTTTAAATAACTAAATAAATATTTATTCCATTCATATGCTTTCTCTTCATTAAAGAACTCTACTAAAAATCTAACTAGTTCATCTGTTCTTATAGTAGCTTCTCTATATCCTTCTTCTGTTAGCATATAATATTCAAGTTTTAATAACTTTTCAAATACGTGACATATACTAGTCTTACCAGAATATCTATAATTATCTTTATTAATAAATTCTACTGGATAAATATTTTTATCAAAGAACACGTTTCCTCTTGACTTAGCATACATATTAATTCTCAATAATCCTTTTATACCAAGTGCTTCACACATATCAGCATCAGATACAATTTTACCTTCTACAGTTTTTGGAACAGCTCCTTCAAGTCTCTTACCAAAACCAATAGAACTAATTTCACTTAAAACTAACTTTTGTAAGTTATTGCACACCTTTGCTTCTTTCATTATTTTTTTAGTATTAGCATAATCATTGGTACTAAAAAGTTTAACATCATCAGCATCGTGAAGTAAACTAATTAAAGTTAACAAAGTCAAATTAATATCTTTATAATCTTTAGAAAACTCAAGTGATAACTTAAGTACATTTTCTATATGATTTATATCGTGCCCTGTTTTATCATCTTTATGAAGCTTTACAACTTCTTCTTTAACTTTTTCTAACATACATTACCTCTTCCTGTAATAATAGTATATCATTCTAATAAAAAAATGCAAAGAAAAATAGAGATAATTCTCTATTTAAATTAGCATCCTCCATTCATTTCTATTTCGTATGGATTATCGGCTGACCCGTCTCCACTTTTCCATTGTGCGCAAGACTTTAAGCTTGTGACAGGGCGAACGGCACTAGCAGTTGTAACAGTGATGCTTATCATTCTGCCGGGATTATTTTTAGCACTTACGGCCCAAGTAGTAGACACAACAATTTGTTGTCGACGAAATTCTGCTGGTGAAAGAAGCCACCAATAGTTTGAACTTATAGAACTACCTTCCAAACTATTCGAATAGTACCACATTGATGCATTCTGAGCTACCACTCCTCCTGCATATGATATTTCATCTGCTGTCATTAAAGCTATTGGATATTTTAGTTTTGCTTCTGCACTGCTACTCGAAAATGCATCTTTACTATTTGTACAATCGTATGTTGGTGTTTTATTTGTATATAATCTTTCATATGGTCTAAAACTAAACGGAACGGTTGTTGAGTATGTTCCTCCACTTGCAAGCTCTCTATCATCACAATATATTGCATCATTGCTTAAATAATTTGTATATGATGTTAAATTATTTTCATACCAATTATCTATATATGTCTTTATTGTACTATCATTTGTATTTGTTCTTGCTTCTTCTAATGTAGTATCACTGTTTCCATACATATATCCTATATATTTTGGAGCATTTATGGTTCCGTTATACTCACTTTCTCCTATGCTACCATTAGTTGTATCTGGACTAGTTCCAGAATACAACAATCTTATGCTTCCGTCTGCATTTGTTCTTATTATTCTCCAGTACATATCATCGCCTTTGCTAGCATACCAAAATGCCGTACAATTAGTTTTGTAAGAAGTAGCTGATGTGCATTCTTCCATTGTAGAATACTCTTTATAACTACTACTAGTTGAAGAAGCATAACCTTTATACTTTATATAATCATTCTGATATTTTCCAAATTTTACCCAGTTGTTTATCAGAGTATCCCCATAATCTTGTCCTGCAAAATAATATACGTCTGTTCCGTTTTCAGTTGTTTTATATAAAGTATTTGCTGTATTAGTCGTAAATGGTGTACTAAAATCACTTCTTGTACTTATTGTAGGGTTATCTAAAAGTAATTGATTAGCCAAAGTAGATCTTTCAGAACCCTTAGTAATATATATTTGACCACTAAGTTCTTTTTCCATATCATCAGACTGATCTACTGTATCACTACTATTATAATTTACAACAATAGTGTAAGTATGTGTTTTACCTTTTTCTATACTAACATTATAAGCAAGTACCCTATCTTTAACAGAAGAGGTTTTAGGTAAATCAGCAAACTCAGTCATATTATATCCACCATCTGTACTTGTTATTTTATACAC
>CAKOHL010000055.1 GCA_934085635.1 uncultured Bacilli bacterium | reverse complement strand
AAGTCAAGATATATTATAGCAAAATTAATTTAAAAATCAACTTTTTTTCCTAAATTTATAGGTTAATCTTTATTAATTTAAAAAATTATGTTATTATTATATTGATTAGTTGTTTATCAACTATTCCTAAGGTTTCGGATATACTATTTGCCGTACCATTTTGTTATTTAATAGATAGAGATATCTATTTTTTTGTTTTTATTTATATATATTAAAAGCTGATAACTTGTAATTATCAGCTTTGTTTGATTTTACAAAAGTGTTTACTGACCAAGCAAATATTTCCCACCAAATTGGATATCCTATTAAGATAGTATCGTATTTATCCCAATTTGCAACATTTGTGCTCATTAATTCAATGCTTCTAAAGCTTTCATCATTATGTTCTTTGCTAACCCTATAATTATTGTCATTGTAGTTTAAGTCACTAAGTGTTTATTTATATTTAGATTCAATTTCAAATATATCTGCATTTAAGTTTTCTTTTATTATGTTTGCTACTCTTTTAGTATGTTCTTGTGCTGAAAAATAAACTAACATATTATTTGAGTCAATTTTAACATTACTTTTTTATTTTTTTTTAATAAAGTAATAAATAACTAATTTGCTTAAAAGAACTATTAGCTCGATTAAAAACATTTATTTCATTTATCTATCCACCAATTTAAGTACACTTATTTTTTATTTAAAGTTCAAATATTTAATATTTTTTATATTATGGTAAACATATTATAGGAGGAAATTTATGAAAAAGATATGGATTCTACTGGAGAAGTTAAAATACCTGTTCATAATGGTAAGCATTTAGAGTTTGATTTAATTGGAGAGAATTTTCTTAAGTATGGTTCTATTATAAATTTTGCTCACTGGAAAGGACGCACGTTGGGTGGATTTGGCGCTATTTGAAGAATCAATCAATTGGTATTGCTTCTAGAAATGGAAAAGCTTATATTCATAGTTGTGGTATTACTACCGACCCTAGTAAAGCGTGGGAAGTTAGTTATGAACTTACTATAAAGTAAAAAGTTAGCATTTTATATTTGCTAACTTTTTTATTTGTAATCTTTATAAAAATCTTTTACTAAGTATTCACTTGGTTTTGTTTCAAATTCTATACTTCCTAATTTTTGCGCTGTTTTACCTACACTATCAGTAACTGTATATAATATCCAATATTGGTCTATGCCTTCATCTTCTTTAACTTCGTGATATATTTCGTAAGTTATTTTAGGTTCTCCTTTATCATCCCAAACTTCTAGATTTTCAAATCCAATTGAGTTTATATTTTTTGCTTGATAAGGTAAGTACATTATTTTAATTGTAGGATTAGATACATCTTCAGGATTATTATAGTCTTTTAAATATGGGCTTCCTTTTTTATTGGCAATCCAACCATATTTATCTTTTTCATATTGTATTTTGTACCAAATATATCCACTATCATTAGCATTAATTTCGTGTACTAAGTACTTTTCTCCTTTGTTTACTCTTCCTAAGTTATTTGATAACTGTGTACTTTCTTCACGAATGTTAATGTAATCATTTGTTATTTCAACATACCAATCATCTGGATTTATTTTTTCAGATTTATCATAGAAATTTTTATATGCATAAAAAGCACCAAAACCTATAAATGTTATTACTAACAACCAAATTACAAATTTTTTCATACCACACTACTCCTTGCATTCATAATATCATTTTTTATTATAAAGGTCAATGTAAGAATGTTATTCCTTAAATAAACTACTAAATTTATTTAGATTTATTTCTTTATCTTTAATTTTAAATATTAGTTTATATTTATATGAATATTTATTTTCATTTTTTAACATATAATTTTTAAGTTCGTTTAATTCTTTATATATTTTTATTCCTTCTGTAGTTAGTTCATATCCACCATATTTTTTTCTTATTTCTCCTACTACTTTTAAGTATACTATTATAAGGATTATGGGAGTTATTAGGCCTAATGAGTATGTTGCCTTTTCTAGAAGCGAATATGAAAATATGCCTGTGTTATAAAGATAATATGCACTGATGAGATATAGGAATATCAAGATGTTATTTAGTTTAGAGTTTACGTCTTTGAAGAAAAATGATTTTTGTATTATTTTATCATCATATATTTTTTTTTGTATTATTCCTAGGTATTCTCTATTCATATGAGGGTTTGATTTTTTTATAGAATCAATTATAAGTTTTTCTTCTTCGCTAAGATTTTCATTTAATAGATTTATTTCATTATCAGATACTTCTATTATTTTTTCTTTTTCCATTTCATATATTTTGTTATATATCATTGTTGTTACATCTATTCCATTTAGTACATAGAATAACTCTGAGATTCCTTTTTCTTTTAGTAAGTCATTATAGTGATTTTCATCCATATTATTTACTTCTTTAGTTTTAAAATTTACTTTTTTTATGTATTTTATTAATAAGTAAAGATAGTAAAGTATTACTGAATATATAAATGTAAAAGCGAAGATTCTTATTATGTCTAGTTTTTTTAATAGAAAATAAGATATGATATACGCGATTAAAAATGAAATTAAATATTTTTCTAAATTTTCTTTTTTCATATTTACCTCTTGGTTATATTGTATAGGATTTTTAGTTTGTTTTCAAGAAATTAAAATTTTTTTAAAAAAAACTTCGCATATGCGAAGTTATAATTCTAAATGGTCGGGAAGACAGGATTTGAACCTGCAACCACTCGGTCCCAAACCGAGTGCTCTACCAAGTTGAGCCACTTCCCGATTTAATGGTGTCCCCAAGAGGAGTCGAACCCCTAACCTTTTGATCCGTAGTCAAACGCTCTATCCAGTTGAGCTATGAGGACAATTAGTCCTAATAATATATATTAAAGCCCAGTTGTCAAATAAAAATGGTGGCTTCAGTTGGAATCGAACCAACGACACCAAGATTTTCAGTCTTGTGCTCTGCCAACTGAGCTATGAAGCCACAATGGCGGTTCCGACGGGAATTGAACCCGCGATCCCTCGCGTGACAGGCGAGTGTGATAACCGCTACACCACGGAACCATTTGGTTGCGGGAGAAGGATTTGAACCAACGACCTTTGGGTTATGAGCCCAACGAGCTACCAGACTGCTCTATCCCGCGATATTATTTTAAATTGGCGGAGGAAAAGGGATTCGAACCCCTGCGCCAGTTTCCCGACCTCCTGGTTTTCAAGACCAGTCCCTTCAACCAGACTTGGGTATTCCTCCATAAAAATTATTGGTGCCCCGGGCCGGACTTGAACCGGCACGGTCTTTAACAACCGAGGGATTTTAAGTCCCTTGCGTCTACCAATTTCGCCACCGAGGCAAATTCATAATTTTTATTAAAAAAATGGTGACCCGCTGGAGATTCGAACTCCAGACCCCTTGATTAAAAGTCAAGTGCTCTACCGGCTGAGCTAGCGGGTCACTTTATATAAAATGGTTGCCTCGGCTAGATTCGAACTAGCGAAATGCACGAGTCAAAGTCGTGTGCCTTACCACTTGGCTACGAGGCAATATCTAAGTGGTGGGGAGACATGGATTCGAACCATGGAACTCGAAAGAACAGATTTACAGTCTGCCGCGTTTGACCACTTCGCTATCTCCCCAAATAATGGTGCCGAAAACAGGAATCGAACCCGTAACCTACTGATTACAAGTCAGTTGCTCTACCAATTGAGCTATTTCGGCATATGGTGGGCGACGAGAGACTCGAACTCCCGACCCTCTGCTTGTAAGGCAGATGCTCTAACCAACTGAGCTAGTCGCCCATATCACTTGCTGACATAAATAAATATATCATTTAATTTAGTTTGTGTCAACAATTTTTAACATTTTTCTTATTTTTTTTTATCTCACTATACTTTTCATTTGTCCATTTAGGTAAATTTTCTTCAAGAAGTCCAAATCCTTTACCAGACTCAGGTATCATAGAAAGTGACTGCTCTACTTTATAGTCAATCTTCTTTATAGATAACTTAGCGTGATTTTTGCTTTCATCTAGTTCTAAAATTTTTACATTTATTATATCTCCTATGTTAAATAATTTTTCTAGGTTTTTAACGTATTTATTAGATACTTCAGATATATGAACTAATCCTGAGTAATCATCTTCTAAACTTACAAATACTCCATATGGTGTAACACCTGTTATTTCTCCTTTAACGATGTTACCTACTTTTATACTATTCATAATACATCACAAGTTAATTATATCACATATTTCTTTTAATATCACTAATTATTTTTAAGCCATTCTATCACTGGAATATTTACTTTCTTGTTTATTAAATTGTATATATCAATTAGTAAATCTTGATACTCATTTAGTCTATTTATATATTTAAGAAGTTCTTTTTCTTCTATTTCATTAATAAATATCTTTTTTACGGTGTCAAAGTAATATGATGGATATAATAGTCTACTAAAGAGCATCATTAAGCTTACTTTATTATATTTATTTATTACGTTGCTTATTTCATCAAAGTTTAAACTGTCTTCGAAAAATTTAACCTTTATGTATTCAGCTACATCTCTTACTTCATAGTCGAATGCAAATGTTAATGGGTTATTAATAAAGCCACTGTAAACTGTTTTAAGTAGCCTTTTGTGACATAATGTTATTTTTGGTTTTTCATTTAATTCAAGAGCATCCATAAAATAGCTTATTGCATTTTCAGTTAAGCCAACATAGTAATCAAATGACTCTAAGACTAAAGGGTAATCATTGTTAAGTTCACTTACCTCTTCTTCAAATATATCTACTTTATTTTTCCAAAGTGTTGCCCAGTCGCTATTTATGCTAATATTTGAATTACTTATTAGTAGATTATTAAAGTAAACTATATCATTTAGATCATATATGTCATTTTCGACTGAGTTTACTCTAAGAAGAACGTATGTGGTTTTATTTAGTGTTACAAAGTAATTATTATCTTTGTTTTTTATAAATGTGTCTACTAATATATTCCTGTTATATAAGTCATTAGTTATTTTGACTAAGAAGTCTATGTTTTGTTCTGGTCCTGTATATTCTATAAAGTAATATTTATACGTGTTAAAAATAAAATAACAACCGTTATTAATTTTATATATTTTATCAGGATATACTTTATAATAGAAATTTATTGTTTCTTTCATTCTTATCACTAGTAAATTATATGAAAATCAGGTATAAAAAAAACCTTAAAATTAATTTAAGGTTCTTGTTTCTGATTGTATAGCACCATTTAGTGCCATTTCTGCTGCTTGTGTTCTAGCTTCAGCAACTTTTAATTTTTCAGTTAATTCACTTATTTGTGCTTTTAGTACTGTATTTTCATCTATTAATGCTTTTAAAGCTTCTAGTGCATCTGATGCAGTTGAACTTTGTTCTAATGGTTTGTTTGGTTCAACGCTATCTAATTTAGTATCTACTTTTTCTGGAGCACTTGGAACTTCTGGAGTTTCTGGCACTACTGGATTATTCATATTTTCATAAAATTGTTGTGGAGTAGATAATGTGTCTGCTTCTGTTTGTGGTTCAGGTGTACTAGCCACTTCAATTGGGCTTACTTCTTCAGGTACACTTGGTGCTTCAGGTGCAACTGGAGCAGGAGTTTCTACTGGTTGTTCAACTACTGGAGTTTCCACTGCAGGCTCAGCTACTGGAGTACTTTCAGCGATTCTATCAAATATATTTACATCTTCACTTGGTGCTGGTTCTGATACTTGTGCATCTACTGAAGGCGCAACATCTACTACTGCACTTTGAGTAGCAGGTGCTTCTAATGTATTAACTTCTGGTTCTACATCTACAGCTGGTTCACTAGCAGGAATAACTGCTGGAGCTTCTTCAGCCTTAGCAGTTTCTACTACAGGAGTAACTACTTCCTTTTCAGGTTCAACTTCAACTTCAAATGAACTCTCAGCCATATGACTTCTAAGTTTTTCTTTATCAGTATCTTTTATTCCTATTACTCTATATCCTTCTAATTTTGCGTTATTTAAATCCATAATTAACCTCCTTGGACAATGCTTTTCATAGCTTGTTTAACTTTGTCCCATACACTTTCATCTGTAATTCCAACTAATTTATATACACCTGGTACTTCTTCCACTACTTCTGAAATATATACTTTACTCATTCCCTCTTTTAAAGATTCGCCTTTTGAGAGAATTACAAAACTTTTATTAATATCTTTAACATCAAATGAATTAACAAGTTCTACTTCTTCCATAGTACCATTCATATTTTGTATTGTTATCTTTTTCATATTTCACTCTCCTACTATTAAAATAATACCACAAAAAAAGGTTTAAATCAAACCTTTTTAATTAATTTTTTCTAAAATGAAATATTTACAACCATAGGCACAGTTTTCTAAAATATATTTATCTAATCTGTCAAAGTCATTTATCTCATTATTCATTTTATTATCTTTTTTAGTAAAGCCTTTTAATCTAAGTTTACTATATGCAATATCTCCAACTATATAGTCATAGTCTTTAAAATAATCAGTTATTTTTTCTTTGACTATTTCTAAGTCAAAGCATTCTCCATTATCTTTTATTAATTTATAATCTTGATCTAATAATTTCATTTGTATCACCTATTTATATTATAAAACATTTTTTAGTTAATTGCTAGAATTTAATGGACTTGTTACTGAGTATCCACCACCATATACATTTGGTACTCTTCCATTTATGATTTTTACTACAAGAAGTACACTTGAACTTACTTTTATGTCATTACTTATAAATGGCATTACAAAGTGTTCACTTACTGTAACGTCAATGTAAACCTTTAGTAAAGAATTATTTATTCCATATGGGGTTACATCAGTTCTTATGTTTGAGACAACATTACCCAATATTTTAGCTTTAAAAGGTATTCTTGGTCCTAGGTTAGAAAGAACAGCATTACCTGTGATTAATCCTAGTGGCACTTTATAGTTTAGGTCATTTTGTTCTACGTATTCACTATCAAAGAAAGCATATTTTCCGTTTTCAAGTAGTAACAATTTTTCATATATTTCATTATTTAAAAGTACTAGATTTCTGTTAATTTCTTTGGTGTTGAAGTCTACACTTATTATTTCATCATCTTTGTTTTTTACAGTGTCTACATAGTTTTTATAGTCTTCTTGTTTCATATTATCTATAGCATTATTTATTATCATAGTAGATACTCTAGTAACTTCATTTTCAGCATATACTGAAAGTACATTTTTTATCCCATTGTTTATGTATTTAAATATTAGAAATGTACATATTAAGACAAATAAAAGAATTATTAAAAATTTATCTCTTTTTGAAATATTAAAGTAATATTTGAATCTTATACGTTTTTTCATAGTAAATAATATGTAAAAGTAATAAAAAAAGACTATTAGAATAGTCCTAGATTAAATACGTAGTTTGCTATTACAACTAATGTACCAAGTACAACTATGCATAACATAATAATACCTATTGTTGTAAGTGTATTATTTTTTTTAACACTTTTTTCTAGTTCTTCAAATCCTTCAAAGTCTTCTTTACTAAAACTCATACTATTTGTATAAAAAGATTTATCTATGTCATTTATTTTTTGTTTTAAGTTTACT
>CAKOHL010000054.1 GCA_934085635.1 uncultured Bacilli bacterium | reverse complement strand
TTAACAATTGACATATTGTGCTTTTAATGGTACAATATGTTTTGTATTTTAATGGGGGTAATTATATGGTTATAAATGAAGACTTTTATACTAATTTTGAATCAGTAAGTAAAAAGAAAGTAGATGAGGTAATTAATAAGTTAAGTGAAAGAGATTGTGAAACAATAATAAGGGTATGGAATCCTAATAAAAAAGTTCATAAACCTTACTTTGTTGAAGCAAAAGAAATAATTAATAAAGTAAATAAATTATTATATAAAAAATATATATTTAATAAATTTCCAGAATACACTAAATTTGAAGTAATTGAAGTTATAATGGGATTAAAAAGTAAACAAAGAGAAGTCTTATTTAAAGAATATAGTGTAGTATCTAATGAAGTAAGTGAAGAAGTAACTAAAGAAGAGAAAGTTAAAAATAAATATACTTTAAATAAGATGAAAGATTTATTAAGTAAAGGTAAGACTAAATTAGATGAATTTCCTAAAACATATAAGGGTATATTTAATCAATTGAAAGCTGATAGAGAAGAAGTACTTAAAGCAATAGATATGCTTAAAAGTGAAGATAAAGAGATATTACAAAAGAAATTTGGTAAAAACTATGATGAGTTAAATGAAGTATCAGTTGAAATTAATACTATAATTAATACAAGAATAATGGTCTATATAAGAAGAAATTTAAAAAGATTAAGAGAAGGTAAACATATAAAAATTACTGACTTTGTTGAAGATACTAAAAATATGGAAGTAATAAAAGAAAGAGTAGAAGCTATGCTTCCTGAAGAAAAGAAGAGGCTAACTACTTTATTTGGAGAAGACTTAACAAAAGAATTTATATGGGTTAATCCAAATAGTTCAATATTAAATAAAAATATCATTAATAAACTAAATGATAAAAAAAGAGTTGTTAAGAAAAAAGGAAGACCTATCAAAGAACTAACTAAATCTCTTCTTAAATTTAAAAGAGAAGGAGAAACTAAAGAAGAATTTACTCTTAGAATAAAAGAAGCAATTAATACTCTTACTGATGAAGAAAAAGAACTTTTAATAAGAAAATATGGTAAAGACCTTAAAAATACCAAATCAGAAATATTATCAGAAGAAGAAAGTCTAAGATTAGTGCACACGATTAAGTACAAAATAAGGTGGCAACTAGTAAAACAAAATAAAGTAAGAAAATATAAATCTATATTAGATAGATGTGATGAATTTGAAAAGTATTACTTTGATGAATTCTTTAGTAGTTTAACAAGTGAAGAACAAAATTTACTAAAGAAAGTATATGGAGAAAACTTAGACAAACCAGTTAAAAAAGGAACTATTTCAAAGGCTGAATTAAACGAAATCAATTCTATAGTATGTAAATTTGAAAGATTTGCAATTAAAAAATATAAATGTATTTATCCAAGCGTTAAACTTCGCACACTTCTTGAAATGAACAGGGTATTATCGCGTGATAAATATGAAGAAATAAAAGATGTATATGGTAAAATGGAAGCGCTTGCTATTCTAACTTATATATACAAAAGTAGTTATGCAACTCTAGAAGAAATCGAAACTGTAACTAATGTAAAAAAAGAAGACATACTAAAACTTGCAAAAGAATATTTAGAAAGTGAATATAGTTTTACATTAAAAAAATAGGAGGAAGTTATGAAATTAAGAGAAGAATTTTATGAATTATTTAAAAATACATCTAAAAGCGATATAGAAAAAGCAATTAGCTTACTATCAGAAAGTGATAAAAATCTTTTAATCTATCTATGGGGACAAGACAAAAAACAAAGAAAAATGAATACTAAACAAGTTGAGGATTTATTTAAAAATGTAAAAAAAAGACTATATAAAAGAAGTATATATGATAAATTTGAAGGTTATGATAAAGAGAAAGTAAAAGCTTTAGTAGTTAGCTTGCCTCCAAAAGATAAAGAAACACTTTTAAAAGAATACTCTTTAGAAGAATATGAACTTAAAGACATGCCTATTGCAAGAGGAACAAAAGATAGAAACTATAAAACCTTAAGAAAAATCGAGTTGGCACTTATAAGTAAGAAAGTGGTCTTTCATTCAGAACTTTTCAAAAAGAATCTATATATAAGATTTGAAGGTTATGACAAAAAAAATATAGAGCTTTTAGTAGCTGACTTAGATGAAGAAGCAAGAAATAATTTACTAATGCAATATAGTTTTTCTTTCACTGAACCAAGAATAGAAGACTTACCTAAAAAAATAAAAGAAATGAACTATCTTACTCTTTCTAGAATAAAAAATGCTCTTGAAAATAATAAAACATCATTCAAAAGAATCTTTACAAATAAAACGGAAATGTATAAAAAGTTTTATGATCAATTAAAATTTGACAAAGAAGTAGTAAATAAAGTACTTTTAACTTTAGATTATGAAGAACTTGGATTATTAAAACTTAAGTATGGAGAAAACTTAGAAGAAATTCACGAAATTCCAGTGGATATCAACCACATAATTACTATGAATATTCTAAGAAAAATTAGAAATCGTGCCCAAATGCTTACTAGTGGTGGGAAAATGGTAACTATATTTGATTACACTAATATACCTGATATAGATGAAATAAGAAGGGTAGTAAGTAATATGCCAGAATATCAAAGAAAAGGGCTATATAAATGCTTTGGAGAAGACTTAACTAAATCTTGGATATTTAAAGAAACAGACTCACATGTACTAATAAACAAAGCAGTAATAAATAAACTAAATAACGAGCCTAAAAAAAGAAAATATTTCTATCAGCCATTAATGGCATCACTAAAAGGTTTCAAAAAAGAAAATGAAACTGACATAGAATTTGAAAGAAGAGTAAAAGAAATAATAGAAAAATATTTTAGTGAAGAAGAAAAACTATTACTTCAAAAGAAATATGGTAAAAACCTAGACGAAACTGGAGAGGGAAAAAATTTAACTAATGAAGAAAAGTACTTAATAGGTAATAGATTAGTATTTAAAATAAGATATTACTTAAAAGATAAAAATGAAGTATATTGTAAAAAACTATTTGATAGATTCTCTGAAGGAGAAAAAGAAGCACTACTTGTACTTATAAATGACTTATCAGAAGAAGACAAAGCTTTACTTCAAAAGAAATATGGTGCAAATTATGATAAAGTAACTTTAATAAATTCTCTTTCAAAAGAAGAAAATCTTAAAGTAAAAAGAGTGTTAAGTAGGCTTACTTGGAAACTAGTAAAAGAATATACTAATAAAGACCACATGCAAAACTATGATGAACTATCTGGATTATCAAAAGTAATGACTGAACTACTTGACCAAAACAAAACTTACACAGCAACTGTGTTATTCTCATTAAGAAGTATACTAAGAATGAAAGAATATGAGAAACTAAAAGATATATATGGAGAAAAAGAATCCTTAGCAATACTTCTATACGTATATGGTAAAAGTAAAGTAAACATAAAAGATATAGAAAATATAACTGGCTTTACTAAAGAAGAAATTTTAGAATATACTAATTCTTACTTAAATGATGAATGGCAAAATGTATTAAAGAAAATTAAGAATTAACTCTTAGTTTTCTTTTATTTACTGGATAAGTATGGTAAAATATTAAATGAAAAAGGGTGATAAAAATGTTTATTGACGAAGTAGTATTAAATGTAATAGGTGGTAAAGGTGGAGATGGCTCTTCTAGCTTTAGACACGAAAAATTTATAGAAATGGGAGGCCCAGATGGAGGCAATGGAGGAAGAGGCGGAAACGTTGTATTTGTTGCTGATGAAGGATTAAAAACTCTTATTGATTTAAGATACCAAAAAAAGATAAAAGGAGAAAAAGGTTCTAACGGAAGTGGTGCCAATAGGACAGGTGCAAGTGGAGAAGACACTTACGTTAAGGTGCCAGTCGGAACAACCATAACAGACACTGAAACTAATCTAATAATAGCTGACTTAGTAAAAGACAAAGAAGAAGCTATCATTGCAAGTGGTGGAAGAGGTGGAAAAGGTAATGCTGCTTTCAAAAGTAACAAAAACAAAGCTCCAACCACAAGTGAATATGGTGCTCCAGGAGAAGAAAGAATAGTAAAATGTGAACTAAAACTTCTAGCAGACGTTGGACTAGTAGGATTTCCAAGTGTAGGTAAAAGTAGCCTTATAAGTGTAATCAGTGCGTCTAAACCTAAAATAGCAGACTACCACTTCACAACACTAACTCCAAACCTAGGTGTAGTAAAAGCAGGCGACTACTCATTTGTAGTAGCAGACTTACCTGGAATCATTGAAGGCGCTAGTGAAGGAATAGGCCTTGGAGACAAATTTCTAAAACACGCCAGCAGATGCAAAGTAATCGCATACGTAATCGATATGGCTAGCACTGAAGGCAGAGATGTAATAGAAGAATACGAAGTACTAAAAAAAGAACTAAAAAACTATAGTGAAAAGCTATATAACAAAAAAAGCATAGTAATAGCAAATAAAAGTGATATGCCTTCATTTAATGAAAACTTAGAGAAATTTAAAAAGAAATACAAAGATGTAGAAATAATTACTACAAGTGCAATAACTAAAAGTGGACTAGAAGACCTAAAAAGAAGTCTAGCACATCTAGTAAAAACTACAGAAGAAAAAGTATATGAAGACAAAGAATTTGAAAGCTATGTACTATATGAATTCAAAAAAGAAAAACCATATACAATAACTAAAGAAAATGATCACACATATGTAATAACAGGAGACAAACTAGAGCTCTTACTTAAAATGACAAGATTTAACAGCGATGAAGCTGCACTTAAATTTGCAAGAAAACTAAAAAATATGGGCATAGATGAAGAATTAAGAAACCTTGGTGCTAAAGATGGAGACACAATAAGAATATTAGACCAAGAATTTGAATACAGTGAAAGACTAAATTATTAAGGGAGATAAATATGATAGATAAATTTGTACCAGATATGCATTACCAAAGTATTTATAGAATAGACTATGAAAATCTTTATAACAAAGGAATAAGACTAATAATATTTGATTTAGATAACACAATCGCACCATTAGACGCAAGTGTAGCAGCAAAAGAAGCAACTGAACTAATGGCAAAAATAAGAGAAATGGGAATAACACCAGTACTAATGAGTAACAGTGGTAGAGAAAGAGTAACAGCATTTAGAAACTCTTTAGTAATAGATTCGTGTGCTAATGCTCGTAAACCATTCAGTAAAAAATACTTCAAAATAATGAAACTTTATGATAGAACTCCAGAACAAATAGCCTGCGTAGGAGACCAACTTCTAACAGACGTGTATGGTGCTAACAGACTAAATATGACTAGCATACTAGTAAATCCAATGAGTAAAAAAGACAGGAAAATAACATATGTTAACCGCGTAATAGAAAAAGTATTATTCTTCATAATGGACAAAAGAGACATATTCAAAAGAGGTAAATACTATGAATAAAACCTGTGCTGGATGCGGAAGCATAATGCAGTCAGAAAGTCCAAATTTAGAAGGATACATAAACGAAAAAGTATATGAAAAAGCCACCCTATGCGAAAGATGCTTTAAACTAACTCACTATGGAGAAGCAAACATAATAAATAGAAACTCTGACTACAAAAGTCTTATAGAAAAAATAAACAAAGAAAACAAAAGTGTACTCTACTTAGTAAGTGCCCTAACACTAAGTGAAAACACACTCTGTCCTCTAAAAGAAATAAAAACCAAAGTATACTTAGTATTAACTAAAATAGACTTACTTCCAAAAAGTGTAAAAGCTAAAAAACTAATAGAAAAAATAAAAGAAGAAACATTAATAAAAGACATATTTGTAATAAGTGCAGAAAAAAAACTTGGGGTAGACGAAGTACTAAACAAACTAGAAAAAGACAAAGCAGGAGAAGTATACGTTTTAGGATACACAAATGCAGGTAAAAGTACACTAATAAATAGCTTACTAGGCTCAGTAGGTAAAAAATCATTCATAACAGTAAGCTCATCTGCTAACACAACCCTCGAGTTAATAAAAATAAAAATAAGTGAAAACGTAACTGTAATAGACACTCCAGGATTTATAAATAAAAACAGTATAATAGAATACATAAATCATAAAGAATATAAAGGTATAATACCTAAAAAAGAAATAAAACCAAAAATACATATACTAAAACCAGAATTTATGATTCAACTAGGTGAATACCTAAGAATAGAAAACAACTCAAAAGAAAATGCTAAATTAATATTCTACTTTAAAAATGAACTACCTCTTAAAAAAATGAGAAGTATTAGAAACGATAGACTAAAGAATTTAGAAAAAACGCACCTAATAGTAGAGGAAGGCAAAGATATAGTTGTAGAAGGCTTAGGCTATATAAAAAACTGCACGAATTCTGACTTAGACATATACGTAATAAATAAAAATATACTATCTATAAGAGATAAACTGATATAAGGTGTTAATATGGGAATAATTAAAATAATGGATGAAAACTTGTCGAATAAAATCGCGGCAGGAGAAGTAGTAGAAAAAGTATCAAGTGTAGTAAAAGAACTAGTTGAAAACTCAATAGATGCAGGAAGCACAATAATAGATGTTAACTTAGTTGATGCTGGAATTAAAGAAATAACTGTAACAGACAACGGTAAAGGTATGGACAAAACAGATGCTTTATTAGCATTTAGTCCTCACGCTACAAGTAAAATAAAAAATGAAAACGACTTGTTCTTCATAAGTACTCTAGGATTTAGAGGAGAAGCTCTTCCATCAATAGCAAGTGTAAGTGAAGTAACGTTAATAACAAACGATGGCACACTAGGCACTAAAATAGAAATGAAGGGTGGGAAACTAATAAGTGACGAAACAGTAAGTGCAAATAAAGGTACAAAAGTAACGGTTAAAAACCTGTTTTTTAACACACCAGCAAGATTAAAATTCCTAAAAAGTTACTACACAGAACTAAATGGTGTAATAGCCTTAATAGAAAAACTTGCACTAAGTCATCCAAAAATAAGCTTTAAATTAACGGCAGATGAAAAAGAACTAATCAAAACAAGTGGTTCAAATGACTTATTAAAAGTAATCCACGAAATATATGGATATGCAGTAAGTAAAAATATGGAATACATAAAAGGAAGTAACTTAGACTATGACATAGATGGCTACGTATCAAACATAAATGTATACAAAAGCACTAGAAAAGATATGACAACTCTAGTAAACGGCAGAATAGTAACTAATCAGTACCTAAACAAAATAATAAAAGATGCATACCACACATACCTTGCTGAAAACAAGTATCCAATAGTCGTAATAAACATAAATGTTGATCCAACAATAGTAGACGTAAACATACATCCAACAAAACAAGATATCAAATTCAGTAAAATGGATACACTAGAAGAATTATTATTTCCATTAATAAGAGACAAACTAAAAAACATAAACAACATATTCAAAGTAGAAGAAGCAACAATAAATGCTTACAAAGAAGAATATAATGAGTACTCTATAAATAATGACTTTGTAGTAAAAGAAGAAGAGGCAAAACCTTTCATAGAAGAAACTAAAATTAACTTTGTACAAACTGAAGAAGATAAACCACTCGAGGCAACAACAGTCGAAGAAGAAAAACCAAGCCTTTTGCACCCAGTGGGCCTAGCAATGGGAACATACC
>CAKOHL010000053.1 GCA_934085635.1 uncultured Bacilli bacterium | reverse complement strand
ATTCTTTTAAGTATTTATTTGCACTATAGATGGAATGATTAAATATGCAAGTACCACATTTTTCTTCTTTTATTAATCGTTTATATCCTGACATTTTTTCATCTATTTCTTTTTTGTTTTCTAAGTTTATACCTTTGTGATCACTATAACTAGTTATTAAGTGTCTTTTAGAGTACATTAGATTATTTTTACCTATATAGTACATAAATAGATTACTTTCTGTTTTTTCTTCTATTTCTTTTAGTTCTTCTATTGTTAGGTCATTATTTATTAAAACATTTTCATATCCTAGA
Source organism: uncultured Bacilli bacterium (assembly GCA_934085635.1). Classification (GTDB taxonomy): domain Bacteria; phylum Bacillota_I; class Bacilli_A; order RF39; family UBA660; genus CAG-628. Next base: position 7,506 of record CAKOHL010000053.1, on the reverse strand, counting down.
GTTTTAAAGTAGTTTACTGATTCGTAGTTGTTTATTATGTGATTTTGAGTTATTACTACTTTTTCTTTTGGTAAGAAGTATGTAAGTCCTAGGTCTTCTATAAAGTAGTATGCGATGTTTTCTAATTTTTCAATTATACTTTTTATGTTTTCTATATCAGTTTTATGCATAAATCTATTTATTATTACACTTACGTTTTTTTCTTTTGCTAGTGCATTTATTTCTTCTACTTTAAAGTAAACATCAAAACCTATACTGTGGTTTTCTAATGGAAGTATTAAGTTATCAGTTAAATCATTTTTATTATTTGGTATTAAAAAGTATTTATCCATTTTAGTTATTCCTTTCTAAGAGATATAGTCCATCTCCTACGTTTATTTTTGTTACTTTGAATTCTATTTGATTTTCCATATATTCTATGAATGATTCTATTTTTCTTACTAGGCTTCTTAGTCTTCTTTTTTTAATTTCACTACTTTTACCTACTAGTCCGTGAAAGTCCATATTGTCTATTATTATAAAGCCATTAGTTTTTAAGTTCTTTTTAAATTTGTCTATGAATTCTTTATTTTTACCTTTTGCTGCATCTATAAATATGAGGTCATATTTTTCAGTTAAGTTTACATCAAGTGCATCAGATAATATTATGTTTATTTGATTTTTGTAATTACTTTTATTTATGTTTTCTACAGCTATTTTATATCTTTCTTCATCTCTTTCTATTGTTGTTGCATTTGCACCAGTGGTTGAGATTTTAAGTGCAGAATAGCCTATTGCTGAGCCTATTTCTAGTACGTCTTTTATATTATTGTTTCTAATAAATTCTAAAAGATAGTCAATGCTATCTTTTTTCATTATAGGTACATTTTCTTTTTCTGCATATTCTTCTATTACAGAGAAAAAACTATTAGTATTCATACCATAGTCCCTCCTTTTTTAAATTCCTTATTGTTTCTTCGTGTTCGTTTAATGTTTTACTGTAGTATATTTTTTTGTTTTTGTCACTTACAAAGTAGTAGTATTCACTTTTTTCTGGATTTAGCACATCTGTGATTACAGTTACTAGTGGATTACATATAGGTCCGACTGGAAGAGATATACCTGAGCATCTAGTGTTGTATTTATTATTGCAATTATTTATTTCAGCATTTGTTAGATCTCTGTCTGCTAAGTTTACTTTTGCTGCATAGTAAGTTGTTACGTCACTTCCAAGGCTCCAGTTGTTGTTTAGTCTGTTTATGAATACTCCTGCGATTTTTTTAGAGTCAGAACTTCCACCACTTTCTAAAGTTACTATACTTGCTAGTGTAAGTACTTCGTGAAGAGAATACTCGCTTGTTTCTATTTTGCTTTTAATTTGACTTAGTTTCTTGTCTGTGTTATTTAATAGCATTTCTATTATGTCTTCTGATTTGTAAGTTTTAAGTATGCTGTATGAGTCTGGATATAAGTACCCTTCTAAGCTATAGTAGATGTCATCGTTTAGTATTTCATCAGTTAGAAACCAATATTTATTTATTAGTTTTTTTAAGTATGTTTTGTCTTTTAGTGTACTTATAAATTCTTCTTCAGTTATATTTGTTAAAGTAGTTACTTTTTTAGTTAAGTCTCTTACGTTTTCTCCTGGATAAAAGTTAAGAGTTGTTTCGTCAGTGTTAATGCTGTTATTGCTATTAAGTAGTTCAAGTATTTCAATACTATTCATATCTGTACTTATTTTGTATATACCTACTCTTACACTTTGCTTACCACTTATTTTAGAGTATACTTTTAGTAAGAATGCATTTCTTATAAGTCCTTCTTTTTCTAATTTATCTATTACTTGATATCCAGTACTTCCTTCAGTTACTTCAAAGTTATGATATTCTTCTTTCTTGCTTACTGAACTAAACCCCTTTAGTATAAAACCACTTATTATTAGTAATATTGAAATTATTAATACTAATATAAATGTTATAAGTTTCTTTTTATTCAATTTTCTAGTTACCATTTTTTTCTCCATTTTGTAAACTATTTAGTACTTCATTTACTAGTTCATAGTCTTCATCATTTTTGATTTGATATAGTTTAGTTTTACCTTTTTCTATTTTGTATTCACTTGCATAGCATATTACATCTTTTTTGTCTTTTTTGTTACTTTTAGTGTATACGACAAAGTTTTTACCGTTTATGTCTTCTAGGTTTAGTATTACATCATATTTCACTGTTTTACCATTTTCTTCAAATTCTATTATATTATCTTCCATTTTTACTCCTATCTAAATATGTTTCTAGTATTAATGAGGCTGCAAGTTTATCTACTACTTTTTTTCTTTTGTCTCTTCTAGAGCCATTATTTATTAGCATATTGTTTACTATTACTGAGGTTAGTCTTTCATCTTCTAAAATTACTTCTATTTTGTATCTTTTTGTTATTTCATCTTTGAAGAGAAATGTCTCTTCGCTTCTTTTGCTTATGCTTCCGTCTAGGTTGATTGGGTTACCTAAAACTATTTTGCCAGGCTTATATTTTTCTATGAATTCATCTAGTTTGGTAAGTAAATCTTCTTTTTCTTTGTATCTTATGGTGTCTACTGGACTTGATATTGTTTCACTTTCATCAGATACGGCTATTCCACAAGTGGTGCTTCCATAGTCTAGTCCTAGTACTCTCATTTAGTAAACTCCTTTAATAATGTTTCTACTAGATCTCTTCTGTCTAGTTTTTCTATTTTATTTCTTGCGCCTTTATAACTCGTTATGTAACCTATTTCTCCAGTTAAAATGTATTCTGTTATTTGCTTGTATGCATTATAGCCTCTTTCGTTCATATCGTTTATTATTTCTTTTAAAACAGATCTTCCGTTTTCTAGATTTACTAATTTTGTATCTATTACAATTGTTTCTTCCATAAAAGCACCTCACTACAAAGTTATTATACTAAATTATGTATTTTTTTTCAATATAAGGGTTGAAATTATACTCTCGGTTGTGTTATAATTTTCTCACGTGGTTCCTTAGCTCAGTTGGTAGAGCAACCGACTCTTAATCGGTGGGTCTAGGGTTCGAATCCCTAAGGAACCACCATTTTTTTAATTTTAGGGCTGATTTTTGAGAAAAAATTAGTTTTTTTATTTTTTGGGGTTTACATTTTTAAATTTTTGTAGTAATATATAACTTGTCCCGAGAGGGATAAATATTCACAAATGTGTTCAACACACAAGGTAAAAAGACCCATTTGGGTCTTTTTGCTTTGTTAGAATTTTCTTATTATGAAGAGAACTAAGAGGTAAGCATATCTAAATGGCTTAGATTCTTTGGTTCTCTTTTTTATATATGACATTATTTCTTTAGTAGCTGAGTATTTGTCTACTAGTGTTAGTACGAGTCCTTCTAGGCTAGATGGTGGGATTATTGTTAGAGGCCACATATGAGTTTTTATCATATTTTTTTCTTTTCTGTTTAAATTAAATTCTTCTTCAGCATTTTTAAGAGCAATGTAAGGATGTTTGAATCCATGCCATCTTTCTTTGTTTGTTCTCCATTCATATAGATAGAAATCGTGCAAAAGTGAGGCTCTTGTGGCTGATTTATAGTCTAGTTTTAATTTTTTACATATTTTATAGCATAGATATGATACTTCCTTTGAATGCTCGAGGGTTGTAGTATCACAATGTTGGATAAAGTTATCCATAGATTTTACTTTATCGTTAGTAATTATATCTTTTATTAATTCATTATATTCTTCTTTCATATTAATCACTATTTAATTATATGCTTTTTAAAAGAAAAAAGAAAGCATTTGCTTCCTTTTAATGTTATTTTCTGTAACCAGTTTCGTTTTCGTTAACTATTTCGCCTATTACAGAAAAGTCGTCTTCTATATTTAAAGTAGTTCCATCAATTTTCTTAGGGTTAAATATTCTTATTGAATATGCATTTTCATCAACTGTTTCAAATACATTTAATTTTCCTAAGATATTTACACCTATAGTACTTAATCCGTTTGATACACTTTGATATCCTGGATTAACTTCAATATAAAGTGCGTCTCCTGTTACTGATGTACCATTATTATTAACTTCTGGTGTTTCTAAAGGTTTTTTAGTTCCTACTAGTTTGCTTTCACTTAGGTTTAGTATACCTGATTTAAGTGATATAGCAGTTAAACCTGTTACACTACTTTTATCTATAGTTAATTCTCCAAGTTCAGGATGATATATTGCTATAGATTCAGATGATATTGTTACTCCTGTTATGTTTACAGTAGACTTATTACCTTTACTTCCATTACCACTTATAGCATAGTTTTTAGAAGTGATTTCTCCGTTAGTAATTGTTAGGTTACTGTCTTCTGATAATACGAATACACCATTATCATCACTCTTAATGTTAACGTTTTCTAAGTTAGTAGTTACTTTATTTTTAGCACCTTTAATTCCATTTCTTATTGCAAATACAAATAGATTTGAGTCTATAGAATCTCTTTTAACTATTAAAGTACCATTCTTAATATTTAATTCTACTTCTTTTTCAGTATTATTTAGTAAGAATGTATCTGTGTTATTTAAGTTAGTTAAAGAGTGACTATTTAAGTCTAAGTATACTTTTCCACTTGTAATTTCTACTCTTGAAGAAAGTGTAGCGTCTTTTTCAAGTACTACATAGTTATTTTCATCACTTTCTAAAAGTGCTTTTTCAAATTCGTTTTCTTTATAGTAATGATTATTTACAGTAAAATATACATCTTCATTTGTTATTAATATATTATCTATTTTTACTACTGTTTCAGTACCATTATAAGTTATTACATAAGTAACATTTTTATAGTTTTCATTACTTACTTTAACTAGTAAATCTAAGTTAGTAATATCACTTGCATTAGTAAATTCAATATCTTTTAATAATTCGTAATTTTCTCCAACTTTAATTTTTACATAGTTATTTTCATCAAATTCTACATCATCTGCGAATTTTGCAGTTAGTTTAAAGTTTTTATTTAATAAACCATTTGCTATTAATTCTGCAGTTATGTTTTGTTCTTCTCCTAGTAATAGATTATAACTATTATTATAACTTACTATTGGAGATTCATAATATTTTAGATATAATTTTGTATCTTTTGTTATACCCTTAGTAGTATCAAATAGTTCTTCACTATCAAGGCTAAGAGTGTACCCTAAAAAAGTATATCCTGTTTTATTATCACTGTTTCCTTTTATTACTGTACCATCTTCCACTGATTCTTCAGTTAGAAAAACACCATTTTCATCATAGTATTCAACTAATCTATTGAATTTATTGTTATTAAATTTAATAGTATAGTTAACTGTTGTTTCATCATTCCATTTAATTGTAATTATTCTGTCAGTTAAATCATCATTTTCGATATCAATATCAAAATCTAATTCGTTATTCGACCAGCTATAAGCATTTCCATTTACTAAAACTTTATCTAAGTCTAATCCTTCTGGTGCTTTGATGGTAAAAGTAATATAGTTACCTATTGAATCAACTTCAATATTTCCTGTATAAGTTCCTATTAAAGTTTCTTTATCAAACTTCATATTTTCATTTTCAATTATATATCCAACTGGTATATATTTTTGATATATTTTATAATTAGAATCAGTTACTTTTTTAGTAAAGTCTACTGTTCCTTTGTCATCAACATATGTAAGTTTGTAACCAGCTTTTTCATAATTTTTGAATAGATTATCAGTAACTATTAATCCATCATAGTTAGTAGGCACTGATAGAATAAGATTATTTTGTTCATCATATACATTTATATATAATGGAATATAATATTTACCATATTCTTTTTTATTGTTTTCATTAGTTTTAGTTTCAACATTTAAGTTATTACCATTACTAGTAAAGTTAAATTCTAAAATTGTAGCTGGAATTATAAATTTGTTATTTTCAAATTTTACTTTTTTATTAGATATTGAATTTTCATCAACATTTCCATCATAGTTTAATTCTAGCTGTTTTTCTTCATTATTTACATAGAATATATCTAAGTCACTAGCAAATTTCTTGCTATCAATTTCATTTAGTTTAGTAAATGTTTTATCATTTTCAAAGTAATACCATTTTTTAGTAAGTGCACTGTAGTAGTGGATATCTATACTAATTATTTCTGGTAAACCTTGGTCAAAACTTTTAATAAATGTTTCAAAGTTATCTTTTGCAACAGTTATTTTTTCGTCATTAATGATTACACCATTATCAAATCTAGTGATACCTATTATGTAAGTATCTACATCATATTCTTCACTTTCTTTAACAGCAGCATCAACATTTACTATGAATAATGCAGATAATATTAAAGTAAATAATATCTTTTTTATTTTATTCATATTTCTTTCCTTTCTATTTTATTTTTACGTTTTTAATTTCTTTAATTAACTTTTCGTTAAATTCTAATCCAGTAGATTTTACAGATACTTTTTCATATGTAGTACCATCTGTTTCTACTAAATCAATATAACCATCTGTTTTAACGCCGTCTTTAGTTACGTATATTTTTACTTGTCCTAAAGATGAACCATCTAATTTTTCAACTGAATAACTTATTACAGGAAGTTTTTCCCAATTTGCAACTAGTTTAATGTCCTTTGTTACTTTAGAGTTAAAGTTATATAGTTTACCATCTAAATACCAACCTATGAATTTATATCCTTCTTTAGTTGGGTCTTCTATTTTAGCAGCTTTTTTGTTTTTCTTAACTTCTTTTGTAGTGACTACATTTCCATCAGATTCAAAAGTAACACTAAATGTTTTAGTTTTAGAAGGTTCTTCTGGTTTTACTGGCTCTTCATTTTTAGTCCACTTTGCAGTTAAAGTAATGTTCTTTGTTACCTTAGAATCAAAGTCATATTTGTTTTCCCCCAAGTACCAACCATCAAAAGTATAGCCTTCTTTTGTTGGTTCAGCTAAAGGAGTTACCTTATCATCTTTTGTAACTTCTACTTTTTCAATTTTGCCATCATTATCAAATGAAACTGTATATTTGATTTTAGAGCAACTACAAGCAGTAATTAATAATGAACCAATAACTAAAAGTACAATCAACTTTAAGTTTTTCATATTCTCTCCTTTCTAGGTAGTGAAAAAGAGGACAAAAAAGATTAAATTAATTAATAATTTTTATCCTCATAGTTTATCTCTAACACCCACCTTACAAATTAATTATAGCACGAGCGAGTTATATAAGTAAACAAAATTCGATTTTATTCGACATATTTTTTTAGCAGCCACCGTTTTCAACGATTTCGTATGGGTTTGAGGCTGAGCCGTCTCCCTGAGACCAAAGTGTACAAGCTTTGAGAGAAACGACGGGACGGACACCATCCACACGGTAGACGTAGTCGCCGCCCAAGCGACCAGGATCATCAGACCCACTCACATACCACGAGATAGCAGTGTTGCCATTCCAATTGACAGGCGACAAAGACCACCAGTCGGAATCTCCAGTTGAACTCTCTAATGAACTATTTGTATAATACCACATTGGTGCCT
>CAKOHL010000052.1 GCA_934085635.1 uncultured Bacilli bacterium | reverse complement strand
TGAATTTATGAATAATATTTCTAAAAAAGAGAATTTTGTGTTTGATAATAAAATTAAAAAGTATAGAAGTAATAAAATAATTTGGACAACAATTTTCATTATAGTAGTGACAATTATTATGTTTTTAATGTTTATGTAATAATTTATTTTGACTCTTAGGAGTCTTTTTTCTTGTCACTAACATCTTTTTATGTTATTATTGTTATAGTAAAAGGGTGATAGTAAGTGAAGTGTGATAAATGTGGTTTTGAAACCAATCCGGGTGATCAAATTTGTATTAATTGTGGAAGTAAGTTAAGTTTAAATAATATTAGTAATGATGTTTATAAACACGTTGATTCTGTTAACAAAGAGGAAAGTACTAGTAAAAGTGGTGATAATAAGAAAATTATTATTTTTACTAGCATAGGTATACTTGCCACTGCATTAGTAGTTTTTGTAGTGCTTAAGTTTATTGTTTTGAGGTGACAAATGAAAGATAAGATTTTAGTTTTGGTTTACGTTCCACTTATTGAAAAAGAATTTGATATTTACATTCCCCTTGTAAAAAGAGTAGGTGTTATTAAGAATTTAATTATAAGTATTGTTGAAGAAAGTACTGAAGGTGCTTTTGTTAATGATGGGTGTAAATTTTTGTATGATAAACTTACTGGAGAAAGGTTAGATGAAAGACAGTATGCTTTTAATTCTATTAAGAATGGAAGTAAATTGATACTTTATTAGGGAGTGATAGTATGCAGTTAACTTTAATTAAGAAAAATAAACTTAGTGTATTTATATTACCTGAAAAAGTATCAGGTAGTTATTGGATTACTGATTTTGAAAATGGTAAAAAGCTCAACTTGCTTTCTGTAGAAGAGTATGAAGGTAAATGGAGACTTGTTAGTAATCAGGATGCTTTTGTGGTGGATTCTAATAATGTAATGGTACCTTATTCAGATGTGAGTAATTATAATTTTAAGTTGATACAAAATAATTATAAGAATGAGAAGTATTATTTATATGCGAGTCCTGTTTACGATACTACTTATAAGGAACTTGGCATTAAGAGTGATCAAGAAGTTAAAGTAGGAAGTAGTAATGACGCTGATGTCGTTTTTACATTAAATGGTTTTTCAGAGAATGCTTTTACTATTAAGAAGAAAGATAAGTATTTTTATCTTGATGTTAATGAGAAGGCTTCTGTTTATGTTAATCAAAAGAGAGTTTTAACTAGTAAGAGACTTGAGTATGGAGATGTTATTTTTACTTTTGGTCTTAAGATAATTTTGATGAGAAAAGATGGACTTGATTATTTACTTGTTAATAATCCGAATAATTTAGTTCAGTTTAGTGCTTCTTTTGTAAATGTAGTACCTGTTAAGAGTGATTTTGTTGATGATCATACTGAGCTTACTTTAGATAATCAATATAATGAAGAGAATTATTTTTATAGGACACCTCATTTTTATGAAGTTGTTAATAAGTTTGTTTTGAATATTGATACACCTCCTTCTAAAAAGGAAGAGGATAAGACACCGGTTGCACTTACTATTGGACCGATGATTACAATGGCTATGACTTCTGTTGTTATGCTTATGAGTAATTTATCATCTATATCTAAAGGTGAGAAGAGTGCTTCTAGTTCAGTTACTTCACTTGTTATGTGTGGGGCGATGCTTGCAAGTGCATTATTGTGGCCTCTTTTGACTAGAGCTTATCAAAAATATGCTGATAAGATGTATGAAAAAAAGAGACAAAAATTATATAAAAATTATATAGATAAAAAAGAAGAAGAGATAAATAGAGAATTAGATAAACAGAGAACTACACTTTTAAGTAATAATTTTTCTGTTACTGATTGTCAAAATGTTATAAGAGGGCATAATGTTAAACTTTGGCAAAAGAGATTAAATGATGAAGATTTTTTAAATTTACCAATTGGGCGTGGGGATTTACCTATGCAGATAGAGATTAAGTATCCAGAAGAACATTTTACATTAAGTGAAGATAATCTTTTAGATATAGCGCATAGTTTAGGTAAGACAGAGAGAATACTTAAAGATGTTCCTATTAATTTTTCATTTTATAATAATGTTACAACTGGTATAGTGGGAGATGCGACTATTACTAAAGAGTTTGCAGATAGATTGCTTTTACAGATTATGGCTAATTATAGTTATGATGAAGTTAAAACTGTAACTTTTACTTCTATTGATAATGAAAAAGATTGGGAATATATGAAACCTCTTCCACATAGTTGGAGTAATGATAAGAGTTTTAGATTTTTTGGTTCTTCTAATGATGATTATAGAGAAATTGTTTATAATTTAGAGAAGATATTTAATGAAAGAAGAAAAGTTAAGGGAGATGGAACTGGTAAGTTTACTCCACATTATGTGATTATTACTGATGCGATTAAGTCAATTGATTCTTATGATTTTATTAAGAATGTTATGTCTAGTAATGAAAATTATGGTTTTAGTATTATAATTTTAGCTGATAAACTTTCTGCTCTTCCAAATGAGTGTAAGAATTTTATTAATGTAAGTAGAAATGAGTGTAATATTTTTAGTAGTGTTATTAATAATTCTAATCAAAAGTTTACTATAGATTTTTCTAGTACAGATGAGATTTATAATTGTGCGAAGGAGTTATCTAATATTCCCATTGATATTAAGAGTGAAGCTCAGAATAATTTACCTGATGTTTATCATTTTTTAGAGATGTATCAAGTTGGTAAGGTAGAGCAGTTAAATTCAAAGGAGAGATGGAAGAGAAGTAATCCGATTTTGTCACTTCAAGCTCCTGTTGGTATTGGTAAGAGTGGAGAAGTTATTACTCTAGATTTACACGAGAAGTATCACGGTCCACACGGGCTTGTTGCTGGTACTACTGGTAGTGGTAAGTCTGAATTTATCATTTCTTATATTCTTTCTTTGGCTATTAATTATCATCCTTATGAAGTACAATTTATTTTGATAGACTATAAAGGTGGATCACTTACTGGTTCATTTGCTAATGATAGATATTATTTACCTCATTTAGTTGGGGTTATTACTAACTTAGATGGTAATGAGCTTAATAGAAGTTTAGCATCTATTGAGAGTGAAGTTAAGAGAAGACAAAAACTGTTTAATGAAGCTAAGAGAGTTGCTAATGAGAGTACTATGGATATATATAAGTATCAAAGATTATGGCGTGAGGGTAGACTTAAAGATATGGAGCCTGTTAGTCATTTGTTTATTATTAGTGATGAGTTTGCTGAGTTAAAAGAGCAACAGCCCGATTTTATGGATAGTTTGATTAGTGTAGCGCGTGTAGGACGTTCTTTAGGTATACATAGTATTCTTGCTACACAAAAACCAGGTGGAGTAGTTGATTCACAAATTTGGTCAAATACTAGATTTAGAGTTTGTTTGATGGTTCAAGATACTTCTGATAGTAATGAAATGCTTAAGAGACCTGATGCAGCATATTTGAAAAAGAGAGGTAGATTTTATTTACAAGTTGGTACTAATGAAGTATTTACTTTAGGTCAATCTTCTTGGTCTGGAGGTCAATATATTCCAAGTAATACATTTAAAAAAGATGTTGATACTACTGTAAATGAAATAAATAATATTGGTTTTGTTACTACAACTAAAGAAGCTGAAGTGGTTCAAACTGCTGAGTCATTGGGAGAAGAACTTCCTAATATAGTTACTTATTTATGTGATGTTGCTAAGAATGAAAATGTAAAAGTAAGAAAACTTTGGCTTGATAAGATACCTGCAAATATATTTATTGATAATTTGAAAGTTAAATATAATTATGAAAAGAAAGATTTTTATTTAGATCCTATTATTGGTGAATATGATGATCCTGAAAATCAAAATCAATTTAAGCTTACAATACCTTTTTCTAAGATTGGTAATGCTATTGTTTATGGTATAACTGGTTCTGGTAAAGAAGACTTTATATCAAGTTTACTTTATTCATCTATGTGTACTTATACTCCAGAAGAAGTTAATTTCTATGTACTTGATTTTGGTTCTGAATCACTTAAGATATTTAATAAGTCACCTTATGTTGGCGATGTTGCATTTGTAAGTGATACAGATAAAGTTAATAATTTGTTTAAGATGCTTAATAATGAACTTGTAAGCAGAAAAAATTTGTTTTCTGAGTATGGTGGTTCTTATCAAAAATATATAGAGTCTAATAATAAAAAGATGCCTAATATAGTTGTTATTATTAATAACTATGAATCATTTAATGAGAATTTTGAAGATAAAATTGATGTACTTAGTCAACTTTCTAGAGAGGCTTATAAGTATGGTATTTATTTTGTGATTACTGCTAGTAATGATAGTAGTGTTAGAATGAAAACTAAAAATAATTTTGCTCTTATATATGCTCTTCAGCAAAATAATCCTTCTGATTATGCTAATATTCTTGGGTCTACTAGAGGAAAAGTACCTGCTAAGATTAAGGGTAGAGGACTATTTAAGAGAGATAATATTTATGAATTTCAAACTGCTAAGGTTACAGATGAAAACTTTACTGAGTATATTATTAAATATATGAATGAATTAGTAAGTAAGTATCCTAATTATAAAGCAAAGAGGATACCTGTTTTACCTGCTGTTGTTGATTTTGAGAGTATTAGAACAGAAGAGTTTAATGGGCCTAATATGGTAGTGGGTATAAGTAAAAATACATTAGAGGTTCTTAAGTATAATTATTCAAAGAATCCTATTAACTTAGTTTCTTCTAATGATGTAGAGAGTGCATATAAGTTTATAAATGCACTTGGTAAAGAAGTGATTTATACTAAACAGTTTAATTTGACTATTATAAATACTACTGAGAAAGAATTTAATGATGGTGAGTTTAAAGGAAGAGTATTTAATAATAAGTTTAGTGAAATTGTTACTAAGTTAAGTGAACACGTTGGTAAAATTTATGAAATAGGTGAAAAGAACAATTTTAATGAAGATTTACTTAAAGGTTATAAGAAGAATTTTGTTATTATTTATGGTTTCTATTCATTTATTAGTAAGTTAAGTGATGAAACTAAAAAAGAATTTACATCTATGCTTAGTAAGAATAATAAGTTTACTTCAATTATATTTGTGTTTGTAGAAAATCCAAGTAGTATGAAATCTTATTCTTTAGATGAATGGTTTAAGTCTGGTACTGATTTAGGACGTGGTATTTGGATAGGTAGTGGAGTTACTGATCAGTCATTGTTTAGAATTTCTAGAGTTACTAGTGAGGATAGAGAAGAAATTTCTGATGACTTTGGATATCTTGTTAATAACTTTAAGATGACTAAGATTAAATTACTTACTTCGTTTGATGTAAGTGATGATATAGAGGAAATTGAATCATTATAGGAGTGCTTTTTTAGCACTTCTATTTACTTAATAAATTAAATTTGATATAATTTTTTTAGAATAAAGGTGGTCTATATGAAGAGATTATTAGTTTTGTTTAGTGTATTTTTTCTTACTACAACACTTAATGCTGAAACTCAAGAGTGTGATTATACTAGAAAGAAGGATTTAAATACATTAGCTATGTATGTAGATACTACTTATGATTATAAGGGTAACGGTACTTTTGATGTGAGTATTATTAATTTAACTGATGAGTTAGAGGCTTATCTGGATTTAGATTTAATTGAAAAAGTGGATAATAAGTCAGTTATCAACAATTTAGCTGAAGGTACTGAGTTAAAGGTTAAAATTTCAGGAACACTTCAAAGTTATTGTGGTGGTTTAGAACTTAGGATTATTACTGTTAGGGTTCCATATGTTAATCCTTTTTATGGATCTAATAGTTGTATTGGATATGAAAACCTTAATGTTTGTAATAGAGAGTTTTTAAATTATAAAGTTGATGAAGATACTTTTAATAGTATTATAAGTAATGCTAATAAGTCTAATATAGATGTTCCAGATGATAATGATGATAACATAGTAACTCCAGAAAAAACTTTTTGGGAAAAAGCACTTGATTTTGTGTATAAATATTATGTTATAGAAATTTCATTAGTTATAGTTTCTTCATTAATTACATATAAAGTTTACAGTGCGATTTATAGGAAAGTTAAACACGGTTTGTAGTATACAAACGTGTTTTTTTTTGCTATAATTATTGATGTAAAGTAGTGGAGGCGTATATGAAAAAAGTATTATTTTTTATATTTTTAAGTTTTATAAGTGTAAATGTAGTTAATGCTGATTGTACAGATTATGAAGATGTGGCTAATAAAATAGAGTATTCAGTATTTAACATTTATAATACAGATCAAACTGTAAATAGAATAATGATAGATAAGATATCAGAGGATATGTATCTTAAGGTTAGAAATAGTTATAACTCAGATGAAGATACTTATACTTATAGTGATTCTAGTGAGGGACTTGTGTTTATAGATAGTAAGACAGTAGCTAGAAAAATCAATTATGAAATAAGAGTTTATACAAATGATGCTTCTTGTAAGAATACAGTTTTAAGAACTATAAAAGTAACCACCCCAAAGTATAATCCTTATGTTACAAGTGATTTGTGTGTTGGTCACTATGAAGATGTAAAACTTTGTCATCCTTTTTACAACGTTGGTGAAATGACATTAGATGAGTTTAATAAACAAGTAACTGAAGAAATCGCGAAAATTGATAATTCTAATTTAACTTTTTGGGATTATGTATTAAAATATTTACCTTTTGTTTTAATTCCAGTTATTTTGATTTCTATTATATATATTGTCAGAATTATTTTATTAAAAAGGAGGAAAAAACAATATGTTTAAAAGATTATTTAGTTTAATATGCTTTTTGTTTATATGTTTAGTTCCAGTAAATTTATTTGCTCTTGAGGACAACTATGTTATAAGTAGTAATGGTAGTGTAAATTCTTTATATTCAAAATATATATGGGATAAAAGTGCTTGGGTTATAAGTGGTACAAAAACTCCGAGTGGTTATTTTTGTGATGGTTCCACAAGACAATATTGGAATTATTATAAACCACCACGTAGTACAGGATGTGATAATAAGCAAAAGATCGGACTTGAGGCTTGTGGATATTGGTCTAATACAAAAGCTTCAAGCTCTAATTTGCAGTCTAATTATACAAGATTATTGTGCACTAAAAGTGGTAGTAGAAAAGTAGAAGAAAAAAACTTGATTCAAAACGCTTATAAAACCGATAATGGTAGTGATGCTTTTTGTGTTAACCCTGGACGTGCTTTTTCTGAGCAAACTTATGTAAAATCTGAGGAATATAATGTTTCTGATTGTAAGACGAGTAATAATAGTTATTATTGTGCTTTAGCTTCTGTCTTTGCTAATTATTCAAACTCTGATTATCTTGCTAAATTAACAGCATTAAGGCTTATTTCTGGTGCTTATAATCAAGGTGGAGGCTGGTGGGATAGTTCTGAAAAATCTACATATGCTGCCGATATATATGCTAAAACTGCTAAGGAAATAATGAATGGTACTTTCGGTATTGAAAGTGTAGCAACAAATACTGGAATATTATATGACAGAGATAATACTAATGGCTCTTTCCGAGAAGGAGTAGAAATATTTAAATCCGTTATGAATGGTTTTGAAATATGGACTCCAAGTGCTAAAGTTGTGTCAAAAAGTTATGATGGTAGTCAAGTGACTTTAAATATCGAAACAAATTTTGATGGAATATCAACAATAAGCAATGTTACTTATAATGGTTATAACGTTAATTATAGTGCGGCTGAGTGTAGTAATCCTAGCAGTAAAACTTGTATGACTGTAACGTTTAATCTTGATTCTAGTCAAGTTACTAATTGTAAAAATAAAATAAGGATTTTTTATGACAAAATAGACTCTAAGGCTATTTCGAGTGTTTATTTATATACTGCATCTCAAAACGTTGGTAATCAACAAATGGTAGT
>CAKOHL010000051.1 GCA_934085635.1 uncultured Bacilli bacterium | reverse complement strand
AATCAGTTCTTGTTTTTCTTGTTGGATTATCTGCAAGTAATTTATCAAGCAATTTTATATTTGATTTAAATGTAACTGTACAAGTCTGTGTCTTAACAACTTTACTTACTGTAACTGTTGTTCCACTTAAACTTGCTGTTGCTCCTCCATTACAACTTACTGTTGCTCCAGTAGCTGTATATCCAGAATTTGGTTTTACTCCAGTAAATGTGCCACTAGAATTATAATTTATATTTTTACTAGTACTTCCTGCCCCACCACTTACTGTTAAAGTTACTTTATATGAAATAATATTTGCTGACAGAGTTTTGTTTACAGCTGAACTTCCCATTGTGCCTTCACAAGGAGCACTTGATGTACAAGCACTTAAAGAGTATCCTGCCGAAGCTTCAGCATAATAGTAATATCTAGAATTATAGTTAACGTTTAGAGTTGTTGTTGCAGTTACCTTAGTGTACGAGCTTGCTCCATTTACCTTATAATATATAGCACTTATACCAGCTCCTTTTGTTAATGTAAGTTTATATTGATTCAAAGACCATTTTGCATAAAGTACTTTATCATTAATTGTTTTATACAAGTTATTCGAAAATGTCCCATTTGCACTTATATACTCTGTTCCTGCTCCATTAGTGTTTGTAAAGTATCCTCCAAATGTATAACCAGTTTTAGTTGGTTTAGTTATTGATGATAATGCACTTGTTAAAGATTTGTCTGAGAAATAGTAGTAATTTGTCCCACTTATATTTTTTACTGTATTATATTTATAGTATACAAGTGTTGTTCCGGCAGTATTAGCTCCTTGATTATCTAAAGTAACCATATATATAATTGGATTAAATGTAATCATGCAGGTTTGTGATTTCGTTACATTTTGTATTGTCAAAGTTTTATTTGTTGCATCAATTACTGCCCCTTCACAAGTAGTAGTCGCACCTTCCAATGTGTACCCTTCTGTAGGTTCTAAATTTATTACTGGATTTGAACCATAGTTTGCATTTATATTTACCGGACTTGCTTTTCCATTTTTAGCTTCAATAGTTATATTAAATTCTTTTATTTTATAGTTTACTTTGCATAGTGTGTCTTCAGTTACGTTACTAACTGTTAGGTTACGTCCTTCGATTTTTCCACCTTTACATTCTAAACTATCAAATTCATATCCTATAGTTGGTGATAGTGAAAAAGATGCATCTTCTCCATATTTAACTATAGATTCAGTTGGCAAAGATATTCCATTCGTTACTTCTACTGTCACTTTATTTTGTTTATTTTTTATGTTTACTGTGCAAGTTTGGTCTTTTTTTACTCCATAAATTAATACTTTAAAGTTATCTAATTTAACTGTTGCTCCTCCATCGCAAGTTCCATCTAAAATAAATTTACCTTCATCCGATGTTATATTAAATATTGCTTTAGTGTATACCATTTTAGTCTCGGCATCCGCGATTCCATCTCCATTTATTTTTAATGTTACTTTGTGAGTAGTCAAGTCATCATCTAAGTCAAAATGATTTTCAATTAGACCTTCATCGTTTATGTATGATATTACACATAAGTTACCTGGTATTCTTTTTTTAGTTACAGGGTTAGATAATTCTTCTTTAAGGAGTCCTTCATTTTGAAGTGTATATATTCTTAAACATTTTTCAGTTATTTCATCGTTTAATAGTTCTTCTCTATATTCATCATTTATACTTAGGTATGTGTCAGCTGCTGTTTCTATCATTGTATAAAGTTCTCTTAAATTTCTTTCTTCACTTCTTTTTTGTACTTCTTTTATACCGATAGTTGCACCTGCAGTTACTGTTACTAAGACAACAAGTACTATTAATATTTCAATTAATGTAAAACCTCTTTTATTTTTCACTACTCTTCACCTACTATAACAAGTATACATTAATAGATGAAAAATTGCAAAAGAAAAAAGGCTTATTTAGCCTCGACTATTATTTTTATAGCAGTTCTTTCTTCTCCGTCAACTTTTATATCAGAAAACGCGGGTATGCAGTATAAATTTTTACCAGTTGGAGCAACATATCCTCTTGCAATTGCAACACCTTTTATTGCTTGATTTAATGCTCCTGCCCCGATTGCCTGCATTTCAACAGAATCAGAACTTTCTCTAAATAAATTTGCTAGTGCTCCTGCTACTTTTTGTGGTGCACTTTTACTAGATACTTTTATTATATCCATTATTATTCCCCCCTAGTTAAATATATTTTAGTTATAATAAAAAAGACCTATTTTATTTTTTTAGGTCTTCCAGGTTTCCTTTTTTCAGTAGTTTCTTTTTGAACTGGTTTTTTAGTTTCTTTTTTAACTGCTACTTTCTTAGTAGTAGCCTTTTTAACTTCAGGCTTTTTAGCAGCTAACTTTTTCACTACTTTTTTCTCTTCTTTTGCTTCAGCTTTGTCTTTAACTTCTTTTTTTGGTTTTGCAGTTTTTACTTCTTTTACTTTTTTTACTTCCTTAGCCACTTTCTCTTCTTTTATTTCTTCTAATTTATTTTTAGAATCCTCTTCTGCAATTATCTTTTTCATTGCTTTATCAAATTTATCATCAGTAACTACTAAATCAATTGTATTTTCTAAAGTCATAATTACACCAAATGTAATAAAATAGTATCCATATAAAAGTGTTTGTACTGAAACTTCATTAAATAAATTGTATGCTGTTAATGCTCCTAGCACCCCAATTAGGAAAGTAGTTACAAATTTAACAATCCACATAAAACTATTTTCACTTTTTAAGCAAATTATTTTATATATTCTATTAAATACCATCATTATTGTATAAAGTGTCATTCCAAGACCAAGTACCATAAGTTCATCTTGTCCTTTTAGAACAAACATAACAGTAGCAGTTATTATATTAATTAATGATAGTAAAAGAGTTTCATAGTCTCCTTTATTTCTTTTTACAAAATATGCTATTATGCTAAAGAATGCAAATACATAAAAAAGAATACTAGCATATAATACTATATCAGCTAAACCAAAGCTTTTAAAAACAGTTGTTATTATACCAATTATGATTACAATAACAGATAATATCAAATTAGATACTAATGATATATTTAAATTTTTTAGTGTGTTATTCACACTTACCACCTCTATTCTAAAAACATTTTACAAAATTTTTAGTTTAAAGTCAATTATTTTAAAAGAAAAGAGTAACAATATATTTAATCGTTACTCTTAATTGTTTATATGTGATTTTATAGGTTTTTTGAGGATTTTATATTTTAATTATAACTTTTCTTCTAACGTTTATCACTTCTCCTTTCATGATACTAGTATATAATACAAAAGTGATAAATTTGTGTTAGATTTATGAAAGTTATATGTTTATATCAAAATAAAATTTTGTACCCTTTCCTCTTGTAGTTATTACTCCATAATTGTATCCGTGTTTTATAAGTATATTTTTTACAATAGAAAGTCCAAGACCAGTACCAACTTTATTTCTTTGATGATTCTTTTCATTCTTATAATATTTATCCCATATAAGATCAAGTTCATCTTTCTTTATACCTTTACCTGTATCAATTACATATACTCTTATGTATTTTTTCTCTTCTTCTATTTTAATAGTTACAGTTTTATCTTTTCCAGTATAATTTACAGCATTACTTATTAAGTTATATATTACTTGTTCAATTTTTTGCTTATCAGCATTTATTACATAATTTTTCTTAGATTCAAAATTAATAGTGTATCCTTCTTCCTTTAAGTAATCAAATCTATGTATTATAGTTTGTACTAGACTTGTTAAATCAAAATCTTCTTCATTTAATGAATCTATATTCTTTTCACTTTTAGAAAGTTCTAGAATATCATTTACTAATAAGTTAAGTCTTTCAGTTTCTTCTATTATAATATTTAAGTTTTCAGTTCTTTTTACTTCATCATCTTTATTTAAATCTCTTGCCATTTCTGAATATGCTTTTATCATAGTAAGAGGTGTTTTTAAATCGTGACTAACATTAGCAAGTAAGTCTTTTCTTGTTTCTTCTATTTTAGATAATTCTTTTTTAGTTTTATTAAGCGTTACACTTAGTTCTTTAATTTCACTTATATTTGAATTTTCATCAAATGGTGTTATTAAGTCTCCTCTTGCCATTTTAGATGCTTCATAGTTAAGCTTATCAATCGGGCCTGATATATGTTTACTTATAAAATATGCAATTATAAATGAAGATATATATATTACTATAGATATGTAAATTAATTCTTCCCTTATAATTGAAATAGCGGGATCTGTTGGTTCCAAACTGACATTTATAAAGGCATATGCTTCATCATTTAATTTAATCGCACTTACTAAAGTTTTATTATTTAATTTTGGATTAATTATTTGATAAGTTTTTTTATCTTCTCCACTATTAATAAAATCTACTCTATAGTCTAAACTTAATGAAGAATTATTATCTACTATACAGCCTCTTCTTTGACCATTAGATGTATATATAGTTTTATTATCATCTACTATTTCTATACAAGCATTATTGTTATAAGAAAGTTCATCAAATGAATTAGTACTTTCATTATTTGTATAATAATATTTAGTTTTTAATGCTATTTTAGATAAATCACTTGTTGTTCTTTTTTCATAATACGTATCAAAAAATAATACTTGAAGTATCCATAATAAAAGTATTAAACCTGTTGAAAATATTGCTAAGTAAAACCATATTTGTGATTGTAATGTTCTATTCTTCAGTTTCATACTTATATCCCACTTCTCTTACTGTTCTTATTAAGTCTCTATATTTTCCCAGACTCTTTCTTAGCATTTTCACGTGAGTATCAACTGTTCTATCATCTCCATAATAATCATAATCCCATACACTGTTAAGAAGTTGTTCTCTTGATAAAGCAACATTCTTATTTTTTATAAAATAAGTTAATAATTCATATTCTTTAGGTGTTAAATTAACCTCTTTATTTTCTATAGTCACTTTTCTTCCTAAATAATTTACTTTTAAATCTTTATAAGTATAAACATTCTCTTTACCATTAGTTCTTTTTAGATGAGCTTTTACTCTTGCTACTAACTCTTTAGGACTAAATGGTTTAGTTACATAATCGTCTACTCCCAAGTTAAAACTACTTAGTTTATCTTCCTCTTCTTTCATAGCAGAAAGCATTATTACTGGAGTATCTTTAGTTTTTCTAATTTCTTTTAAAGTTTCAAATCCATCCATTCTAGGCATCATTATATCTAATATTATAAGGTCTACTTTATTTGTTTCAAGTACTCTAAGAGCATCAAAACCATTCTCAGCTTCAAGTACTTCATATTTTTCATTTGCTAAATATTCTCTTATTACATTTCTTATTAATTTTTCATCATCTACTACTAATATTTTCATATACTCTCCTCTCAACATAATTATACAATAAAAAAGTGTAGATTTTGTGAAAATTTACACTTTATTTTAAACCAACTCTTTCTCTCATTAATTCATATTTTTCTTTAGCTATTTTAGTAGTTGTTTCTGCACCTCTTTTTAGTACATCTTCTAGTTCACTACTTCCTAGTAATTCATTATATCTATTTTGTATTTCACCAATTTTATTTGATGTTACCTCTCCTACATAAGTTTTAAATGTTCCATATCCATCATTTTCAAATTCACTTACTAAATCATCTATACTTCTTCCAGTCATAACTGATGCAATATTTAGTAAGTTGGAAATACCAGGTTTGTTTTTTTCATCAAAGTATACCCTGTTTTCACTATCAGTAGTTGCACCTTTTATTTTCTTGATTATTACTTCTTTAGTATCAAATAATGAAATTACACCCACTGGATTATCTTCACTCTTACTCATTTTTTTATCAGGATTTTTAAGGTCTTTAATTTTAGTACCTACTTTTGGAGTTATTGCTTCTGGCATTTTAAATGTTTCTCCATAAGTTTTATTAAATCTCATAGCTATATCTCTTGCAAGTTCTACGTGTTGTTTTTGATCTATACCTACAGGTACATAATCAGAATCACAATATAGAATATCAGCAGCCATTAATATAGGATATGTTAAAAGGCCTATTGAAAAGTTTTCCTTTCCTTTACTCTTTTCCTTAAACTGTATCATTCTACTTGCTTCACCATAGTAAGTATTACATTCAAGTATCCAAGATATAGCAGGAATATATACATTTTCTGATTGCACATAGACTACCATCTTATTTGGGTCTACCCCACAGGCAATATACATAGCAACAAACTTCTTAACTCTTTCTCTTAATAATTCAGGATCTTGATGAACAGTTAATGCGTGCAAATCAGCTACGAATAAAAATATTTCATTATCAGAATCATTTTGAAAATCTATAAGAGGTTTTATTCCACCTATAAAATTTCCAAGTGTTAAATCTCCAGTTGGTTTAAGTCCTGTCAATAATCTTTTCATACTTTCACTTCCTCAAGAAAAATTATACTACAAATTATGAGAAAATGCACGATGTTTTTAACAGCCACCGTTTTCGACTATTTCGTATGGGTTATTAGATGACCCATTTCCACTTTTCCATAATACGCAAGATTTGAGGCTTGTTACCGGTCTTACAGCGTATCCTCTGTCACTTCTTGCATCTCTGAGTTGACCATAAGTATCCTGAAGATAACTACCTACATAAGTATAATTATTATAGTATGAAGGTGTCATTAACCACCAATATTTTGTAGTAGTAATTGATTCATTATTACTATTGTAATATAAATAATTATACGCACCGTCTATAAGATAAGTACCGCCAGAAAACATTACTTCATCAATTGTCATTAAAGCTATTGGATAATTTAATTTTGCTTCACTATTATTTACTGAAAACGTGTCCTTGCTATTTGTACAATTATATGTTGGTGTATATTGTTTCATTCTTAACTGCACGTACTGAAATAATTCTCCTGTGGTATTGTAAGTTCCACTTTCTATTTCTCTATCATTACAATATACAGCTTTACTACTTAAATAATTTGTATAAGATGTTAAGTTATTTTCATACCAATTGTCTATATATGTTTTTACAGCACTATTATTTTCATTAGCTCTTGCCTCAATAAATGTGCTATCTGAATTACCATACATATATCCTACATCTTTTGGACTATTATAATTTGTATTAAATGGACTTATTCCTATATATCCAATAGTTGTATCTGTGCTTGTTCCTGAATATAAAAGTCTTATACTTCCATCAGAGTTTGTTCTTATGATTCTCCAGTACATATCGTCTCCTTTGTTAGCAAAAGTTACTGTTTCACAATTTTTATTATAAGATGTAGCATTTTCACATTCTTCTATAGAATTATATTCTTTAAATAAATGTCCTCCATTACTTCCAACCACTGAAATTTTATCACTTTGCCATTTGCCAAATTTCACCCAGTTATTCTGTGCATTTCCCGAAAAATAATATACATTACTAGCACTTTCATTTTCAATGCTTTCAGTGCCTTTAAATATTGTTCCAGTATTAACTTCAGCATAAACATTACTAAAATCGCTTCTGGTTTTAATAGTAGAATTATCTTTCATTAAATGCGAATATAATGTTTTATCAGTAAAATTCATTGTACAATAATCAGGAATATGTATGTTAGATAAAGTAATATTATTTGTCTCTTTATTATAAGTTGCAACAGTACCATTTTTACAATTGATTTTATCTATAGAGTAATAACTAATTAAATCTTCATAAGTTATATTAGTTGTTTCATTATTTAAAGTATAAGCTTGTATTCCATCTGGTTTAGAAAGTATTTTTTCCACTTTAGATACTTCATTGTTTTTTTCTTTCTTATCTTCTATTTTGTTATCCTTACTTATAAATGAAAACAACAAGTATATATTTATAAATAAAACCCCTGATATAATTATTATTTTCTTTTTCATACTAATTCAAACCTCTCTTCTTTTTTTATACAACAAAAAATGATAGAATCTCTCCTATCACTTTAAAGCATATGAAAAACAACTAGGGTTTATTTTACTTAGAAGTAACCC
>CAKOHL010000050.1 GCA_934085635.1 uncultured Bacilli bacterium | reverse complement strand
ACACACTTCTTTCTCTCTTCACGTATTAGATTATATAATATATTTTATGAAAAATCAAGCAAAATATTAATAAATCGCAATAAGTACCATATTTAGTACTAACAATCTTCGTTTCCCACGATTTCGTATGGATTTGTGGCTGAGCCATCCCTGACGCCAAAGAGTGCAATATTTTGTACTGATGTATTGTTTTTCATATCTATCACTCGTCCTTATTTTTTGAAGATTTGCGAATAAAAATGTACAAATTCATATATCTTCTACTTTTAAAGTAATATCATAGTTTTCTTGTTCACGCAAGGGGTTAATCTCTAATTTTTAAATGTGTTTCTCTAAGTTGTTGTTCAGTTACTTCAGTTGGACCACCCATTAGTAAATCTTGACCACTTACATTTGGTGGGAATATTTGAACTTCCCTTAAGTTATCTTCTCCAGTTAAAAGCATTATGATTCTATCTATACCAGGAGCCATTCCAGCGTGAGGTGGAGCCCCATATTGAAATGCAGTGTATAAACTCTTAAATTTAGTTTTAACTACTTCTTCATCATATCCAGCAATTTCAAATGCTTTTTTCATAATTTCTATGCTATGGTTTCTTACAGCACCACTAGCCATTTCACAACCATTACATACAAAGTCATATTGATATGCAACTATACTACCAGGGTCAGCACTGTTTAAAGCTTCTATTCCTCCCTGTGGCATACTAAATGGATTGTGTGCAAAATCCCATTTATTATCTTCTTCATTCCATTCATAGAAAGGAAAATCATTTACTATACAAAATTCAAATCTATCTTTATCTATTAAGTCTAATTCTTCTCCTAATTTAGTTCTAATAAGTCCTGCATATTTTTCACATTTTTTCTTATCACTAATAATGAATAAAACATCTTTTGGTTTAAGTAGAAGTTCACTTATTAAAGCATTTACTTCTTCTTCACTTAAGTATTTAGATAAACTTCCCTTTAGGTTTAAATCCTCTTCTACTTTTAAGTAAGAAAGTCCAGCCATACCAATTGTTTTAGCATATTCTTCAATTGATTTAAACCAAGAGTTAGATTTTTCTATATTGCTTACCTTAATACCTCTTACTATACTATTTTTAAATGGTTCAAAACTAGTATTTTTAAAGATATTTGTTAATTCAGAAATAATTAATGGATTTCTTAAATCTGGTTTATCACTACCATACATTAACATAGCATCTTTATAAGCAATTCTTCTAAATGGATATGGGCTTACATATTTATCACTAAATGTAGTAAATATATCATAGAATATTTTTTCTCCTACTTTATATACATCTTCTTCAGTTACAAAACTCATTTCTAAGTCTAACTGATAAAACTCTAGTGTTCTATCTGCCCTGCAGTCTTCATCTCTAAAACAAGGTGCTATTTGGAAATATCTATTAAATCCACTAACCATTAAAAGTTGTTTGTAAATTTGAGGTGCTTGAGGAAGTGCATAAAACTTTCCTTTATATTTTCTACTAGGTACTATAAAGTCTCTTGCTCCTTCAGGACTACTTGTTGTAATAATTGGTGTTGATATTTCAGTAAAGTCCATACTTTTCATAAGTCCTCTAATATGGTCTATAACTTTAAATCTAAATGCCATATTATCGTGAACTTTAGGATTTCTAAGGTCTAAATATCTATATTTAAGTCTAGTTTCTTCACTAGCTTCTTCTTTACTTCTACTTATTTCAAATGGTAAAACATTAAGTGCTTCTCCAAGAACTTCTACACTTTTAGGTGTAAGTTCTACTTTACCAGTTTTCATATTTTCATTAACCATATTTGGTTCACGAAGTTTTACATCTCCAACTATACTAACTGTACTTTCTCTATTAATATTTTCAAATAAACTAGCGTCTTCAGTTGTAATTTGTAATATACCAGTTTCATCTCTAAGTGTTACAAAAGTAAGTCCACCTAACTTTCTAATACTATTTATCCAACCACAAACTCTAACTTCTTTTCCAGCATAAGTTTCATCAACTAAGCCAGTATATACATTTCTGTATATATTATCTACTTTTTCCATATTCTCCTCCTAAAATAAAAATCTATAAATCTAAGGACTTACATATGTAAGCGGTGCCACCTTAGTTTATAGATTAACTATACTCTTAAATCCTTAACGCAGATATACGATTATTTTTTATATTTTGTGTCTTCATAAATACTTTATTATTAACTTTCAGCATACGTTAACTCTCTATAAATAAATATACTTATTACTCCTCAAAACAAATAATATACTTAAATTATAATCTTTCACTTCTTTAAAGTCAATACTAAATCTTTTATATATTCCTTACATTCTAAGATATTTAAGGTATTATGATTCACAAATCTATTTAATTCTTTTGCTATTTCTCTCTTCTTATATCCTTCTAAATGTCTAATAGTAATCAAAAGATATATCATAGTTTCAAAAGTATTTTCATTTTTAACAAGTTCATCTATTTTATTTATATTAATTTTTTTACCAAAAACATATTCACATATAAGTCTTAAATCTCTTTTAGTATATTTATTTTTTAATTTTTTATATTCATCATAATATATAAATAATTCAGGTTTTTGTACTTTATTAGATAAAGCCATAAAATCTCTATTATTAAATAAGAAACAATTATATAAATCAAGTCCCTCTATTTTTTTACCTTTTAATGTTTTAGTAAATTTATTACTATCCCAAGTAGCATCTAATAAGAATATTCCATCTAATTCATACACACTATCTTTTATATAAATTATATTTCTCGCGTGATATAAATCTTTTGTATTACTTTTTGTAATAAATGATTTTATATTTATATTATCATCTATATTATCTAATAAATTCTTTAAAAGAGTAGAATATCCCATACAAGCTATATTACCAGTATCTATATAATGTTTTATATTACCTGCATAAACTAAGTCATTAAATACTCCAGGTGTTTTTATAGATTTTACTAGATCATAAGCATAACATACTTTTTCAAGAGGAGTTAAATCTTTATCAATAAAGCTTCTATAATATTTTATTAAATTTATTACTTCTATTAATTCTTCATAAGTATAAATAGAATATTTTTCTTCTCCTTCATCATTTATGTAAGATATATAAGCAAAACATAAGTCATCTTTAGATATACTTTTAAATAATTTATCTATCTTATTTTTAACAAGTAAACTATTTCCTGAAGGACACAGATATATTCCTTCACTTCTAGTCATTTTTATTTCTTTATATATAGCTTTTAATACTTTGTAATCTTCAAGTGGTCCGATTATATTAAAAGTATTTTCATAAAATATAATTTGAAATCTATCAAAACTAAAAGTTTGGTTACCCTTAGCATACTTTATAAAACTACTTAAATTCATAACAAAATTATCATATATTTCATTATTCATAAAACCACCCTCTATAACAAGTTTACCATATAAAAAAAGAAAAATCTATCAAAAGACTTTTCTTTTAAGATTCCGAAAATTTCCATTTCCGACTTTTTCGGAATCTATATAATTATATTATCACTAGATAACAGAACACTAAATATTTCATTTATCTTGTAATTACCTTTTACTTTAACTTTAATAAAATTAGCAGTATGTCCTATAAAATAGCCATCTTTTTCTTCTTCGAATAAAACATCAAGCTGTCTATTATAAAACTTTTCATAAAACTTTCTTTCAAGTTCACTACTTAATTCAATAATTTCTTTTACTCTTCTCTTTTTAACATTACCATCTATTTTACCAGACATCTCACTAGCAGGAGTTCCATATCTATCGCTATAAGGAAAAGTATGTACTTTAGTAAAGCCAATCTTTCTTATAGTATCCATACTTTCTATATGTTCTTCTTCACTCTCTGTAGGAAAACCAACTATTACATCAGTTGTTATACTAACGTCAGGTTTAATACTTCTAATATAATTTATTCTATCAATAAAATACTTTTTATCATATTTTCTATTCATTTCTTTTAAAATTCTATCACTACCACTTTGAAGAGGAACGTGCAAATGAGGAACAAGTATGCTACTATTTTTAAAAATATCTAAAACTTCATCAGTAAGTTCATTAATTTCTATAGAACTAATTCTTAGTCTTATAAGTCCTTTGATATTTATTAAATCCCTTAATAAGTTAGCAAAATTATAATTTCCATCAACATAATGTCCAGTATGAATACCAGTTAAAACAATTTCTTTATAACCATTATTAACTAAATTAGTAACTTCTTCTATAACTAAATTATGGTCTTTACTTCTAACTTTACCCCTTACATAAGGAATAATACAATAAGTACAATAATTCTCACAACCATCTTCTATCTTAACAAATGCTCTTGTTCTATCAAAAGTATTAACTAGTTCCATATTTTCAAAAGGAACATTCATAATATCATAAAATACTTTTTTAGCTACTTTATTTTTTAAATAATCTTCAACATACTCGACTATTTTAGATTTATCTTTATTTCCTAAAATAATATCAGCATCTATATCATCTAATTTACCAGTATTATAAGCATTTTGTGAATAACATCCACATACAACTATAATACTATCTTTATGATTATTTCTAATCCCGTGTATAATTTGTCTACTTTTTCTATCACTCATATTTGTTACAGTGCAAGTATTAACTACATATATATCAGCATTATCTTCATCATAAACATAGCCCTTTCTAACGAAAAGGCCATGGATTAATTCACTTTCATATGTATTAACTTTACACCCTAGTGTTTTAATACAAAATTTCATTATAAACTCTCCCTGAACTCCTTAAGAGCACTTAAAAACGCTTCTTCTCTATAGTAAGGTCTATTCATCTCCTCACTAGTTACTTCTATCTTACTAGTATCAACCTTACCCACTCTAATACCACCTAAATCTTCTTCGCTTTCATAACTAATTGTTCCACTAGATGCACGTTTTAAAAGCTCATCATAACTTATTATTGCTTTATTCTCTTGATCAGCCTCATACTCATCTATCTTCTCATAATGCTTATCATACTCGCCATTTTCTTTCATAGATTTAAGTCTTGACTCAAGCTCATCTGCACTAATAATTGCCATTTCTTCTTGATCAGTTTCATAACTCTTAATCTCATCAAGACTAGGCTTCTTAGTATCAACAATTTCCTCTTTCTCAAAATCGAACTTTGTTTGACTAACAATAGGCTTTTCAATATCTACAGTCTTAATATCATCTTCAGTCTTAACTTCGTCATCAATGTACTTTTCAATATTATCATCATCTTCATCAAGTTCATTATAAAGTTTCTCATTAACCTGGAGTTTAATTAAATATATAATAACAGAAACAATAACTATCATTATAACAATTAAAAATATTAAAAAGAAATCTCCTTCCACTAATAGTTTTATAAAATTGTCGATACCATTTTTCATATACTTCACCCTTTTAAATAGTTTATTATAGAACAGACATTAATTATAACAGTTTCTGTTCTAAGAACATTATCCCCAAGAGAAGTTTTTATAAAACCTATATCTTCTAAAAAATCTTCTTCTTTTTTAGAAAGACCTCCCTCTGGCCCAAATGCTATACTTATTGTACCACACACATTACTACTAGTTAACACCTTATTTATACTTTTTACATTTTCTTTGTCAAGAGAACACACTATATTGACACAAGAGTCACTAAGTATATCTTTAACATTTATAATATTTTTAACCTCAGGAATAATGAGTCTCCTTGCTTGTTCACTGGCTTCTTTGGCTATTTTATTATATCTTTCAAGTTTTTTATTCACTTTATCTTTATTGATACTAAATTTACATCTTTCATACTGTACAGGTATAAACTCACTCACTCCCATCTCTGTACCTTTCTCAATAATAAAGCTCATTTTCTCATCACTTAAAACAGGAATATATGCTCTTATAAAAGTATTTTCTCCAAGAGACTTATAAACACTTTTAATAGAAGCACTCCTTAAATCACTAAGCATTTCACATAAATAAGACACTCCATCATAATTAACAATTACTTCATGACCAGGTTTAATCCTCATAACATTCTTAATATGATGATAATCCTCTTCATTAAAAAATAACTTATCTTCTTCTTTCTTATTACTAAAATATTGTTGCATACCTAAATTATAACAAAACAAAAAGGCAAAGTAAACCTTTGCCCTTAGCATCCACCATTTTCGACGATTTCGTATGGACTTGGGGCTGATCCATCTCCACTTTTCCATTGAACACAAGACTTGAGTGAGGTAACTGGATGAACAGCATATGTAGAACTAAGATTCAATACAGAAAAGTTGGCTGCTGTTAAAACACCGGAATCGTCAACAACATATATTTGACTTCCCATTTCGGTATCGTAAGAAAATGGCGTCATTGTAAAAGATTCGACTTTATCATTTATAAAAGTGATCCAAGGGAGTATATTATTTGAATTAGATTGAACTCCAGCCGCAAACACCACCTCATCTGCTGTCATTAAGGCCAACGGGCAATTCTCAGTTGTATACCCACTTACAGAACATTTAAGTTTACCATTTCCTCCATTATTACCACTAGAATTAAACTTGTCTTCTACAGATTGTGTTGTTTCATAAATTCCACCACTTCCATTACCACCACACTTATATGAAGGCTTTTTATTGGTATCAATTCTTTTATATGCATTAAACTCAATTTCATCTCCACTTCTATCGTTACAATATATTGTATCTTTATCTATATATTTATCATAACTCTGAAATAAATTATTTACATACCAGGTATCTATATGATTTTTAATAACACTACTATTCTCATTTTTTCGCATATTTGCTATATTACTTTTTTCATTTATAATATAATCTTGCTTATTTCCTGTCATATACCCAACAGAAAAACTACCTGTTTCTTTATCTGCAACATCACTAAAATTCGAATAACCAATCGATGTTTGTTCTGAAACGTTACCTAGTCCAAAATATAAAAGTCTTATACTTCCATTTTCATTTGTCCTTATTATTCTCCAATAAACATCTTTTTCTTCAGTTTTTCCTAAAGTTGCTCCATTTTCGATAAATGTAGCCTCATAATCAAGAAATTCTTTGCATTGTTCTTCATTTAAACCCGTCATTCCAACAGAATAATCAAGGATACATACACTAGTACATTCGGATTTTTCTCTTACTCTCCTTGCCGATAACATTTCTGAAATTTCAGTGCCGTCGGTATCTACTACAGTAGAATGATATTCAGGATAAAACAGTTCTTGACCATTGTAAGTACATTCTGTAACGTCTTCTTTTCCAAATTTTACCCAGTTATTTGTTGTATTTCCAGAATAATAATATATCATACTGCCATCTTCAGATTCATTAGTTTTAAATATAGTCCCAGTTGTATCATCTGAAATAACAGTTGAGAAATCTGTTCTTTCTTTTACTATCGGATTGTCTATTAATATTTTACTAGCTAAAGTAAGCGTTTCAATTGCTTTTTCTATAAATATTTTACCACTTAACTTTTTCCCCATATCTTCGCTTTGATCTATATCATCACTATTGTTGTAATTTATTATTATTTTGTATGTATGAGTTGCACCTTTTTCTATACTTATGTTTTCTGCTAGTATAGTATCTGAAGCAGTACTAGATTTTGGCACATCTGCAAAGTCTGTCATATTGTACCCACCATCAGTTGAAGTTATTTTATATTGTAAGAATCCTGTTGTTACAAATGTATTTACTAAATCTTTTATTATGATGTTGTAATTATATGTTCCATTTGATTCATTCTTTACTGTGAAAGTATTTTCTCCACTACTCCAGCCTGGTTCTATATTGCTTCCATTTATAGTACCACTTCCACTTGTAAATGTTACTTTTAAGTCTGCACTTGTTACACTTACGTCCTTTCCTGTTCCAAGTATCTTAGTAGTAAAGTATGCTACTGATACTGATAATACTATTACTAGTAAACTAGATAGTATTACTATTAGTTCTTTTTTTCTTTTCATTTCTACTTCCTTCTTTCTTTTTGTGACACTAAAAAAATGATAGAATTCCTCCTATCACTTTAAAGCATATGAAAAACAACTAGGGTTT
>CAKOHL010000049.1 GCA_934085635.1 uncultured Bacilli bacterium | reverse complement strand
CTCTAGGGCAATAATTTTACATCCCTCATTTTTTAATCTCGTCAAACAGTTTTCTATTGAATCACAAAATTCATAATCTGTAAATTTTGTTGTGTGCCTACTTATTTTATCTATTTTTTTAATATTTAGATTCTCGTAGTTACCGCATAAGTAAATTTTTTTTACTCCAAATGCATCTGATAACCTGAACATACTGGCAATATTGAAGTCTTCTTCAACATTATCAAGTATTAAATAAATAGGAAATTTTTTATTGTCGTGTATGTATTCGTTATGTTCAAGTTGATGTACATCATTCATATACTTATTCCTCCTTTTTGAAATATTGTTTTAATTTTTCTCTAACTGCAAAGCCTATCATCGAAGCATAATCTTTGAATTGTGTTGTAAGTTCTATATATCTATTCATTTTATCACTTTCAAACAATTTTGAATTCTCTAATAATTCCTCATCTGTATATGGAGAATATTCAATAAATTCGCTTGCATCTTTGAATTTTGTATAATTTTTAAAAAAACTGTCATTTAAAAAATCACCAATTTTAAATTTCATTTCCACGTTTTTTCTCCCGTGAAGAATTTCACGCATTTCTGGTGGAATATATACATTTATAGACATATAATCACTTCCTTAATGGTATTATATCACTAAGAATTTAATATTACAATAAAGCAGTATTATATGGCTTTATAGTTATTGACTTTTGAATTCTTATATAATATGATTTATTTAGAATATTTCATTGTTGGGAGGAGTATTATGAAAGCATATTTAGATATTGAAAATTCAAAAACTCAGAAGGTTATAACTATTTTATTACCTGTTTTAGAGTATAAGGAAAATGAGCGTATTATTTTTGATATTTCT
This sequence comes from uncultured Bacilli bacterium, assembly GCA_934085635.1. GTDB lineage: Bacteria > Bacillota_I > Bacilli_A > RF39 > UBA660 > CAG-628. The sequence goes on along the minus strand of CAKOHL010000049.1, from coordinate 7,502 downwards.
AAAGTTAATAATAAAGAAAAAGAATTGATTTTAGATGCAATTAATCCTGAACTTGGTTATACGGATATTGAGATGTTTTTTATTGATGACGATGATGTACCATATTTTGGACCTGATTATGATTATAGTATAAGTGATAATAAACTTATTTTGGATTACAAGTATGATAAGAGAAAGCACGTTTTGGAAAAGAAGAATGAAGACTGGACTTTTATGTTTGAAGAGGAGTTTAACAAAATTTTAGAGGAGTTTTTGAAACAATCAAATGATTATTTACTTGTGTATTGTGATAATGGAGTTAAATATAAGGTATTAGATTGTAATCCTGATAAAGATATTTTTATGAAATTATTTTTTGAAGATGGATATAATGCAGTTGCACTTTTTAAAAAGAATATTAATGAATTTAGTACTACACTTAGAGATAACATCACTTTTATTGATTCTTATGTTGAAGATGAGAGTGTATTTGCAAAGTAAAAAGGGAGCTATTATCTTTCTCCCTCTTCAAGCATTGTTCTTATGAATACTGCATAGCCTTTGTTTACTTCGTCAATTACCACGTGAGTTACTGCTCCAATTATTTTACCATTTTGAATTATTGGGCTACCACTCATACCTTGGACTATGCCTCCAGTTTTTTCCATTAGAGTTTTGTCTGTTACTTTGAATGTTATTGATTTGTTAGTGTCTATAGCATTTCTGTTTAGGCTAGTTATTTCTATTTCGTATTCTTCTATTTTTGAGCCATCTGTTATTGTTCTTATGACTGCTTTTCCTAGATTTATTTCTTCCCATTTTGCAACACTAGTAGTTTCTTTATTTATAGTTTTATTATATATCCCGTATATTCCTACACTTGTGTTTTTAGTTACAGTTCCTAGTTCTGTTTGATAGTCTATGCTTGCATTTTTACTTCCGACTCTTCCGTTTATACTTCTATCTATTCCATTTACGAATGATTTATATATTTCACCTTTTCTTACTTCGACTCTGTTTGTACTTTCACTTATCATTATTTCGTGCCCGAGTGAACCATAAATTTTAGTTTCTGGGTCGATGTAGGTAAGTGTTCCTATTCCTGTTACTTTTTCTTTGATATATAATCCGGTTTTGTAAACACTTCCATCTTTTACTAAGTTTAGTACAACTTTTTTAGTTTTGTTGTTTCTTTTTATTAAAGCATTTACTTTGCCGTTCTTTATGTTTTTGTCTATAAGTGAGGTCATTTCTTTTATTGATGATACACTTACCCCTTCTATTCCTAGTATTGTGTCTCCTACTTTTAAGGTCTCGCTAGCTATGTATTTACCATTAACCTTGTAGAATCCAACCACCACTACCCCTTTTGAGTATGCTTCTATACCTATTGTTTCTCCGCCTACTATTATATTTTCTGAGTAAGCTAGTAGATTCATAGGGATTAAAAGAAGCATAAGTAATAATATTTTTCTCTTCATATAATCGCCTCTAGGTATAGTATTTTCTTATTTTTTAATTAAAAACTACCAATAATTTACTTGGTAGCTATTGTTAAAATATAAAAATAATTTATTCGGCTTTGAAGTCTTTTAGAGACCCATCTTCAGCTAGTATTTTGTTTACTGTTTCAGTTGCACTGTTTAGTTTGTCGTTGCAAAATTTTACTAGTGACATTGCTTCAGTGTATTTTTTTACCATATCATCTAATGGTACTTCGCCTTTTTCAAGTTCTCTTATTATGTTTTCTAGTTTTAAAAGTGATTCTTCAAATGTTATATTGTTTTCCATTATTTACCTCCTATTACTTTACTGTTTATTGTTCCTATGCTTAGTTTTGTTGTTATTGTGTCTCCATCCTTTAATTCACTTGCATTCGTGATTATTTTACCATCTTTAATTGTTAGTGAGTAACCCTTTTTTAGTATGTTTTCTGGATTTAGTAGTTCTAGTTTTTGCTCTAGGGTTTCTAGGTGAGATTTATTTTTTTCTAGTTTGTATAGTATGTTTGGTGTTATGTTTTTGGTAAGATTTTCTAGTTTTAATTTGCTTTTTTCAAGTGTGTGTCCCATGAGTGATCCTAGTTTTTCTAGTATAGAGTCTAGTTTTTGTTCTTCTACTTCATACATAGTTTTTGGGTTGTTTAGAATGTATGAACTTTCTAATTTTTTTAGTGTAATTTTGTATGTGCTTATTTTTGATGTGATTACACTTAGTAGTCTTGAGTTATAATCACTTAGATATTTTTGTATTTCTAGTTTTGAAGGTACAACTAATTCGGCAGCTCCGGTTGGTGTTGGTGCACGCAGATCAGCTACAAAGTCACATATTGTGAAGTCTATTTCGTGTCCTACAGCACTTACTATAGGCTTTTTAGCGTTGTATACTGCTCTTGCAACTATTTCTTCATTGAAAGCCCATAAGTCTTCTATTGAACCTCCACCTCTACCTAAAATTATTACATCTACATCACTTTTGTCAGCAGTCTCTATCATTTTAACTAGATTTTCTTTAGCACCCGAGCCTTGAACTAAACTTGGAAATAAAATTATTTCTGCTAGAGGAAATCTTCTATTAATTGTACTTATTATGTCTCTTACAGCAGCGCCTGTACTAGCTGTTATAACACCTATTTTCTTTGGTATTCTAGGTAATTTTTTCTTGTGTTCTTCATCAAATAAGCCTTCATTTTTTAGTTTCTTTTTTAATTCTTCAAATAATATATATAGGTTACCAATTCCATCTTGTTTCATATTAGTAACTGTTATTTGGTAACTTCCACCATTTACAAATACACTTATTTTACCTTTTACAAGTACATTCATACCATCTTCTGGTACAAAGTCTATATTCATATTTTTATAGTTAAACATTACTGCATTTATTTTTGAGTTTTCGTCTTTTAGTGAGAAGTATAAGTGTCCTCTTGTGTGAAATTTTAGATTACTTATTTCACCTTTAATGTATACATAGTTTAAAAATGGATCATTATCCATTATAGTTTTTAGGTATGTATTTACATCAGTTACACTAAGTGCTTCACTATTCATTTATTACCTCATTATTAAGTATTTCATCTAGTGTTGCATTTAACATTTTTGTTACTTTTTCATCACTATATTTTTTAGATAGTTCTATTCCTTCATTTATACTTACTATATGTGGTGTTTTTGTATATATTAATTCATAAGCACTCATTCTAAATATTGCTTGGTCAATAAGTCCTAGTCTTTTGATTTCCCAGTTTTTAATGTATTTATTAATTAGAGCATCTAGTGCTTCTCTGTTTTCAAGTACTCCATATACTATGTCAGTTACAAATTTGTTGTTTTCTTTATCATTTTCTTTTATTACGTCCTCAACATTATAGTCTATTTTATCACTTTCATATACACTAATTTGGTATAGTATTGTCATTATTCTATTTCTTAATTCGCTTCTTGTCGTTTTCATTTTTTAACTCCTTTGCTCACATTATATCACAAATAAAACTAGTTTGGTATAACTAGTTTAATGTTTTATAGTTTACTTAAATCAGCAAGTACTCCTTCAAAGGTTTTTGCTTCAATTAGTTTGATTTTGTAACCCTCTTTTTCTTTTACTTCAAGTGCTTCTTTATAGTTATTTGTTGGTACGATAAATACATCTGCCCCGTTTTTTACTGCACCTTTTAGTTTGTATTTAACTCCTCCAATTTCTCCGACAGTTCCATCCAGATTTATTGTACCAGTTCCAGCTATTTTAAGGCCTTTTGTGATGTCTTCATCTATTAGTCTATTGTATATTTCAAGAGTAGTCATAAGTCCACCTGACGAGCCTGCTTCACTACTTTTATATTTGAATTTTATTTTTTTATCTGATTTAATTTCAAATGTTTCTGTTAAGTATAAACCTATTATTTTTTTACCTTCTTCTATTTTTACTATAGCATATTTTTCTTTTTCTTTACCATTTTTTATTATGGTTAGTTTGATTTCATCATTTTCATTTTTTTCATTAATTATTTTAGAGAAATCTTCAAAGGTTTTTACGTTTACTTCGTCTACTTTAGTTATAATGTCTCCTACTTCTAGGTTAGTATTTGCATTATCAAAGACATGGTAGACTATTAATTCTTCGTTTATTTTTTCGTAGGCTACTCCTGCTTTATCAAATGCAGTTTTTACAGCAATTTGGCCTGATGATGTTAAGTCTATTTTGCCTCTTTCCATTATTTCATTAGCGTCTTCTGAGTCGATTCTTTGATCATCTAAACTATATAAGTCCCAAGAAGGAATTATGTAACTTAAAAGTATTATTGGAATAGTACCTGGTTTTGCTTTTACGTATGTTAAGTTAAACGAGCCGTCTTTATCCTTAGCATTTTCTACTGTAATTCTTTTGTCTAAATTAGTAAGTCCCCCTGGCATATATACTTCATAGTCTAACCTAATTGTTACAAGTAGTAAAAGAAAAATATAAATTATTAGAAACTTATAATTATTCTTTATATAATTTTTTATTTTTTCATATATTTTATTAGATGTTTTTGTTTTCATATTAATATTATAACACAGAGAGAGGAATTTAATGACTAAATTAGTTAAAAATGTTTTGTTATTTACAATTTTGAGCACTGTTTTACTTCTTTTTTTAGTTAAATCTAATCTTATTGTTAGTAGTGTTAATGATAGTTTAGACTTGTTTTTTTCGTCTGTTTTTCCTAGTTTGATGCCATTTTTTATTTTGATCGATGTTTTAAATTATTTTAATTATTTTGCTAGTTTAAGTAAAATTTTAAAGTTTAAGTTTAGTGATTTAATTTTGGTTTCTATGGTTAGTGGACTTCCTAGCAATGCTAAATATTTATCTACTTATATTGAGAAAGGACTTATTAGTAAAAAGGATGCTTCTATTTTACTTGGCCTTTCATTTTTCCCTAATCCGATGTATGTGATTTCTGTTATTGGTGTGATGTTTTTTGGTAATGTATACTTTGGAATTAAATTTTTGATTTCTCTTTATTTATCTAGTTTAATAGTTTTTACTTTGAATTATAAAAGGTTTAAGTATGTTAAAGTAAAGAAGTCACGTGATAATAAAGGGTTTGTTTCTATGCTTTCAGAGTCTATTATTAAAAACTGTAAGAACTTAGTTATTATTTTTGGTAATATTTTAATTTTTAATATTATTGTTAGTTTATTAAATTATACTTTACCTTTTGATAATAGTACTATTAGTGTTATTAATTTAATTTTTGAGATGTCTAGTGGCATTAAAAAAGCCAGCTTGCTTACGATCCCTATTAATACTAAGCTTATTATTGCTTCGTTGGGACTCAGCGCATCCGGACTTTCTGTTATTTCTCAGGCTTTAAGTATTTTGCCTGAAGGCAGCATTGATTTGAAAGTACTTTTTAAGTCTAAACTTTTATGTCTTGTTTTTAACTTTTTAATTATTTATATTTTGGTTAACTTTTTTTAGATATAAATGTTATGTTATTGTCAGCATTTGTTTCGTCTGTTAGAGTAATTAATCTTATATAAGTTTTTTCTTCACTACTTATTTTATAGTCTACACTTAATTTCCTTTTTAGTATTACTTTTGTTTTTTCACTTGTTATATCTTCGTATAATAGTAAATTGTCATTTAGTGATAGTTTTTTTGTTTTGCCGCCTACTGTTGTAATAGTGCATACGTTTGACGTGCACGTAAGAGTGCTTATACTATCACTATGTAAGTCTTCATTTATTGTTTTAGATACTGTCATTTTATCTAACTGGACTAATGTTTCTTTTTCTACTCCATCATCTTCATTACTTATTAGTTTTAGAAAATTTAGTAAGAATACCATTACTACTGACAAAAGTGCAATACTGATTACTAGTTCTACTAGTGTAAATCCTTTTTTGTTCATTTCTAGCCTCCTAGATTTCTAGTGATGAGTAATAGTTTTTCTCATCATATTTATAGTTAACTATTATATATCTATTATTAGTGTTTATTGTTTTTAAGTATTCTATCATACTATTAGGAAAATCGTTTTGTTCAAGTGATATTGCACCTACACTTTTTAGATTTATTACTACTCTTTCTGCTTCTAGTTCATTTAATAAATCTGCACACGTGGAGGTCATATAACTCGTACAATTACTTTTTGTTATTTCGATATACAGATTCGTTCCAGTGATAGTTTCCTTTGTTATGTTACTTCTTATTATGTCAGTTTTATATATGTCACTTATGTTATCATAGTATTTTCTTGTTTTAATATCATAAGTTATTTTAGTCATTAAAGAATAAAGTGCAGCTAAAGAACCACTTAGTACTACTATTACTATTATTGTTTCTAAAAATACAAAACCTTTCTTATTCATTAAAATACTCCTTATTAAGTTCCACTTTTACATTGTCTTGTAAGCTTTTTGTTAGAGTGTTTCTTGATACATATTTTCCTAGTATTGAAGCCATTAATAGTAGGAATACTACTAAGAATACATATACTACTGCCATTGATATAAAACCTTTTTTCATTCTTCCGTCACCTATTATTAGTATACCATATATTAAAAATAAAAGCATCACTTTAATTGTGATACTTTTTAAATGGGTGCTTTAGTTTATCTTTAATTGCACCTTTTATTATTTTTGAGAAGACATTATAATACTCTTCTGCAACACTTTCATTTACGTTTAATTCATTTATAAATAAGTTTATCATTTTATTTTTATTCTTTTTACCTACTATAGGTACTTCATTTACTATTTTAGAAAACTTCATTAATGATTCATTATCTAACTTAAGTTCTTCATTTACTTTTTCCATTATTTCTCTGTTATTCATATATATCACCATACATCTTTCCTTTTGAATCTAATTGAATTTGATATCCATATTTAAATACATAAGATATAGCAAATATTACTAATACTAGAACATAATTTGTTAGTTCTATTTCTATATTAAAGTCTAAGCTATATATTACTTCTACTAAACTACCTAGTACATCTTGAGATAATATGTATAGTAAAGTATAAAGTGCAATTTTACTGATGTACCTAACATTTTCCATATTAAATGGCGTTTCATTATCGTGTATGTTTTTAAATAGATTTTGAGTGTTAGATAGTAGTCTATTTACTAAATACATTGCAAGCACGAAAGATATATCTATAAATAATGTTAGTGATATTCTTTCTACTTTAGACATTCAAGTATGTTTTTAAATGTACTTTCTGGCATCTCTTTATCAAATTTAATTTTATATACTTTATTATTTTCATCTTTTACTTTTAATACTTTACCATTTAGTTCGTAATTTATATTTTCTCCACATATAGTAACAATGTTATTTTCTATATCTACTTTAGTATTCATTAATAAGTATGTGCTTACAATTGTTATGGCACTTGCTATTACGATAGCAAATACTGATATGTACTTAGCAATTTTACTAAACATATAGATAAAGTAAGAAATACTTTTCATTTTCTTTTGCTCATCTTTTTTAAATTTTACAGCATTAATTTTGATTTCCTCATCT
>CAKOHL010000048.1 GCA_934085635.1 uncultured Bacilli bacterium | reverse complement strand
AGTTTTTTACCTTGGTCTTCATCTTGACTTACTGTTGGACTATCTAAGTATTTTATTTCTATTTTGTATGTGTGAGTAGCTTTGGCAGAGATTGGGATATTTTCAGCTAGTGTAGTGTTTGCTACTACACTAGATTTTGGCATATCTATAAAATCTGTCATATTGTATCCACCGTCAGTACTAGTTATTTTGTATACTAAGAATCCAGTAGTTACCGTTGTGTTTATGTAATCTTTTATTATGAGGTTATATGTATATTCTTTTTTTGATTCATTTGTAATGGTAAAAGTATTTTCTCCACTTGTCCAACCTGGAGTTATACTTGAACTATTTATTTGTCCAGTACCACTTGTGAATACCATTTTTAGTTCTGAACTTGTTACTGTAACTTTTCTATTTTTTGAAGTTATTTTAGTAGTAAAGTATGCTACTGATACTGATAGTATTATTACTACTATGCTTGCTAATATAATTATAAATTCTTTTTTTCTTTTCATTTTTACTTCTTCTCTCTTTCTTTATTATAATGTGAAAAAATGATAGAGTTATCCCTATCATTTTAAAGCATACGAAAAATAGCTTGGTTTAGCTTTTTTAGAAATACCCCCCCCCCCAAGTGCAATATTTTGTACTAGAGTGCTATTTTTCATTTGCAATCACGTCCTTGTTTTTTGAAGATTTTTGTGTATCTTCTACTGTTAAAATTTTAACACAGTTTTATGTTTCTTTCAAGCATAAAAAAAGGTTCTTTTACGAACCCTTTTAGTTTAACCACATATACACTCTACGTATGTGTCATTTAAGCATCTTAAGCAGCATAAGCAGTTAATGTTCATTGTGAATATTGAGTCTGTTCCAACATAAGGATATGGACTACTTTCATCTGTGTTTTCTGCAAGTACTCTAAATGTACAACAACATCCATCTACTTTTTCTACTCTAAATACATTTGAACATCCTTCTGCACCAGCACTATTACAGTTAGTATTTGTTCTTGTTGTTGGCATACTTAGTGGAGCACCTCCACCACTACACATATAAAGCATAATTGGTCTAGTGTTGCATACTATACAGTTTGTGCCTCCACCTAATGCAGGTCTATCACAAGAATTTAAACAATTATCTGGACAAGCATTTGATTGAAGTACATTTATAACTTGTAATATTTCTTGAATGCAGTTGTTTTCACAGCAATCATTTGAATTTGTGTTCAAGTTACCACATTTACAACAACCAGTGTTATTATTCATATAATTCACCCCTTCTTTATATTCACTAATAATTTATGTATTATTTTTAATTTTGTGAGTGAAATGGTCTATTATTTTGAGTATTATTACTTCTTTGTCCTACTGTAGTAGATGAGCTAGTTATTTTAATGTCTGTGTAAAAAGTGTCATCTATATATACTTCGTATGTTTCATTTTTTCTACTTCTTATGTTTGTATCAAATGTTATTCTTACATCTAATCTTTCTTTATATTTATAACTTTCTCTATTATATGCTAAGAATAATTTAGGTACTAATTTATAATATTTAAATAAATAATCTATTTCTTTCATTATTTGTGAATCTTTATTTATTATTCCATTATTATAATAATCATAAAATTCTTTTAGTTTTAAACCTATTCTTCTTTTTCTTAATCTTACTTTTTCTTTATATACAGGTTTATCTATTGATTTTCTTATTAAGTCAAAGTTTTCTGTATCAAAGTATATGTTTAGTATGTTACTTTTAAAGTATTCATCTTTAATAAGTAATCCGTTTAATTCTCTCATTAAGATCAAGTATTCTTCTTCACTTAATATATATTTCTTTTCTTCTCTTTCAAATTTATTTATATCCAATAACTTCTCACCTCGTTTTTAATTCTACTAAAGTTTTAAGTGTTAATATGGTGTAAGTTTTGTGAAAAAAGTTTTTGTTTATTTTTTTCTATATATATAGTATAATTTTAGTAGGAGAAGATTTAAATGTATGAATATGAATATATAATAATTGCAGTTTTACTACTTCTTATATCTGTTATAGTTATAAGAATTAATAAGAAAGATTTTACTATTAAGATTAATAAATTAATACAGTTTTTAGGTGGCAAAGAAAATATTATTGATGTTACTAAGAATATGAGTAGACTCAATGTTAAAGTTAAAGATACTTCTAAAGTAGATAAAAATGCTATTGAGAAACTTGGCGCTAAAGGGATTGTTGAAGTAGATAATGAACTTAAAATTATATTAGGACCTAATAGTAAGCAATTAAAAAAGTATATTAAAGATTTAAAGTAGATAAATTTCTACTTTTTTTGATGTCTTTCGACAAAATTCGACAAAATTCGACATATATGTGTGGTAGTATATTAATGTGGTGAGAGATATGTATGTTATTGAAAGTCAAATTATTAATGCTATATTAGCAACATTTCCTCTTTTGGTTTATCAATACTTTGTTGCTTATAGTTATACTATGAAAATAGAAAAATCTAAAATACTACTTAGTGTTACACTTTTTATGTCTTTATTTTTAACACTTAATTATAAAGATAATATTCCAGAAAATTATGAACTTGCTAGTACGATGATTCCTCTTGTTATAGCTTATTTAAATAAAAAACCAGTTGTTGGAATAGTTATAAGTTTGATTGTTGGAGAATATTTAGTTAATAATTTAAATTACTGTATATTTACTATTGTTTTGCTTTTTATATTTCTTTATATTTTCTATAAGTTTTATACTATTACTCTTAAGAATACTAATTATTTTATAAATACTTCTATTGTTTTAGTAGGTCTTGCTTATATTAGTTTTGTTGTTGAGAATTTTAGTATGTCAGTACTATTTAATTCTATTATAGCTACTTTATGTTATTTAGCTATGGTTAAGATTATAGATTATTTTATTAAGAAGTCTAGAAGTATTATTGATATGCATATGACTCTTAAAGAGTTTGAAAAAGAAAAAAGTATTAAGATTAATTTGTTTAAGATTACACACGAGATTAAAAATCCTTTAGCTGTTATTAAGGGGTATTTAGATATGTTTGATGTTAAGAATAAAGTTAAAAGTGAGAGATATATTGGTATTATTAAGGGAGAAGTTAATAGAACACTTAATTTACTTCAAGATTTTATGGAGTTTACTAAGATTAAGGTTCATAAGAGTGAGTTTAGAATTGGAACATTGTTTGATGATGCTAAAGATGTTTTGATACCATTTTTTAATTCTAAGGAAGTTAATTATATTTTTGAGATAGAAGATGATCCAGTTGTTAATTTAGATTATAATAGAATGAAACAAGTTATTATTAATGTAATAAAAAATGCAGTTGAAGCTTGCCCACCTTATAAGGGAGTAGTTTCAACCACAATATTTGTGGATAAAGAATATTTATATATATTTGTTAAAGATAATGGAAGTGGGATGGATGAAGAAACACTTGAGAATATTTTAGAGCCTTTTTATACTACTAAGGAAAAAGGTACAGGTCTTGGAGTTAGTCTTAGTAAAGAAATTATTGAAGCTCACGGTGGATACATTACTTATGATAGTACTTTAGGTAAAGGTACTACTTGTAAGATTGTTCTTCCACTAGAAAATTAATAATAGTATGGACCATAGAATGGTGGACGCTGTGGATAGTAGATATAGTTTGGTCTTGGTTGCGTTGCTGCTACTGCTACTCCCCCAGTTAGTGCACCTAATAAGAATGGTCCTGCAAATGGTACAAATCTAGTATCTTTTTTGTAGGAAAAACCCCTATTCATATTATTATACATAAAAACACCTCTACAATATTGTATGAAGTGTTTTATTTTTAGTCTGTGCTTTTTAACCTAAAGAAGTTAAAACTTGGTCTATTATTTAATCTAATATAACTTTTCTTAGTACCAAATCCATTAGATATGTATGCTTTCTTACCATTATCATCATATTCTGATTTATAGTAATCCATCGAGCCTTCGAATTTATAAATTGGTCCATAGAAAGGAACCTCTACTTCTCCACCTAATGTACCACCTGCTAAGAACATATCGTAATTATATTCAGTTAATTTATAAAGTAAATCACTTTCGTGCGTGAATATCACTGTGAAGTAATTAGCACATTTATTTATGTTTTCTAATGAGTACTCTCCTAAAAGATATGAATTCATGCCTATCAAACAAATTGGAGTATCTCCATTCTTATATATAAGTTCACTATTATTATCTAAATAAGTAAAACCACTTTCTGTTAGTAATTCTTTTATTTCATTAGAATCATTTTTACCTAAAGATGCATATTTACCAAGAAGTGCATTAAATCCTTTAAGATATTCTACTAATTTAGTTTTATCATTTATCTTATAAGTATCGCTTATTAAGCCTCCGCCAAATAGTATAATATCAGGATTAAGTTCATTCACTTTATCTTTTATTTCATTTAAAGTATCTTCACTTGTAGTACTTCCTATTAGTACATCACTAAAATATACTATTTTACTTCCACTAAAGTTCTTAGGAATGTTATTACTTTTTATAAAATATTCTCTTGTAAATACACCACTTGTTCCAACATATTTAGCATATAAATATACCCCCATTATTAATATAACAATTATTATGAGTATATTAAGTAATTTAGTTTTTAAACTTTTTTTATGTTTTTCTTCAATTATATTTTGATCTTTTTCCATATTATAGTACTCCAAGAGCTATTATAGTCATAACATAGCAAAATGTATTATGCATCATATGGGCTGATATACTTGAAAATATATTATCACTTTTTTGATATGCTTTTGCAAATACAAAACCTAATGCACCATATGGAATTATGTAAACTAGTTCTAGTAAGCTTCTATCAAGTCCAGCTACTGTATGTAGAAAACCAAATATTAAAAAGCTCATTATTGGAAACATAATATTATTACCTGTTATTTTTCTTAAACCAAAACGAAATATCATTTCCTCTACAAAAGGCGCTATTATTGATATAGATATAAAACCTATTACTGGATATGATAGTAATGCTTGTCTATTTAATTCTTCATTAACTGGACCTTCTGATATTAAAAATTTATATATTAGTAAATTAGATACTACCATAATTGCAAAACCTATACCCCACCATTTTAAACTATCTCCAAAATTATTAACACTTGATATATATTCTTTAAATTTTTCTTTTAACATATTTTTATACATAAAGAAGAATATTATTGCTACACATATATTACCTATATATACAGATGTTATTTCTGGAAGTTTGAAACCATAATAAAATAAACTTCCCACTAATTGAGGTACTAAAAAATATATACTTATTAAAATTAATACTTCTCCAAAACTTCTTACTTTTGAATAAACGTTATCCATAACTTACCTCTTTTCTAAGTACTATTATACTTTAGATTTATATAAAAGAAAACCAATTAAATATTGGTTTTACATTTTTTCTACTTTTATTATAACTTTTTTTCCTTTATTTATAACAGTATCATTAATTTCAATGATTTCATCAGCATTTTCTACTTTTTCACCATTTACTTTTATACCACCTTGTAAGACTAGTCTTCTAGCTTCACTTTTTGATGGAGCAAGTTCTGTTTCTATTAGTAAGTCTAATATATTCATACTACTTTCACTTACTTTTTTAGTAGGCATATCTTTATGTACTTTACCACTAAATATATCTTCACTTGTTTGTTTAGCTTTTTCAGCCTCTTCTAATCCGTGTAAGTCTTTTACTACTTCAAATGCAAGAGCTTTTTGAGCTACTCTCTTTTCAGGACATTCTTTTTGCTCTTTCATTATATTTTCTATTTCTTCTTTAGTTAAGAATGTAAATACTTTTAAGTATTCTTCTACTTTAGTATCATCACTATTTAATAGGTATTGGTAAATTAAGTATGGACTAGTTTTATCTTTATCAAGCCATAATGCATTACCTTCACTTTTACCAAATTTATTACCTTGTTTATCTAAGATAAGTGGCATAGTAAATCCATATGCTTCTTTATTTTCTATCTTTCTTATTAATTCTATACCAGTAGTTATATTACCCCATTGGTCACTTCCAGCTGCTTGTAATTCACAGTTATATGTATTAAATAAGTGAACAAAATCAAATCCTTGTAAAAGAGTGTATGAGAACTCTGCATATGTAATACCACTATCAAGTCTTCTTTGGATAATATCTTTACCTAACATATAATTAACATTTATATATTTACCAATATCTCTTAAGAAATCTAGTAAAGTAACGTCTTTAGTCCAATCATAGTTATTAACAATTATAGCTTTACCATCTAGTAATTTTTCTACTTGCTTTCTTAATCCTTCAATATTTTTTTCTACTGTTTCTTTAGCAATTATTTCTCTTTCAGCAGTTGGTCTTGGATCTCCAATCAATCCAGTAGCACCACCTACTAGTATAATAGGTTTACAACCGTGAAGAGCAAGTCTTTTTGCAGTTACAAATGAAGCATAGTGTCCAATATGTAAACTATCTGCAGTAGGATCTGTACCTAAGTAGAAAGTAATATCTCCTTTATTTAGTCTATCGGCTAAATCTGGGCTACTAATATCTTTAACCACACCTCTCCATTCTAATTCTTCAAAAAATGTCATAGCAATTCCTCTCCTTTCAAAATAAAAAGATGGTTACCAAAGGACTCCTAAGAGTGGTACCACCTTAATTTATACTCTTTACTATAACGCGTAACCTACTAACCTCTAAAATGTGTATTTCACCTTATATATATAATTAACTTTCACCAACCGTTAACTCTCTAAATACTAACATATAAAACTACTAATCATTTCTTCATCAGTTAATATAAATAAATTCTAGCACAAATTTTATACCTTGTAAATACCTAAATTAATTTAGCAACCATCATTTTCTATAATTTCGTATGGGTTACTAGATGACCCATTTCCACTTTTCCATAGTGTACAAGCTTTGAGAGATACCGTGGGACGGACACCATTCGAGTTAACAACAATTTTGCCATCGGGTTCGCTAGGATTAACTGAACCACACACATGCCACTCCCAAGCATACGAACTAATCCAACGCGCCGGCGACAAAAGCCACCATTCACTTGAACCAGTTATACTATTATATGTACTATTTGTATAATACCACATTGGTGTCGATTTATATGCTACTCCTCCTGCATACGCTACTTCATCTGCTGTCATTAATGCAATTGGATATTTTAATTTTGCTTCTGTATTATTTCCAGAAAATGCATCTTTATTATTTGTACAATCGTATGTTGGTGTTTTATTTGTTTTTAGTCTTTCATATGACTTAAAATCAAAATCACTATCACTAGGTTCAGGCACAGTTTCAACACTAATCAAATTTTTTTTATCATTTTTATCTAAATAGGCAAGCAATTCATTGGAATTGTTAATTATAATTTTTGAAATTCGATAAGTACCTCCACTTGCAAGTTCTCTATCATTACAATATACTGCATCATTACTTAAATAATTTGTATATGATGTTAAATTATTTTTATACCAATTATCTATATATGTTTTAATAGTACTATCATTTGTATTAGTTCTTGCTTCTTCAAGTGTAGTATCATTGTCTCCATACATATATCCCACATATTTTGGTCTATTAGTAGTTGTGTTAAATGCACTTTCTCCTATATATCCTTTTGTTGTATCAGGACTTGTTCCTGAGTATAAAAGTCTTATACTTCCATCTGAATTTGTTCTAATTATTCTCCAGTAGTAATTTCCGAATTTTACCCAGTTATTTATTGGAGTGCTTTCTGTGTCTTGTCCTGCAAAATAATATACATCTGTTCCATTCTCTGTTGCTTTATATAATGTGTTTGCTGTGTTAGTTGTAAATGGTGTACTAAAGTCACTTCTTGTACTTATTCTTGGATTATCTTCTAAAAGTTTACTTGCTAATGTTGGGTTACTTGCTTTAGTTATAAATATCTTACCACTTAACATTTTGCCCATATCTGTACTTTGGTCAACATCATCACTATTGTTGTAATTTATTATTATTTTGTACGTATGAGTTGCTTCCTTTTCTATACTTATATTTTCTGCTAGTGTTGTATCTGTAGCTGTACTAGACTTTGGTACATCAGCAAAGTCTGTCATATTATATCCACCATCAGTTGAAGTTATTTTATATTGTAAAAATCCTTCTGTTACAAATGTGTTTACTAAATCTTTTATTATGATGTTGTATTTATATGTTCCGTTGGATTCATTCTTTACTGTGAATGTATTCTCTCCACTTTCCCAACCTGGTTCTATATTGCTTCCGTTTATTGTTCCACTTCCACTTGTAAATATTACTTTTAAGTCTGCACTTTCTACTGATATTTCTTTTCCAATACCAAGTATCTTTGTAGTAAAGTATGCTACTGATACTGATAATACTATTACTAGTAAACTAGATAGTATTACTATTAATTCTTTTTTTCT
>CAKOHL010000047.1 GCA_934085635.1 uncultured Bacilli bacterium | reverse complement strand
AAGTAACCCCCCCCCCAAGTGCAATATTTTGTACTGGCGTATTGTTTTTCATATCTATCACTCGTCCTTATTTTTCTTGAAGATTTGCGAATTTAAATTGTACTTCACATATCTTCTTACGATATAATAATATCATAATTTATAAATGTTAGTCAATACTTTGAAGTTTAATTTTTATTCTTCTTGTAGCATTGTATATACTTTTAATAGGTTTATCTAGTATGTAAGATATTTCTTTTACTGTTTTAGATTCTTTTTTTAATTCATATACTTTTAGTTCTTCATTAGTTAGTAATTTTTTTATTTCAGAATCTATTTCTAATAATGTTATTTTATCTTCTGGTAATTCTTTAGTAGAAAATAAATTATGTAAGTTATCTTGATCTATTGATATAGATTCATTTAGTACTTTATGTTTACCTCTGTTATATGTTCTTATTATATCAAGTATACTATTTTCTAAATTCTTATTTAGATATGTTTTAAAACTTACTTCTTTATTTATAGAGTATGATTCTATTGTTTTAAATAATGTAAGTAATAATTCTTGATATATATCATTTTTATCTAGTCCAAGGTTATTAAAAGAATAATAGTATTTTTTTATTATTCTTTTTATATTTATTTCATATTCTTTTATTATTTTATTTATTGCTTTTTCATTTTTGGTTTTGGCTAAAGTTATTAATTCATTTTCTGTCATCTAGTTTTTACTATTTCGTAAATTAATATTCCAGCTGCAACTGAAGCATTTAGACTATTTACTTTTCCTTTTAGTGGAATACTTGCAATATAGTCACAATTTTTTCTTATCATTTCTTTTAAACCAAAACCTTCACTGCCTATTATTAAGGCAACTTTACCCCTATAGTCTATTTTTGTGTAGTCAGTTCCTTCAGCATCACTTCCTACTATCCAGTAGCCTAATTCTTTTAGTTTAGTTATAGTATTATTTAGATTAGCTACTTTTACTATTTTAGTATTAGCAAGAGCCCCACTTGATGTTTTCATAACTGCACTTGTTACTTCTACATTTCTTTTATTAGGTATTATTATATAGTCTACTCCAGCACATTCACTAGTCCTTATAATAGCCCCAAAGTTTCTAGGATCTTCTATATGATCTAATATTAGGACAAAATTAGCATTAACATCATTTCTTATACTATTAAAATCTAAGTATTCATAATCTTCTATTTCAATTATTATTCCTTGATGTAATTCTTTAGTCATTTTATCCATTTCACTTTGTGTTTTATATTCATAGCTTTCGTGCATTTTTTTAATTAGTGATAATATTTCTTCATTATTGAAGTTATCTATTAAGTATATATTTTTTATATTATAGTTACTATTTAATACTTCTCTTGCTACATTTTTCCCACATACTAACATATTATCACTCACTTTCTTTTGTTATATATTGTTTTGCTTTTATAGCACTTATTGCTCCTTCACTTACTGCTGTTACTATTTGATATAAGTCTTTTTTTACTATATCTCCTGAAGCAAATAAGCCAGGTACAATGGTTTCTGTACCATTTGCATTTATTAGTCCATTACTTTCAAGTATGTTTAAATTTTCTAAATATTTAGTTTCTCTTTCATATCCCATAAAGCTAAATATTCCATCTACTATTAATTCATTATTTGTAGTTTTTACTATGTATTTATTATCTTCATTTTTTATATCTAATATTTTTTCATTATCAATTATATTTAATTTACTATTATATTTATTTATTAATTCGCTATCTATTTTTTCTGTACTTAGAAGAGTTACATTAGATGTTGCATTTAAAAAGCAAGCTTCTTCAAAAGCATTTTCACTATTTCCTAATACTAATACATCTTTACCTTTATATAAAGGAGCATCACATATTGCACATTTGTTAAATGTTATGTTAGTTTCTATTTCTTCTTTAGTTTTCTTAGGTTGTCTTCCAGTACTTATTATTACTGTTTTAGAAGTGTATTTATTTTTGTTAGTTTCTATAGTAAAGACATTATTTTCTTTTGTTATTTTAGTTACTTCTTCTATTTTATATTCTATGTTTTCATCTTTTACGTGCATAAACATTTTGTAAGCAAGTTCTGCACCATTTATGTTTTCATATCCAAGATAGTTGTTTATTGTTTTAGCATTGTTTACTTGGCCTCCTGGTACATTTTTTTCAAGACATAACACATTTAGTCCACTTCTTTTAGCATATAAAGCAGCACTCATACCACTTGGACCCATACCAATTATTATTGTGTCGTACATATTTCCCCCCTTACATATTTACTACTTCTATTTTTTCTCCAGAGTTATACATTTCAGTTAGTTTAGGTTTTCTTGCTTGGAGTAATATTATTATTGAACCTATTACTATTAGTACTATGCTTATTAACTGTGCAATTTTTATATTACCAAACATTAGATTAAATTCAGGACTTCTCATTCCTTCAAATATAAATCTTCCTACTCCATACCAAATCATGTATGCACCAGTTTGGAAACCTACTCTTGTGTATTTTAGTTTTCTTATTATTAGTATTATTATGAATCCTAGTAAGCACCATAGTGATTCATAGTAAAAAAGTGGTGTATAGTATGTTCCATTTATATTCATTCCATATATTACAAAGTCAGGTATTATTCTTATACTTTTTAGTTTATCAAGTGTGGTTGCAACGCCATATACTTCTCCATTAAAGAAGTTCCCCCATCTTCCAAGCGCTTGGGCTAAAAGTAAGTAAGGTGCAATGATGTCTATCATTCTAAGTGCTGGTACTTTATATTTTCTAGAATATAGTATTATTGTTAATGCTCCAAATATTATACCCCCGTGTATAGCAAGTCCTCCTTCCCATACTTTTAATATATCTATTGGACTTTTTAAGTAATCCTCTAAATTAAATGCACAGTAATAAAGTCTAGCTCCAATTATTCCAAATATAATTGTCCAAAATAATAAGTTAGTTACAAAGTCTTTATTTATTTTAAATTTCTTACATTCTCCATTTATTAATATCCAAGATATTATTATTCCTGCTAGTATAAATAAACTATACCATTTTATTTCAAAACTCCCTATTGTAAATGCTACTGGATTCATTATTTTACCTTCTTTCTTTTAGTGGATTCACTATTATGTTATTTAAAAATGCATTTATTATACTTATGAATATTGATATAAATATCGGTACAAAGAAACCTTTTACTATAAAGTTACTTCCAAGTAGTAATCCAGTTACTTTTAGTATTATCATATTTATTATAGGATAAGTAAGTCCTAGTGTTATTATGTTAATTGGAAGTGTTAATACTTCAAGTAATGGTTTTAAATATACACTAAGTAAACTTATTATTACACTTGCTAAACAAGCATACCAAAAGTTTTCTACATAGAAACTTTTAAATAAATAACTTGCTAAGCATAAGCTAAGTGCCCCTGTAAATATTTCAAGTACAAGTACTATTAATTCTTTTTTTCTTACATTCATTATGTTCCCTCTTTCTTTTAATATAATTATATTAAATTACACTAATAAATACAAGGTTAAAGTTAGTGATTATTCTTAAAAACAAATGACACTTTTTAATTAAAGTGCCATTCATTTTGATTTTTATTTCTTTAGTTTTTTAACATATCTTTTAAATATTTACCTGTGTAACTTTCTTTGCATTTTGCTACTTGTTCAGGAGTACCAGTGCATACTATTTTTCCACCTTCATCCCCACCTTCTGGGCCTAGGTCGATTATGTAGTCTGCCACTTTTATTATATCAAGATTATGCTCGATTACTATTACTGTATCTCCATTATCTACTATTCTTTGTAAGATAGCAAGTAATTTTTTGATATCATCTATATGTAATCCAGTTGATGGTTCATCTAGTATGTATACACTTTTTCCAGTAGGTTTCTTTTGAAGTTCTTTTGCAAGTTTTACACGGCAAGCTTCTCCACCTGATAGTGTTACGGCATTTTGTCCAAGTCTTACATATCCAAGTCCAACATCATGCATAGTATCTAGTATTCTTTTTACTTTAGGTACATTTTCAAATACTTCTAGAGCTTCATCTACTCTTAAGTTAAGTACCTCAGCAATATTTAGTCCTTTAAATTTAATTTTAAGAGTTTCATTATTATATTTATTACCTTTACATACATCACAAGGAACATATACATCAGGTAAGAAGTGCATCTCTATTTTTTTAACCCCATCCCCTTGACAAGCCTCACATCTGCCACCTTTAACGTTGAAACTAAATCTGCTTTTAGTATAACCTCTTAATTTTGCTTCTTTTGTTTCAGTAAATACATCTCTAATTAAATCAAATAGTCCAACATATGTTGCAGGGTTACTTCTAGGTGTTCTTCCAATTGGATCTTGACTTATATATACTACTTTATCTACATCATCTATACCTTTTATACTTTTAAACACACCTGGTACTTCTTTTGATCTATATATTGTAGTAGCTAATTTTTTATAAAGTATTTCATTTACTAAACTAGATTTACCACTTCCACTTACACCAGTTACACACGTTAATGTACCTTTAGGAAATTTAACATTTATATTTTTTAAGTTATGTTCTTTTGCGCCTTTAATTTCAATAAAGCTTCCATTTCCTTTTCTTCTTTTTTCTGGTACATCTATTTTTAATTTACCACTCAAATATTTACCAGTTATTGATTTATCATTTTTCATTACTTCTTCTGGTGTTCCTTTTGCAACAACATATCCACCATTTTCTCCTGCTTCTGGTCCGATATCTATTAAGTAATCACTAGCAAGCATAGTGTCTGTATCGTGCTCGACTACTATAAGCGTGTTACCTAAGTCTCTCATTTCTTTAAGACTTTTAATTAGTTTATCATTATCTCTTTGATGAAGTCCTATACTTGGTTCATCTAGTACATAAAGTATTCCACTAAGTTTACTTCCTATTTGAGTAGCAAGTCTAATTCTTTGACTTTCTCCACCACTTAATGAACTAGCACTTCTAGATAATGTTAAATATTCTAGTCCAACATCTTTTAAGAAATTTAATCTTTCTCTTATTTCTTTTAATATTAGAAAAGATATTTCCTCTTCAGTTTTGGTTAGTTTTATATTATCAAAGAATTTAATTAGTTCTTTAATACTCAGATTAGTTATATCATTTATATTTTTATTATTTATAAATACATTTAATATTTTTTCAGATAGTCTAGCGCCTTTACAAACTTCGCAAACACTTTCTGTCATATAACTCTCTATCCAAGTTCTTATGCTAGGACTATTAGTTTCCAAATATCTTCTTTCTAGGTTGGATATTATCCCCTCAAAGTAATCATAACTTCTAAGTATACTTCCACTTCTAGTTTTTACTTTAAAGTCTATTTTATCTTTAGAACCATAGAATATTGTATCAAATTCTTCTTTTGTGAAGTCTTTTACTGGTTTGTTTAAATCAATATTGTAGTATTCACATACACTATCAAGTTTTCTAAAGTATATATTTAAAGTTTCACCACTTTGGAAAGAAGCTACTGCTCCTTGTTTAATAGATAAACTCTTGTCTGGTATAAGTAAGTTTTCATCTATTTTTAATTTGACACCTAATCCTTTACACTCAGGGCATGCTCCATAAGGACTATTGAAGGAGAACAATCTAGGCTCTAGTTCTTCTAAACTAAAGTCACAATCAGGACAAGCATAGTTCTCACTCATAAGTACTTCTTTGTCTCCTATTATATTTATAAGTACTTTTCCACCTGCCATTTTACAAGAAAGTTCTATTGCTTCAAATAGTCTACTTCTTGACTTTTCGTTTACAGTTAGTCTGTCAACCACTAGTTCTAAAGTATGCTTATTATTTTTAACAAGTTCAATGTCTTCACTAAGATTTCTAACTTCCCCATCTACTCTTATTCTTGTATAACCATCTTTTCTTAAGTCTTCAAGTAAATCTCTTTGAGTTCCCTTTTCTCCTCTTACAATCGGACTCATTATTTCAAGTTTTGTACCTTCTGGATATTCCATTATTTTATTAACCATTTCTTCTATCGATTGACTTTTAATAGGCTTTTTATGTTTTGGACAGTAAGGTACACCAATACGGCTAAATAAAAGTCTTAAATAGTCATATATTTCAGTTACAGTTCCTACTGTACTTCTTGGGTTTTTATTAGTAGACTTTTGATCTATACATATAGCAGGACTAAGGCCTTCAATTGAGTCAACCTCAGGCTTATTTGAATTACCTAAAAATTGTCTAGCATATGCACTTAAGCTTTCTACATATCTTCTTTGACCTTCAGCATATATGGTATCAAATGCTAAACTTGATTTACCACTTCCACTTACACCAGTCATTACAACAAGTTTATTCTTAGGTATTTCAATATCTATATTTTTTAAATTATTTTCTCTTGCTCCTTTAATAATTATTTTATCCATAGTAATTACCTCACTTTTAATATTCACATTTATATCTCTTTTTATTCAAACAACAATATATTATCAAACAAATATTTTTATGTCAAGCAAACAATACAAAAAAGTTTGCATTTTTTTGCAAACTTTAATTATAAGTTTTCTTTGTAATAAGTAAGTGATGCTTTACCATTTGATGTGTTCGCTCCTGCAGTGTTTTCTACTGCAGTTACACCACTTCCAACTGCGCTTTTGCCTCCATTTCCTGATTTGTATGATTTAGAACAGTCATCACAGCCATAACTACAGGTATTACTACCACTTTTACAAGAATCATAATAGGAATTCCATTTTTCACATTGATTAGTATCAATATCGCAATAATAAATATCTTTAACTCCATCTCCGTAACAAGCGCTGTTGCAACTACTATTTGGACATCTCACCCTTCTTGTTTTATATCGAGCACAGCTTGTTAGAACCTCACCGCCTACGCAAGTATTAGAGCCATAATAGCAATCGCTGCATCTACAACTATAAGAATAATTGTATCCGCTTCCTCCGCCACCACCATTAGTTCCTTTAGTTCCTGGTCCACCATTTGTCCCACTTGCACTTGCGCTTGCAGCAGCTCCTCCTGCACCGTTTCCATTTCCACCGGCAGTACCAGCAGAACCGCCACCACCTCCGGCAGCGATTATTAAATTAGCATTGCCTTTCTTAATGATAGTAGATCCTCCACCTTTATAAAGGCCAGCTCCTCCACCATTAGTTCCGTCAGTTCCACCTGTAACTACTGTAATCACGTCTCCTTTGGTAAGTTTAACACGTCCAATAATTTTACCACCTTTACCACCAGAACCAGCTCCTTGTGCTCCGTAAGCTGTGATGTCATAATATCCAGTATAAGGTATTGTATATGTTTGCGCTGAACTTTTATAAGCAAACGATTTAGTTACAGCAGTATAAGTTATTGTACAAGTTGTATTACTAGATAACTTAGTTATTGTAAATTTATTGTTTCCACCATAAGTTACAGTATGATTAGTACAGCTATAACTCTTAAGTGCCATATTGGCGTTTGGTGTCGCAGTAAACGAGCCGTCTTTTCCTGCATTAAGTTTCACCGAACTAGAAGTAGTTGTACCATTTGTAACTTTTATAGTTACTGTATATTTGTCTACCGGAAACTTTACAGTACAAGTTTGTGCTTTAGTGACTTTGCTTACTGTAACTGTTGTTCCACTTAAACTTACCGTTGCTCCTCCATTACAGCTTACTGTAGCTCCAGCACTTGTATATCCAGTATTTGGCTTTACGCCAGTAAATGTTCCACTAGAATTATAATTTATATTTTTACTAGTACTTCCTGCACCATTAGTCACTGTTAATGTTACTTTGTATGAATTAATAGTCCAGTTTGCATATAGAGTTTTGTCTCCCACTGTTTTATATGCATTATTTATAAATACACCATTATTATTTACATATTGTATTCCACCTGCATTTTGTGCTGTATAGTACCCTGAGAATGTGTGTCCAGTTCTACTAGGCTTTGTTATTGTTGTACCACTTGTTATGCAAGTTTTTAGTGTACTATCTGTGTAATAGTAACATTTAACATTATTTATTGTTTTGGTTGTATTATACTGGTAGTATACTTCTGTTGTTCCGGATGATGTAGCACTTTGATTATTTAATGTTATTTTATATGTTATAGGATAAAATGTTACTGAACACTGTTGTTCTTTTTTTATGTTACTTATTACAAGTACATTTTTAGTAGCATCTATTACTCCACCAGTGCAGTTAGTAGTGGCTCCATTTACTTGGTAACCAGCTTTAGGTGTTAGATTAATTGTTATTTTGCTACCATAGTCAGCTGTTACATTTGATGGACTCGCTGTTCCATTAACTCCATTTATTGTTATATTGTATTTATTTATCGCATAAGTAACAGTACAAACAACTGGATCTGTTACATTTTTAATAGTTAATTTGTTATTTGAATAACTACTTTCATTAGCACCCGTACATACATAGTTATCATAATGATATCCTGTATTTCCTGTTAATGTAAATGAAGCATCTTTTCCATAGTCTACTATTACACTTTCAGGAGAAGAAACTCCATTTACAACATTTACTTTAACTGTATTTTTTAAGTTTTTAATATTTATTGTACAGGTTTGGTCTTTTTTAACTCCATAAACTATTACTTTAAACTTGTCTATTTTAAGTGTTGCTCCACCATCACAAACACC
>CAKOHL010000046.1 GCA_934085635.1 uncultured Bacilli bacterium | reverse complement strand
CGATTTATTAATATTTTGCTTGATTTTTCATAAAATATATTATATAATCTAATACGTGAAGAGAGAAAGAAGTGTGTCCACACTCGCCTGACTTATAATAGGTAAGTAGGCTGAAAGCTTAAAAGATAATCTTTTTAGTGTTTTAAAGTGGATACATATGTATTCACTTTTCTGTTTATATTTGGAGGTGTTTACGATAGCTAAACAAAATGATAATGTTCTAATTAATGAACAAATTAAATTTGAGGAAGTTATGGTTATTGGTCCTAATGGAGAGAAATTAGGAATTAAGAAGAGAGAAGATGCTCTTACTCTTGCAAATTATGCTGGACTTGATTTAGTGTTAATGAGTTCGGATGGTATGCCTGTTTGTAAAGTCATAGACTATAATAAGTTTAAGTATGAAAAGATGAAGAGAGAAAAGGATGCTAAGAAAAAGCAAAGAGAGCAAAATCTAGAACTTAAAGAATACAGATTGTCTGTTACAATTGATACACACGATTTTGAGACTAAGCTTAAGAATGCAAAAGCATATATAGTTAAAGGTCATAAAGTTAAAGTGTCAGTTAGGTTTAAAGGTAGACAACTTGCACATCCAGAACTTGGACGTGATGTAATAGTTAAGTTTGCTGAAAGACTTGATGATGTAGCTAGTATTCAAGAAGAACCAAAATTAGAAGGAAGAACAGTAAGTTTAGTTCTAACACCAAAAAAGTAAAGAAAGAAGGAGAAATTATGCCAAAACAAAAAACACATAAGGGAATAGCTAAGAAAGTAACTGTAAGACCTGGAGGAAGTACTAAAATAGGTAAACCAGGTGCAAATCATAAAACTGGTAAAAAACCAACAAGTTTTAATAGAGACCATAGAAAAGGATCTGTTTTAAGTAGTGCAGATACTAACAGATATAAGAAAGCATTAAGGGGGTAATATAAATGACAAGAGTTAAAGGTGGAACTGTAGCAAGAGCTAGAAGAAAGAAAGTTTTAAACAGAGCTAAAGGATATTTTGGAAGTAAGCATAGATTATTTAAATCAGCTCATGAACAATTAATGCACAGTGGAAGATATAGTTTTAATGATAGAAAGAAAAATAAAGGTAACTTTAGAAAATTATGGATAACTAGAATTAACGCTGCTTGCAGAATGAATAATATAAGTTATTCTAAGTTTATAGATGGACTTAATAAAGCTGGAGTTGAAATTAATAGAAAGATGCTTAGTGAAATAGCTATAGCTGATATGAATGAATTTGCTAAATTAGTTGAAGTTGCTAAAAAAGGTTTAGAACATCCTACAGTAAAAGAAACTAAGGCTGAAGTTAAGGCTGAAAGTAAAAATGATAATGATTTAAATAGTAAAACAGTTGCTGAATTAAAAGCATTAGCTAAAGAAAAAGGTATTGAAGGTTATACTACTATGAAAAAAGCAGAATTATTAGCTGCTTTAAATTAGAAGTTTAATCTTCTTTTTTTTATTGCATTTTGGTATAAAATATGCTACTATAATACGTACTTTATGGGGGATAATATGAATAGGGAAGAATCGTGGTTATATAATTATAATTTAGCAAAAGAGTATTATGAGAAGAATGGAGATCTTTTGATTCCTCAAGATTATGTTGTATATAACATAGATGGAAAAAAGATTAATCTTGGAATGTGGATAAATACCCAAAGAAGAAGATATAAAAGTGGTAAGCTTTCTAAAGAGAAAATTCTACTTTTAGAAGATATTAAAATGGTATGGAAATTTCATAATAAATATCCTTTGGAAGAAAAATTGGAAGATGATGTAGAAAGTAGAAGTTTATTGAAATGGAATAGAATGTATGATTTGGCTAAAGAGTATTATCAGAAAAATGGTAATCTTTTAATTCCACATTTTTATGAAGTTAACTCTGATGGAAAAACTTATAAATTAGGTATTTGGTTACATAATCAGAGAAATTTTTATAAAAAAGGAAAACTACCACCCAGTAGAACTCTACTTTTAGAAGATATAGGAATAAAGTGGAGTGATGTTAAAAGAAGTACTTTAGATAGAAAATGGTTAATAATGTATAAAGAAGCACTTAAGTATTATAATGAGAATGGTAATTTAGTTATACCTAATGATTATATTGTTACTATAAATGGTATAGATTATTTACTTAAGAAGTGGATTTTTTACCAGAAAAATTATTTAAATAATGGTAAACTTAGTGAGGATAGGAAAGAACTTTTTATAAAACTTATGAATTTATCTGATGTTACGTGTGTTTATGATTTGAAGTTTATGAAGTATTATTCTTTGTGTAAGGAGTATTATGAAGAGAATGGAAATCTTTTAATTCCAGCTGATTATGCAGTATATAAAAATGGAGAAAAGATTAATCTTGGGTTTTGGATAAATTCACAAAGAATGAATTATAAAGGTAAAAGAGCTAAATTATCTGATGAGAAAATAAAAATGCTTGAAGAAGTGGGTATGATATGGGAGTTTTCTAGTATAAAAGAAAAAGAATGGATTAGAAAGTACGAACTTTTAAAGGCTTATTATGATACTAATGGGGATTTATTTGTGCCTCATAATTATACTGTAGATGGTGTTAATTTAGATAGCTGGCTTATTCGTCAAAGATATTTATATAATAATGGAAAGCTTTCTAATGAAAGATTTGATAAGCTTCAAGAGATTGGTGTTTATTTTGGAAGAAGTAAAAGTTTAAAGAAAAAATAGGAGGGTTTTATGACTAATGAAGAGAAGTGGCTTCATATATATAATGAGGCTGTTAAATATTATAAAGTGAATGGTAATTTACTTATATGTTCTAGGTATGAAGTTAATGATATTAAATTAGGACATTGGATTCTAGATCAAAGAGTTAATTATAAGAAAGGGAAACTTTCTAAAGAGAGAGTAGAACTTTTAAATAAAATAGGTATGATTTGGGATAATAGTGCAAGTATAAGAAATGATATTAACTGGTATACTATGTATAAAGAAGCTGTTAGATATTATAATGAAAATGGTAATTTAAATGTAGCACAAAAATATACTAATAATGGACATGCTTTAGGAAACTGGATTGTACTTCAAAGACAAATGAATTATGAAGGTACTTTAAAAGAAGAGAGAGTAGATCTTTTAAATAAAATAGGTATGGTTTGGAGTGTTAGAAATAGAAACTCTGTGTATTCTTGGGAGTTTATGTATGATTTAGCAAAAAAATATTATGAGGAGAATGGTGATCTTTTTATACCAACTTTATATATTATTAATATTGATGGAGTAGATATAAAACTAGGAGAATGGATTAAGAATCAAAGGAATTTTTATAGAATGGGTAAGCTTTCTAATGAGAGAATTAGTCTTTTAGAAGAGATTAATATAAATTGGACAGGTGTTAAAAGATTAACTTATGATAAGAGATGGTTACTTATATATAATGAAGCACTTAAATATTTTAAAAAGCATAATAATTTAGTGGTACCTGAGAATTATTTAGTTAATGTAGAGGATAAACCTATTTTATTAAATAATTGGATTAGTACTCAAAGAAAATTTTTAACTTCTAATGATTTAGATGATGTAAGAAAGAAGTTAATTGTATCACTTTTTGATTTAGTTAATGAAACTAGTGTTAAGAGTGCATCTGATTTGAGTTTTATGAAGTATTATAGAGTATGTGAAATGTATTTTGAAGAGTATGGAAATTTAAATGTACCAAGTAGGTATGAAGTTACTATTAATAATGAAACTATTAAACTAGGTCAATGGATAAATTCTCAGAGAATGAGTTATAGAGGAAAACGTCCTAAACTTTCTAATGAAAGAATAAGAATGCTTGAAGAAGTTGGTATGGTGTGGTATCCTAGAGGTAATACGCTTACACTAAAGTAGGGGGAGGAATTATGAATAAGAAAGAAATTATAAGTAATTATTATAAGAATTTAAAAGATAAAGAGATAGTTTGTTATTTTACTAATAAGTTAATGTCTAGTAATGAATTAGTGCTTACTAAAGAGGACAGTACTTTTAGTATGATTAATAAGAAACTTATTGATAGATTAAGTCTTAATCTTTTATTAAATGGATACTTTTTAACTTATATTAATAAGAAAGATGAAGAGAAAATTATTTTAAGTATTTATCCATTTGCGCTTCCAAAGAAAGAAGATTATAAAAATGTTCCTAATACTTTTAATAAGTATATATTTATGGTAAGTGATTTTAAAAGTGCAAGTAAAAGTGTTGCTGAGGAACTTTTCTACCGTTTAATAAATGGTTTTGAGAATGGAATAGTTATTAGAAAAGATATGATGCTTTATAAGTATGTTAATGAAACGACTCTTTGTTATTTGGATGATTATTGTAAGAAGAGTGGTTATAGTTTAGTTGATTTTAGGTTTAGTGATGGCTTATTTATTAAGTGTGAGAGTAAGGAAAAGAAATTAAAGTATGATAAGAAATTCTAGTAGTGATGAAAATCTTTTTACAGTACTTAGTGAGAAAGAAAAAATTAGGCTAAAGAATTTATATAATGATATTAAGTTAGAAATATTAAGTGAAGTTAGAAAAAGAATAGTTAGTAATTGTTTTGATTTAAATAATTTAGAGTGCTCGATTGAGGTTAATGAAAAACTTGATTATTTTGAAGAGGCTTATTTAAATGAGATTGGTAAGTATGATGGAATAGATATTTTAGTTAGTAAAGATGACAACTTTAAATTATTGAGAGCAAGATATAAGGCTAATTAGTCTTTTTTCATTGATTTTTTGTATAAAATATGATACAATATATATAGTTTGAAAGGGGTAATGGTATGGTTTATGATAATGATTGGCCTTTAAAATATAAAGAGGCTGTTAAGTTTTATGAAAAGAATGGACATCTTCGTGTTCCGAATACTTATACTCAAAATGGGATTAATTTAGGTAGATGGATACAAATTCAAAGACAACTTTATAAGAAGAATAAGATAACTTATGATAGAGTTGTGCTTCTTAATAAGATAGGTATGGTTTGGAATTTAGATAGAAGTCTTAAATATAATCTTAAGTGGGCACTAGTTTATAAAGAAGTTCTTAAGTATTATGAAGAAAATGGTAATATTGAGATTCCTTCAAATTATAATATTAATGTTAATGGGGAAGAAGTTCAGTTAAGTAAATGGATTGATGTTCAAAGAAGTATGTTTCTTCAAGGTAAGTTATCTTTAGATAAAAAAGAGATGCTTGATAAAGTAGGTATGGTTTGGAAAATTAGAAATAGATATTCTTGGGATAAAATGTTTAGTCTTGCTTTAGATTATTATAGTTTAAATGGTAACCTTTTTATTCCTAAGAATTATCAAGTTATTGTGAATGGAGAAACAGTTAATTTAGGTACATGGATAACTAATCAAAGAAGAAACTATAAAGCAGGAGTTTTAGCTCCTTTAAGAATAAGTAAACTTGAAGAAATTGGTATGGTTTGGGAAGATGTTAAAGTTGCTTCTAATAATAAAAGATGGCTTATTATGTACAAAGAAGCACTTAGATATTTAGAAGAAAATGATAACCTTAAAGTACCTAGTGATTACGTGGTTACTATAGATGATGAAGTGTATTTATTAAATTCTTGGATAAGACAACAAAAGAATCACTTATTAAATGGTGCATTAGTTGGTAAGAGAAAAGAATTGATGGAGGGACTAGTTTATCTTTTAGATAATAGAAGAAAGAGTTTATAATAAAAAAGACGTTTTAAACGCCTTTTTTTTCAAATTCTTTATGAAGTCTTTTAGTACTCCATAGTAAACTATATTTATTTTCTTTAATAATTAAATCAAATTCTCCAATATATTCATATACTTTAGGAAGCCAACTTAATTTAAATTCATTTAATCCTTTATATGGACTATCTTTACTAAAGTCACCTGATATACCATTTAAGTCAAGGAAACTATAATTATTTTCTTTATAGTAGTTAATTAAACTATAGTGTAAATAGTGATTTGGTAATATTTTATTATATTTTTTATTGAATCCACTTGTAAATATAGATACAACATTATTATGTTTAACTAATAGAGCACCTGCGACTACTTCTTTAAATATACAATTTGCTATTTTAACATTTACTTCGTGTATTTCTTCATTTATTTCATTTAATTTTTTATCACTATTCATTTTTTCATTAAATATACTTCTGTTATTAGGACTCATTTGAAGTAGTTTATTTATTTTTTCATTAATTACTTCTTCAGATGAATGTTCTTTTTGTAAGTTAAGTAAATATTCGTGATAATTAACTTCTACTAAGAATAAGTCTATTAGTTTCTTTTCATCAAATATTTTGTACATAGTTTTATAAAATTCACTAGATATATTATCTTTTCTATATGTTAATTCATATAAACTATTTAAATTATAAAAGTCTCCTTTAACTAAATTAAGACCTTTACTATTAAGTCTATTTAATTTATTTTTTAATTTATTATCTAAGTTATTTTTATCAAAAAGTTTTAGGTTTACTATAGGATTAAATCTAGGTAACATACTTTCAAAGTATAGATTGTCTTTTAGTTTTTTGTATCCTAGGTTTTCTAGGTTGTTTATTAATGTGTTACACATTGGATTAAGAGTTTTTTCTCCATTATATTTAACTTCATTAAGTACTATAATAGGGTTTATTTTAATAAATGCATATCCTTTTTTATTAAAGTATTTTTTTACTTCAGTAGTAAATCTTTCTAACAAGTTATTATCAAAATAATTAATTAGAAAACCTCTAGGGCTATAGCCATATTTAACATTAAGAGATATAGATTTACTAAGTAAAAGAAAAGCAGCAACTATAGAATCATTTTCAATATAACCATAATAATCTACTTTATAGTCATATTTACTCATTAAATCTCCATACTCACTTGTTTCATAAAAACTACCAAGAATATTTTTATTCTGAAATTCATTAAATTCTTCTTTAGTTAATTCTTTAATACTCATATAAACCTTCCTTTTTACCTAGTAATTATACCATATTTATGATTTGTTTTAAAGTTTCTTAATTAAACTATTTATATTAGTTAATAATTCTTTATATGGACAACCTAGAAAATTATTATTACCATAGAAGTCACTTTCTAAACTCATGTTTAAATAACTACAATATATTTTATAGTTACCATCAATATCTATGCTTTCGTTATGACAAAAGTCACAAGTACTTAATAGTCCACATCTTAAACTATCTAATTCACTTTTGAGATTGTTTAGAATTATAAGTTTATTTTCTTTAGATAAACCATATGTGTTATTTTCTATGTCTTTTATAATACTTTTGATTTCATTTAGTTCTCTCATTAGTATTCCCCCTTTCGAATATTATACTATTAAAATATGAATTGTAAATAATTTTATTGGTAAAAGGTGAAAAAGTATAGTATAATTTATTAAGAGAGGTGAGTTATTATGAGTAAAATAACTAACGTTGTAGCAAGAGAGATATTAGATTCTAGAGGTAATCCTACTGTTTTAGCTAAGGTTTATACTGAGAAAGGTAATGTTGGAGTGTTTAGTGTACCAAGCGGGGCATCTACTGGTAAAAAAGAAGCACTAGAACTTAGAGATAATGATGAGAGATATTTTGGTAAAGGTACTCTTAAGGCTGTTAATAATGTTAATACTATTATAAGAGAGAATTTGATTGGTAAAGAAGTTGAAGAACAAAAGACTATAGATAGTATTATGCTTAATTTAGATGGGACTCAAAATAAAAGTAATTTAGGGGCTAATGCGATACTTGCTGTTAGTGTGGCTGCTTTAAAGGCGGCAGCTCTTGATAATAATTTAGAACTTTATAGATATTTAAATAAGAGAGAAGTACATATTCCATTTTGCATGTTTAATATATTAAATGGTGGTAAACATGCTAATAATAATGTAGATATTCAAGAATTTATGATTGTACCAAAATTTGATACATTTAAGGAATGCTTAAGATCTGCTAGTGAAGTGTTTCATTCTTTAAAAGGTATATTACTTGATAAAGGACTTAATACTAATGTTGGGGATGAAGGTGGATATGCACCAGATCTTGATAGTAATGAAGAAGCACTTAGTATTATAGTTAAATCTATAGAAACTGCTGGGTATATACCTGGTAAAAATGTGTTTATTGCACTTGATGTGGCGGCAAGTAGTTTTTATAATAAAGAAAGTGATACATACAATATAGATAATACCAATAAGACTAGAGAAGAACTTTTAGAGTTTTATATAGAATTAGTTAAGAAGTATCCAATAATAAGTATTGAGGATCCATTTGATGAAGAAGATTATGATGGATTTAAAATGATTACTGATTCTCTTGGTAAGAAGATTAGTATAGTTGGAGATGATATTTTTGTTACTAATAAGGATATGCTTAGTAAAGGTATAGAGATGGGTGTATGTAATGCAATAATTATTAAACCTAATCAAGTTGGGACTTTCTATGAAACACTTGAGACTATAGTACTTGCTAAACAACATAAGTATACTCCTATAATAAGTCATAGAAGTGGAGAGACAACTGATACTTTTATAAGTGATTTAGCAGTGGCTTTAAATATTCCATTTATGAAAAGTGGGTCAACTTCTAGAGGAGAGAGAATAAGTAAATATAATAGATTACTTGAAATAGAAGAAGAAATATAGTAAAATAATTAGTGAGGAGAAAAATATGGAAATAGTATTAATAATAGTAAGTATATTACTTATTGCATTAGTTTTACTTCAAAGTAATAAAGCAAGTGATGCTGGGCAAATTATTACTGGTGGTAATTCAATGCTTATGAGTCAAATGAAAGAAAGAGGAGCAGAAAAGTTTATAACTAGACTTACATTTGTAATGGGCTTCTTATTTATAGCAATAAGTTTATATTTAAGTTTATAATTTTAAGGACATTTACTTTATGTAAGTGTTTTTATTTTAAAAAATGCTTGAAGATACTTTTGAATTATGTTATTATTTTAATTGTAGAAGATATCAGAAATCTTCAAAAAAATAAGGATGAGTGATAGATATGAAAGACAATACCTCAGTACAAAATATTGCACTTGGGGGGGGGGCTACTTCTAAGTAA
>CAKOHL010000045.1 GCA_934085635.1 uncultured Bacilli bacterium | reverse complement strand
TCTAACACCAGATGAAGTTAAAAATCTTCATTACAAAATAATCATATTTCCTAATATTGGTTACCCAATTTTTAGGGATACTGTTATATATAAAAAATTATCTTGTTATTCTAGTGGTGAATTAGAAAGAAAGATAACCCCACTAGTAGATTTAAGTAATACTTACTTCACAGTAGAAGATATTAAAACAAAGTATGATAGACTTTATAGAAATAGAAATGATAAGTCTATCTATAAAGAAGAATTATCAGAATATGATAAATTCAAAGAAGAAGAAAAAACAAAATTGAAAAATATAGTTGAAATGGTACAAGATCAACTTAAAGATAAAATTTCACTATTTGAATTTAAAGAAAATAATAATAGAACTTATGCTAGTTTTGAATTATCTAAGCCACTTAATACTAAAGAACTAACCTTTATTAAAGGTAAAATAAACAAGGAAGTATTCCATTTAGAAATAGATAATGGTAATAATACTAAATCTACTATTGAAATACACCTTAAAAACCCTTTGGAACAAGACTTAACTTTAGATAAAGGAAATAAAAATGTCTAATAAAGATATTCATTATTTCCTTTTTTTAAGAATAGATTTTATAGAGGTGAACACTCTATGAAACGAGTAAGTAAAAGTGGTAAAAAAAGAAATTTAGATATTAAATTTATTCATAAAGATAATGGTACAAAACTAGAAGAAATATTAAAGGAGGGATATTTATGCTATTTGAGAAATTTAAAAGCAAAATGATTTGCTTTTTTGTCGTAAGGATGGTAACATGGCATCGTGAGGTATTGGTATTGCATAATTTGGAATTGGAGGTAAGTTGTTAATGCAATACTTAAAAATTGATTATGATAATCAAAATAATACCCATAGCAATACTGAAAAATCTTCTATCATGGAGGTTTTAGTATAATGGAATATATTTGTGGTGCTTATGATAGATTATCAGATGCAGATAATAAAACAGATGAAAGTTCTTCTATTCAAAGTCAAAAGATTATAATTGATTCATTTGCTAAATTCAATAACTTAAAAATTTATAAACATTACATAGATGATGGCTATTCTGGTGGTAATTTTGATAGACCAGGATTTAAAGAAATGATTAAGGATATTGAAAGTGGAAAGATTAATTGTGTAATTACTAAAGACTTATCAAGACTTGGTCGTGAAATGTATAAAACTGGAAAGTACATAGAAGAATACTTTTTAGAAAAAGGTGTCAGATATATTGCTATTAATGATTCCTATGATTCCAATATTGGGGATTCTATGCTTGGTATTAGACTAAGTGTAAATGACTTATATTTAAGAGATGTTTCTAAAAAAGTTAAAACTTCTTTAAGAGCAAAACAAAATCGTGGTGATTATATTGGTTCTTTC
This sequence comes from uncultured Bacilli bacterium, assembly GCA_934085635.1. Lineage (GTDB taxonomy): Bacteria > Bacillota_I > Bacilli_A > RF39 > UBA660 > CAG-628. The sequence goes on along the minus strand of CAKOHL010000045.1, from coordinate 8,012 downwards.
CCATTATATGGTTATAAAAAAGATCCATCAGATAGGCATAAGTTAATTGTTGATGAAGAAGTAAGATATGTTATTGAATTAATTTATGATTTGGCTCTTGAGGGTTATAGTCCTAATAAAATAGCAGAATCATTGACATTAAAAAAAATACCTATTCCAATAGTTCATAAAAAAGAACCTAGAGCAAAAGATGTAACAGAAAATGATGGTTATGGAATTTGGAAAAGACAAACTGTTTTTGGAATATTAACTAATCAAATGTATATTGGTAATATGGTACAGAATACTCATAATAAAATTAGTTATAATTCTAAAAAACTACGAAAAACTACTGCTGATGAATTAATTATAGTAGAAAACACACATGAGGGTATTATTTCTAAGGAAGTATTTGAAAAAGTACAAGAAATTATAAAATCTAAAATGACTACTAGAGCAACTGATCATCAACTTGATTATTTGTTAGGTGGTATGCTTTATTGTCATGAATGTGGTCGTACTATTAGAATAAGTGAAGATGTATTAAAGTCTGGTGTAAGACACTATACACAATGTAATTTATATACTAGAAAAGGAAAATTTGGAGTATGTTCATCTCACAGAATTAATTATGACTGGTTAGAAGAAGATATTATAGAATATTTACAAGAGGTATGTGAAAACTTTTGTAAACATTATAACTTTAATGAAATTGAAGATAATTCAGAAGATATTGTTATGAAAAATATAAAAGAAATAAATATAAAAATAGAAAGAATTAAAACTTTGTTAAATTCTCATAAAAATACTATTGATAATCTTTATCTTGATAAGGTAAAAGGTTTAGTAGATGATGATATGTATAAAAGAATATATGATAAGACACAAGGTGAAATATCAAAATTAAATGTTGAATTGGAAGATTTAGAAAAGAAAAAAACTGCTAACGAAAATCAAAACAATACTAATTCAAGTTTTCATAAATGTAAAAAATCTATTCTTGATTATATGTCATTAAAAAATCCTACTAAAAATATGATAGAAAGATTAGTTGACAGAATAGAAATAGATAAAGACAAAAAAGTATATGTTCATCTAAAGTTTCCAGAATTAAAAGAAACTATTGTATAAAAACAGTTATTTGGAAGTGTTACCCTTAATTTCCAGTTACTTTGTAAGTGTTACCTATCAAAAAACAGTTACGAGTGCAAGACATAGGGAGTAACTCTTCCATTTATTAGTTACGGTGGTTCATCTCTTTTAGTCAGTATGATATCTATTGGAATTATATTAAATGTTAGTAGAAAAAGATAAAATATTTAAAGAAAATGAAGAATAGTTAATTATAATACTATATTTTTTAAAATTATGAAGTAGTAAACTCACTCCGAACTTTTTAAATCTTTACAGTTAAATTACACTAGTAGTTTTTTTCTTTAAGTTTTTATGATATAATTTACCTAGATATGAAAAAGTAGAAAAGAGAGGCGAAGTATATGCAGACACATTATCAAACTGATCCTGGCAAAGTTAGAAGTCATAATGAAGACTCAGTAACTATAGTCAAAAACTTAAGCGGTGATTACCTTTTAATGGTTGCTGATGGAATGGGTGGACATAAAGCAGGAGAAGTTGCTAGTTCGATGGCTGTTACAACTATTGGAAGTAGATTTCAAAGTTTAAGTTCTCTAGGAAATAAAATGGACGCGATTACTTGGCTCAAAGAAATAATTGAAGAAGTTAATACAAATATAATAAAATATGCAGAAGAACATATAAATGCAGTAGGATTAGGTACAACTTTAGTATGTGCTATATTAAGTAAAGATTATTTAATATTTGCTAATGTTGGTGATTCTAGTGGATTTGTATATAAAAAGGGAGTACTTTATAAAGTTACTAAGGATCATACTTTAGTTAATATATTAGTAGAAAGTGGAGAATTAAGAAAAGAAGAGGCAGAGAATCATCCTCAGAAGAATGTTCTTATGAAAGCACTAGGAGCTGCAGAAAAAGTAGAACCTGACATATTTGATGTAGAAACTACTGTAGATGGTATTTTCTTATGTAGTGATGGACTTACTAATATGGTTAGTAAAGAACAAATAGAAAGAGTGCTTAATGATGAAGAATTAGATATAAATGAAAAAGTAGATAAATTAATATTAAAGAGTAATTTAAGGGGTGGAAATGATAATGTTTCAATTGCTTTTTTAAGTAGGGAAGGAGTATAAGTGTGATAATCAAAGGTACAAAAATTAATGATAGATATTCTATAATTAGAACACTTGGAGAAGGTGGAATGGCTAATGTTTATTTAGCATATGATACCATTTTGAATAGAAATGTTGCTGTTAAAGTATTAAGGGGAGACCTAGCTAGCGATGAAAAATTTGTAAGACGTTTTCAAAGAGAAGCATTAAGTGCTAGTAATTTATATCATCCTAACATAGTGCAAATATATGATTTTGATCAAGAGGATGGACAATATTATATAGTTATGGAATATGTTGAAGGTAAAACACTTAAACAATTATTAAAGAGAAGAGGAAGTCTTACTATTACTGAAGTTATTGATATTATGAGTCAGATTACTGATGGAATGGCACATGCCCATGATTCATATATTATTCATAGGGATATTAAACCTCAAAATATTATGATACTTGATAATGGTATGATAAAAATAACAGACTTTGGTATAGCAATGGCTTTGAATAGTACACAATTAACTCAAACTAATTCAGTTATGGGTAGTGTACATTATCTTCCACCAGAGCAAGCAGCAGGAAGAGGTAGTACAATAAGAAGTGATATATATAGTATGGGTATTCTTATGTATGAACTTCTTACTGGTAGTGTTCCATATAAAGGAGATAATGCTGTTGAAATAGCCTTAAAACACTTAAAAGAGCCACTTCCTAGTATAAGGAAAATCTTGCCAGAATTACCTCAAAGTATTGAGAACATAATATTAAAGGCAACTGCTAAAAATCCACAAAATAGATATAAAGATGCTAGAGAAATGCATCAAGATATAATAACTGCTATGGATGAAAGTAGAATTAATGAACCTAAATATGTTTATCCATATAAAGATAATGAACTTGAGAAAACTAAGAATTTAAGTGAAGCAGTAGAAGTAATAAAAAAACAAGAAAAAGAAGTGAATGATAATATGAAAAAAACTGTAAATAATGAAACTAAAGATGAAAAAAAATTATTAATTATATTAGCTAGTATATTTACTGGACTTATTGTTTTAACAGCGGCAATTGTATTTTTACTTCCACATTTAAGTAAAGGTAAAACTGTAGCTGTACCAGATGTTAGTAAGTTAAGTAAGAAAGAAGCAACTAATAAATTAGTAAAAGCAGGATTTAATATTAGATGTTCTGAAGGAGAAGACTATAAATTAACTGCTAGTGATGATATAGAAGAAGGGTATGTTGTTAAGACTGATCCTGAAGCTGGTACTTATGTAAAAGAAGGTAAAAATATTTGTATTCACGTATCTAGTGGAGAAAGTTCATTTATACTTGATGATTATACTGGAATGAATTATTTAGAAGTTAAAGGTATATTAGATACAAAATGTAAAGAGTATGAATGTAATGTAATAATAGAAAAACAAAAAGTAAAAGAAGAAGATAACTTTGAAGATAATACTATTGTTAATACTACACCACTTAAGGGAGAAGTTGTTAAAAAAGGTGATACTATAACATTATTTATACCTGATGTTGAAGTGTTATATCCAGACTTTACAACCTATACAGTAGAGCAGGTAGAAGAATATGCTAGTAAATATGGTTTAATACTAGAAAAGAAATATACAGAGAATTCATTAGTAGCGCCAAACACTATATTAGGACAAAGCAGAAAACAAGGAGATCCAGTTGTAGCGGGAGTAACACTTACAATAACAATTACAAAAACTCCTGATATAGTCGAGGATATTACATTACCAAATGAAGAATAGTTTAGGAAAAATAATAAGTATAAATAAAGATTTATATTCTGTACTTGAGGGTACAGAAGTTTTTCCTTGTAGTGTAAGAGGAAAACTTAAGAATATAAAATTAACTGTTGGAGATAATGTTAACTTTAATAAGGATAGTAAAACTATAGAAAGTGTTTTAGATAGAAAGAATTCTCTTATAAGACCTCTTATTTCTAATATTGATAAATTAATAATCGTGGCTAGTACTAAAGTACCTGATTTTAGTACATATTTACTTGATAAATTTATAGTGTTAAGTGAACATAATAATATTGAACCAATAATAGTAGTTACTAAATTAGATTTATTAGAAAAAAAAGAGAAAAAAGAAATATTGAATACATTAAAATATTATAAAAAAATTGGATATAAAGTATATAAAAATACTGATGTTAGGAAAATTAAGAAAGAGATTAAAAATTCTACTTGTGCGTTAGGGGGGCAAACTGGTGCAGGTAAAAGTACTCTTTTAAATAAACTAGATAAAAGTTTAAATTTAAAAACTGGAGAAGTAAGTGAAGCATTAGGAAGAGGAAAACACACAACTAGACTTGTTACTTTAATGCCTATACTAGGTGGTTTAATTGCTGATACTCCTGGATTTAGTAGTCTAGAACTTGACTTGAGTCCAAGAGAAATTAATGATGGATTTATTGAATTTGGTTATAACTGTAAATATAATACTTGTAACCATACTAAAGACGCAAACTGCTCAGTTATTGGAAGAGTAAACAAAGGTAAAATATTAAAAAGTAGATATGATAATTATTTAAAATTAATAAAGGAGAAATAAAATGTTAGTAAGTGGAAGTTTTTTAAGTGATAAATTAAAACCAAAAGAGGCTATAAATATATTTGATAAATCTGATGCCGACTATTTGCATGTTGATATTATGGATGGTAAGTTTGTTTTAAATAAAACTTATACTATAGGTGACGTGATAAAATTTAGTAGTTATTCATCTAAAATGATGGATATTCATTTAATGGTTAAGAATCCAGATAAATATATAGATGAACTATGTATGCTTAATGTGAATGATATTATATTCCATTATGAAGCAGTTAAAAATCATATGGATGTAATTAATCATATTAAAAATAATGGTGTTAAAGCTGGGGTTGCTATTAATCCAGAAACGAGTCCAAAGGTACTTTTTGATTTACTTCCTTTTATTGATATAGTTCTTGTAATGACGGTCGAGCCTGGTAAAAGTGGACAGAAATTTATGGAAAGTGTTCTATATAAAATTGATGTATTAAAAAAAGAAATAGATGAAAAAGGCTATAAAACTTTAATAAGTGTTGATGGTGGAGTAAATGAAACTAATATAGATTTATTAAAGGAAAAGAATGTTGATATTTTGGTGAGCTCAAGTTATTTACTAAGTGGAGATGTTAATAATAAAATATTTTTAATGAAACATTAACTATAAATAATAAAAAAATTAATATATCTTATTATTTGACAGATTCTAATTTAGATGTGGAGCTTATATTTCTAGAAAAGAATTGTTAGAATTATCTAAAAAATAAAAAGTCAAAAATTTGACTTTTTATTTTGGTTTAGAATATAAATCTCGGAATATGTTTACCTAAAACTCGGAGTGAGCGCTTCCAAATCTCGGAATGAACGCGCTTAAAACTCGGAGTGAGGTTAATTAACTTACTAAAATTAAGCATTAATTTAATTTATATTCATACACTTAAATGGGTGAAAAGTATATGAATATAGATAAGGAATGTATTAAATCTGACTTTGGGTATGAAGATAGTGAAAAGAAAATAGATATGAAGAAAACCACTAGATATGGTTTTTAGTTAGTAAATAAGTAAAATTTGTGTGGAATTTAATAAAAATGATAGGTTTTCTATCTTTTTTTTGTTATAATCAGTATGAAGGAGATTTTATATATGAAAATATTAAGTGTAAATGCAGGAAGTAGTAGTTTGAAATTTCAAATGTATGAAATGCCTGAAGAAAAAGTTTTAATAAGTGGACTATTTGAAAGAATAGGTATAGATAATAGTTCATATACAATTAAATTAAATGGAGAGAAAATAAAGAAAGAAGTAACTTTAAATAATCACGAAGAAGCGGTTAAAATATTAACTGAAGAATTACTTAATTATAAGATAGTTAATAGTCTTGATGAGATTAAAGGTGTAGGACATAGAGTAGTGCACGGAGGAGATAAGTTTAAAGAAAGTACTTTAATTAATGATGAAGTTATAAGCACTATAAGAAATTTATTCCATTTAGCACCACTTCATAATCCAGCTAATCTAATGGGAATAGAAGCATTTAAAGAGTTTATTCCTGATGCTAAAGAAGTTGCTATATTTGATACTGGTTTCCCAGCAAGTATGCCTATGGAAAACTATACGTATGCTATTCCATATGAATGGACTGAAAAATATGGTGCTAGAAAATACGGGTTCCACGGGATTAGTCACGAATATGTAACTGAATTTATGAAAAAAGAATTAAATAAAGAGAATGTTAATTTAATAACTTGCCATTTAGGTAATGGTAGTAGTATGTTTTCTATAAAGGATAGTAAAGCATTTGATACAAGTTTAGGATTTTCAACAAACTCTGGTTTAATTATGGGTACTAGAAGTGGAGACGTTGATACACTTATGGTTCAATATCTTATGAAAGAAACTGGTCTATCATTTGATGAAATAATAAATGTATTAAATAAAGAAAGTGGTTTACTTGGTGTATCTGGTGTAAGTAGTGACTCTAGAGATATAGAAGAAGGAATGGAAAATGGTAATCCTAGATGCATTTTAGCGCAAACACTATTTGTAAATAGAATAGTAGGATACATTGCTAAACTATGGATAGGATTAGACCACGTAGATGCTATAACATTTGCTGGTGGAATTGGAGAAAACTCTCCAGTTACAAGAAAACAAATAATAGAAAAATTAAAACTTCTAGGAATTGAACTAGATGAAGAAGCAAATAATGTAAGAGGTAAATTTACATTAATTACTAAAGAAAGTAGTAAAATACCTTGCTATATAGTACCAACTGATGAAGAAGTTATGATAGCAAGAGATACTTATAATTTAGTAAAATAGAAAAGAGATAAAGATATGAAGAAAGAGTTATTAAAAAAAATATATAGTGAAATTAAAAAATATGATTTAATATATATAGTTAGACATATCGGGCCAGATCCTGATGCTATAAGTTCTCAAATTGCACTTAGAGATTCAATAAAATATACTTTTCCAGATAAAAAAGTATATGCTTTTGGTGCGTCTGTTTCTAAATTTAAATATATTGGACATATAGATAAATCTATGGATTATGATTATGAAAATGCTTTAGTAATAACTCTTGATATACCTAATAAATCTAGAATAGATGGTCTTAATGTAGATAAATTTAAACACGTTATTAAAATAGATCATCATCCATTTGTAGAAAACTTTGGTGGAATAGAATATATAGATGAAAAAGCTTGCTCTACTTGTGAAATACTTCTTGATTTAATAAATAATACTAGGCTTAAAATGAATGAAAGTATTGCAAGAACTTTAATGATTGGTATTATAAGTGATTCAAATAGATTTCTATTTAATCCAGTAAATGAAAATATATTCTTTAAAGTAGGAAACTTAGTTAAAAAATATAAATTAAATTTACAAGATATATATTCTTCTATATATATGAAACCAATGAGTGAGGTTAGACTTATGGGCTATATTGCTTCTAATATGAAAGTAACTAAAAATAAATTTGCTTATATAATACTTGAAAATGATATAGTAAATTCATTTAATGCTGATGCTTCAAGTGCTTCAAATATGGTAAATGACTTTTCTAATATAGATGAATTTGTAGTATGGCTTTTTGTTACATATGATGCTAAGAATGATTTATATAAAGTAAATATAAGAAGTAGAGGACCTGTTATAAATGAGATAGCTGCTAAGTATAATGGTGGTGGTCATAAATTTAGTAGTGGGGCTAGAGTTAAGACAATGAGTGAACTAGATGATTTAATTCTAG
>CAKOHL010000044.1 GCA_934085635.1 uncultured Bacilli bacterium | reverse complement strand
ATGAATCAATCGAATATGGTAACAAAATAGAAAAGATAATAGAGAAGATTAATGAAGAAAATTAACTCTTCTTTTTTTGTCCATAATTTGTTAAAATATATTTAGGGAGTTCAAAAAAATGAAAAATATAATAGACTACGAAATTAAATTTATTAATAATAAACCAATTATTTATATAAAATATGGTGATAATTCTTTTGATGTACTTAAATTAACTACAGATATATATAGAGAAGTCATAGATGAAATGGAAGTAAATGTAAGTGAAATGACTAGAGAAAAGATTTTATATACTGAAAGAAAGAAATTAACCAAATCAGGCTTAATTAGTCTTGGCATAGTTTTCTCAAGTCCATATGCATTCGCTTTAACAAACGGAAGCATTGGCTCATTAGTAATAGTAACCTTTCTAGGTGCAACATACTATTTTATAAGTATGAGTAAATACAATAATGAATATGATAACTACTTAAAATACTCACTATATCAAAACAACGAACCGCTTAAATACATAGAAAATATTGATCTAAATGGTCTATCTCTAAACAGTCTAATACTACTTAAAAAACGTATAAAACTAATAGAAAAATTGTCTATGTCAGAAGAAAAAATAAATATTCCATTAATAGACATATCAGTAATAAAGAAAATAAGCTTAAAAGATTTAGAAAAAATAAAAAGAAAAGAAAAAGAAGAATTAAATCTGCGTAAAAAATTAAATAATTAGCACAATAACATTAGGAGAACAATATGATAAAAGAAAAATTGTCTTTAGTACCCAAATTACCAGGTTGCTATCTAATGAAAAATAAAGAGGGTACAATAATATATGTAGGTAAAGCTAAAATACTTAAAAATAGACTTAATAGTTACTTTAATAGAACACACACAGGTAAAACAAAACTATTAGTAAGTGAAATAGTAGACTTTGACTATATAGTAACTTCTAGTGAACTAGAAGCATTTATACTTGAAATAAACTTAATAAAAAAATATGATCCACACTACAACATACTACTAAGAGATGATAAAAGCTATCCATACATAGAATTTAAATGTGATAAATATCCAACTCTTACTGTAAAAAGGGAAATCAATATAAATAAGAAAAATAAATTACTATTCGGGCCATATCCTAATGTAGGTGCTGCTAGAAGGCTAGTTAATCTAATAAATAGATTATACCCACTTAAAAAATGTGATAAAATGCCTAAAAAAGTGTGCTTATATTACCATATCGGTGAATGCTTAGGTTACTGTGAATACAAAAATCTTGATGTAAGTGGATTAAATAACGAAATATTATCAATACTAAATGGGCACGATGAAATACTAATAAATAAAATAAAAGAGAAAATAGAAATCAACTCGCAAAACTTAAACTACGAAGTTGCTCTTGATCTAAAAAAAGAACTAGACTACATAAAAGTAGTATTTGAAAAACAAAAAGTAGAACTAAATGATGGAATAAACAGAGACATATTTAACTACTATGTAAATAATGGATACATAAGTATAGTAGTATTCTTTATAAGAAATGGTAAACTTTTAGGAGATAAAAAGAATATATTTCCTCTTATAGATGACATAAAAGAAACACTTGAATACTACATAGTTAACTTCTATTCAAAGAAAAATATTCTTCCAAAAGAACTAATCGTACCAGAAGAAGTAAGTACAGATTTATTAAATACAATATTAGAAACAAAAGTAATAAATGTAAGTAAAGGTAAGAAGAAGCACTTATTTGACCTAGCAAGAACTAATGCTAAAATAAACCTAGAAAATAATATGGAACTAATATATAAAGATGAAGAAAGAAGTTTAGTCGCATCCAAAAAACTCGGTGAAATAATTGGAGTAGAAGACTTAAGTGTAATCGAGGCATTTGATAACTCAAACCTATTTGGTTCATACACCGTAAGTGCAATGGTATGCTTTGTAGATGGGAAAGCAAGTAAAAACGACTACAGAAAATTTAAAATATCAGTAGATAAAAATGATGATGTAGGCGCTATGAAAGAAGTAATATATAGAAGATATCAAAGTGTTCTACTAAATAAAACAAGAAAACCTGATCTAATACTAGTTGATGGTGGAATTAATCAAATAAATGCTTGTAAAGAAGTATTAAACAGTCTTAATGTAAACATAAAAGTATGTGGACTTATGAAAGATGATAAACATACATTAACTGCACTACTAGATGGAGACACTCTAGAAAGTTATCAAATAGACAAAAAAAGTAATGTATTTTATTTACTAACTAGAATAAGTGATGAAGTACACAGATTTACAATTAACTATCATAGACAAATAAGAAGTAAAGGTTCAATTGAAAGTGTGTTAAACGAAGTAGAAGGAATAGGGGACGTAAGAAGAAAAGAATTGCTAAAAAAATATGGTAGTCTTAAAAAAATATCTGCATCATCAGTAGAAGAACTAAAAGAAATCTTACCAGAAAAAGTAGCAAATGAACTATATAACTTTCTAAAATCAAGAAATGAAGGAGTAAATAATGATTGATGAAGAAATAAAAGAATATTTAATGTGTGACTATATATATTTACCATATGAAAATAAAGATACACTTAATTTAAACAAAGCAGAAATAATAAAAGGAGAAACTATATCTAGTTTAAATAATCAAACAGTATATTGTCCAGTAAGTGGAAAAGCACTTTCCTTAAAAAGCATAATGAGTCAAAATGGGATGACTAATTGCCTTATAATAGAAAATGACTTTAAAGACACTAGAAAAGAAAGTGTACAAATAGAAAATTTATACAAAATAGATTCAAACATAATAAAAAATGAAATAGGAAATGTTACTGAAGACATAAACTTAAAAATATATCTAAGTAAATATGACCAAAGTGAAACATACTTACTAAAATCAAATATTAAAATAGTATTAGAAATGTTAAACTTACTTACAGAAATATATAATGTAAAAGCAAATATAATACTAAACAAAAAAGACCTTGTCTCATACCGTACTTTATTTAGCTACATAAATGCTTATCCAAACATAAAAATAACTTTTGATAAATCACTAACTGCAAACTATAAAATATATAATATATTAGACTTATATAACAAACTAAAAAATAAAACTCCAAGAGACTATATATACGTAACAATATTTAACAGTAATTGTAATGTATACAAAATAAAAAAATACTCTAACTTAAAAGAGCTACTAAATTATATAGGTATAAATCCAAATAAAGTATATATAAATGAAAAAGATGAACTAACTAACTATGATTATCTTCTTGATGATAATGTAACATCAATATTCATAAAATAACACAAACAATATATTGACAAACGTATGTATTTTAAGTATAATCTAAATAAGAGGTGGTAAAAATGATATACACTTTATATGGTGAAGATACTTTTGGGATGAATAAGTTTATAAATGACTTAATTAAAAAAGAACAAATAGAAGATAAAATAACTTATGACTATGAAGAATCTAATATAAAAGATGTATTAGAAGAGTGTTCATATAATGACTTATTTGGTAATAAAAAATTAGTAGTCTTAAATAATGCAACATTTCTAACTGGTAAAACCACCTTAAATGATGACTCACTTGAACTATACGTAAATAATCCTAATGAATTAACTATACTAATTCTTAAAGTAAATGAAGATAAATTAGATGAAAGAAAAAAATTAGTAAAATTACTAAAAGAAAAAAGTACATTAAAAGCATATAAATCATTAGATATAAAAGATATAAATATATACATAAAAAATTATTTATTAAATGAAGGTTATAAAATAGATAATAATATAATACCTTTAATTGCGTCAAGAATAAATGGTAATACAAAAGTAATAAATAGTGAATTAGATAAACTAATGCTATATAAAATAAGTGATAAAATAATTACTAAAGATGATGTACTAAAAGTAATAACTAAATATGAAGAAGACAATATATTTAAATTAGTGGATGCAGTAATAAAAAAAGATAAACCAAGTATATTTACTTTATACAAGGGACTTATAGATAATAAAGAAGAACCTGCAGTAATAATGAGTTTACTATCAAATAATCTAAGAATAATACTTCAAAGTGGTATTCTTTACAAAGATGGTTACAGTAAAGACAAAATAGCTTCATACCTAAAAGAGCATCCTTACAGAATATCTCTAGCACTAGAAAATAGTAGACTAATAGAGAAAAAAGAATTAATAAATGACTTAAACAAACTAGCAATATTAGACTATCAAATCAAATCTGGAGAAGTAGATAGATTTAAAGGCTTAGAAGCATTTTTCATAGAATTATAAAACGATGAACAATATTAAATACATATTGTTTTTTCTTTGAAAAAAGTTAAAAAATAAGTAGACATACAAAGAAAAAATCATTATAATAAATATTCAAATGGAGGTGGATACATTGCTTAAAAGTAACTTACCAGTAATCTTACTGAAAAACCTTGTATTACTCCCTCTAGGCGAAGCAAGAGTAGAATTAAATAACGATATTAGTAAAAAAATAATAGAAATATCTAGAAAAAAATTTGCTAGTAAAATCCTCGTAGTAACGCCACTTAACGATTTAGAAGAAGTACCTGATACATCAGACTTACCAAGCATTGGAGTACTCGCAAATGTAACAAGTAAGATAGACTTACCTAATGGAAACACTAGAATAGTACTAAGTGGAATAAAAAGAGTTAGAATACTAAACTACTCATACTATAGTAAAGATAAAGATGCTTTAACAAGTGAAATAATTGACTTTCCACCAATAGACTATAGTGAAGTAGAAGAAACGGCTTTATTTAGAAAACTAATGAATTCTCTTGAAATATACATAAGTAAAAACTCTAACATATCTAATGCAATAATATACAAAACTAAAAATATAAAAGACTTAGAAGTACTAACTGACACGATTGCTAACTTCATTCCATTAACTCAAGAGAAAAAACTAAAACTAATGCTAGACACTAACCGAGTAAATCGTGCTAGAAGATTAATCTCTGAAATAAATATAGAACTAGCTATAATAAAACTAGAGAATAAAATAGATGCAGAATTTAATAATGACTTAAACGAAACACAGAAAAAATTATTCTTAAAAGAGAAACTAAAAATAATAAAACGTGAATTAGGAGAAGAAGACACTAAATCTGCATACATAACTAGTATAAATAAAATAATAGAAAATGATTCATTTCCAGAAAGTATAAGAAAAAGAATAAAAACAGAACTATCAAGATATGAATTTGCACAGGAAAGTAGTCCAGAATTAAGTGTAATAAAGTCATACATTGATTTAATAACTAGTATTCCATTTGGTAAATGTACTAAACTAATAGGAGACTATAAATCACTAGAAGAATCACTAAATAAGACACACTACGGGCTTACTGAAGCAAAAACAAGAATACTTGAATACTTAGTAGTAAAACTAAATAACAGTGAAATAGATAACCCAATACTATGTCTAGTCGGGCCTCCTGGTGTAGGTAAAACAACATTTGCAGAAAGTGTTGCAACAAGTCTTAACAAAAAGTTTGTCAAAATAAGTTTAGGTGGACTAAACGACCCCGCAGAACTAATCGGACACAGAAAGACTTACATTGGTAGTGCGCCAGGTAAAATAATAACTAGTCTAATAAAAAGTGAAGTAATGAATCCAGTAATATTATTAGACGAAGTAGACAAAATAGCAAAAGACTTTAAAGGGGATCCAGTAAACGTACTACTAGACTTATTAGATGCCAAACAAAACAAATCATTCGTAGACAACTATGTAGAAGAAAAAATTGATCTAAGCAAAGTAACCTGGCTTTTAACAGCTAATGACAGAAATGAACTACCACCAGTACTTCAAGATAGACTTGAAATAATCGAACTATCTTCGTATCTAGACCACGAAAAAGAAAGAATAGCAAAAGATTATCTAATAAAAAATGCTCTAGAAAAAAATGGAATAACTGACTTTGAAGTAGAATTTGAAAAAAATGTAATCAAAAAAATAATAGAAGATTACACTAGAGAAAGTGGTGTAAGAGAACTAGATAGACTAATAAATAAAATAATAAGAAAAGTATTAACTGAAAGAAAATTAAAAAACATTAAAACTAAAAAAGTAATAATAGATGAAGAATCTTTAAAAAAATACTTAGGAATAGAAAAATACCACAACAAAAACTTCTATAGTGATGAAATAGGATACGTAAAAGGACTTGCTTACACTCCATATGGAGGAGAAACACTAGAAATAGAAGTAACAAGTTATGATGGAAAAGAAGACTTTGTCACAAGCGGGCATCTTGGTGAAACTCTAAAAGAAAGCATAATGGTATCTCTAGGTTACATTAAGTCAAATATGAAAAAGTTTGGCCTAACTGAAGAATCATTCAAAAAAACACTTCACATAAACTTTAGAGAAGGTGGTTTGCCAAAAGAAGGCCCATCAGCTGGCACAATAATAACAACAGCAATACTAAGCTACCTAAAAGGCATAAAAGTCAAAGGAAACATCTCATCAAGTGGAGAAATCACATTACTAGGAGACGTACTTCCAGTAGGCGGCCTAAGAGAAAAAAGCTTAACTGCTATAAAAAATGGAATAACTAAAATATACGTATCTATAAGTAACAAAAGAGAAATAAATGAATTAGATAAAGAAATAAAATCTAAAATTAAATTCATATTTGTAAAAAACTATATAGAAATATATAACGATTTATTTAAAAATAAGAATAATTAAAAACACTCCATAATATATTTACTAATGAAAGGAGTGTTTTATTTTGAATCAAAAAATAGAATTTAAAAAAGATTGTATATTAAAAACATATGTAGAGAAGATAGAAGACATAAGTCTTACTCACGACTACAAAATAGAAGATGATGTAATTGAAGGTTACTTTGACATAAGTGGTGAATATAAAATCACTGCATCAAGTGTAGACACTGAATCGTTTATGTTTACTGTCCCATTTTCAATCGCACTTTCAAGTGTAATAGACAAAGACACTATTAACCTAACAATAAGTGACTTTAACTACGAAACAGAAAAAGATGTACTTCACTTAAAAATGCAGTTAAATATGTCATATGAAGAAATAAAGGAGCCAGAAGAAAACAAAATAGTAGAAAATGAAATAAATGCATTTACCGAAGAAAACATCGTAAGCCCACTTGAATTTCACAACGACATATTTAATGATGTAGAAGAAGTAAAAGAAACAAAAATAACAGCCGAAAAAAACGAAATATCAGAAAAAAATATGAACACAATATTTGGCTCTATGGATAATGGTGGATACTCTAAATACAAAATATACATTATGCGTGAAAACGATACTCCAGAAAGCATAGCCTTAAAATATGGTGTTAGTATGGATGACATAAAAGAAAACAATGTTATAGAAAACATAAACATAGGCGATAAAATCATCGTACCAATAAAAGAAAATGAACAAATTTAGAATACTTGGCAAAGTAAAAATAATTGAAAATGATGGAGAAAAATTAGTATTAAAAGAAAAAAGTAAAAGTTTAAAAGAACTATTTGATTACTTAAAAACTAGAGATTTTACTGCTTTTCCAGATATAATAGGCGAAAAAGGTGGCAGTTTTATATACGAATACTTAGAAAAACAACCATACGAATTCAACATAGAAAATGAAATGATAAAACTAATTGCTAGCTTGCATTACAAAACAACATACTATAAAAGTGTAAGTCAAAACAAATATAAAGAGATATATAATAAACTCATAGACAATGTAGATTATTTAAAAGAAAAATATACCTCTTTAATAGAAAGTATAGACAACGAAAGATATATGAGTCCATCAAGCTACTTATTTGCAAGAAACTATTCACTCATAATGTCTAATTTATACTATATAGAAAAAGAACTAAATGCTTGGTACAAATTAGTAAAGGATAAAACAAAAGAAAGAGTATGTGTAGTACATAACAACTTAAAAAAAGAAAACTTCTTCAAAGGAAGTAAACTAGTCCTAACGGGGTGGGACAATTATTTGGTTGATACACCTGTACTTGATATATATAAATTATATAAAAACGAATATAACAAATTAGATATGCCTTCATTATTTAGAACTTACTCTGAAAACTACTCACTAACTAATGAAGAAATAAAACTATTTAACATACTAATAAGTATGCCACTAAAAATAATAGAAAACCAAACTGAATACGAAAAAGTAAAATCAATAAAAGAAAGCTTAGAATACACCTACAAAACAAGTGAATTTGTAAAACTAGGTATCTTTAACGAGAAGAAAGACTAAACTTCCCATAAGTACTAAAAGAATAAATACATTAACTCTACTAGGCAGAATTAAACTAACAATTGCCTGCCATAAAATAAAAGCAAAATTTACAACTAAAATAATCGTATTAAAAAGTTTTCTATTAACTTTATACAAATTTTTAATTTCATTTAATTTTCTCATATTATAATATATGCAAAAATATAGGCAATGTTAAAATGCCTATATTTTATTTTACACATATGTTATAATGAAAAAGAAAGGAGTACTTATGAAAAAAAGAATATTTACGATTTTATTGTATGGATTTATAATCCTAACTTTAACTGGTTGCAAACCAACTTCCGACTATGCAAGAGACAAAGAAGAAACAGAAAACTATGGCACAGTAGAAAAAGAGTCGGTTGAATTACTTGTAGCAAAATTTAATACAGAAGTAATGGGCAACAGCAAACTAGACCCAGCATCATCTGACTACCTAACTGAAAGCAATAACAACTATTGGTATGGACTAATGGAAGGTATCTACTTAGTAGTAGTTCCTCAAAAATACACAGGAGATCAATCAGTCGACATAGTAGACTATATGCTCATATATGTAGACAAAAGTACTAACTACACAGAAAACGTAATACCATACACTAAACACCTAATCAAAGCAAATAATGCCGAAATAACAGAAACAGAAATAGAATCATTAATAGAAGAAGCAAGAACAAAATCATCATCAGGCAAAACAGCACAAAGCGGAAAAGGCATAGCAGTAGGCTACAGAGAAAAAGATAATATGTACCAATATCAAGTTTTAAGAATTTATAAATAATTTCTATTGACTCCACAAGTCAAACTATGATATTATTTTAACTGTAGAAGATATACGAATTTTCGCAAATCTTCAAGAAAATAAGGACGAGTGATAGATATGAAAAATAACAACCTAGTACAAAATATTGCACTTGGGGGGGGGGTACTTCTAAGTAAAATAAACCCTAGTTGTTTTTCATATGCTTTAAAGTGATAGAATGGTTCTATCATTTTTTTAGTGTCACAAAAAAGAAAGAAGGAAAAGTAATGAAAAGAAAAAAAGAATTAATAGTAATACTATCTAGTTTACTAGTAATAGTATTATCAGTATCAGTAGCATACTTTACTACTAAGATACTTGGTACTGGAAAAGAA
>CAKOHL010000043.1 GCA_934085635.1 uncultured Bacilli bacterium | reverse complement strand
GGTCCAACAGGACCAACAGGTGAAACGGGTACAGCAGGTGCAGATCCAGTCTTAACTATAGGGACAGTATCAACAGGTGAACCTGGAACACAAGCAATTGCTGAAATAACTGGAACTTCTCCAAACTTTGTACTTAACTTAACAATACCAAGAGGTGCAACTGGAGCAACGGGTCCAACAGGTCCAACTGGAGCTGCAGGATAATAACTTTAAAGGGCATTTGCCCTTTTTATTTTTGAATAAAACTCATAAAATATAATATGAAAAATAAAAAATTAAAAATAATTGTATATGCAATTTGTAAAAATGAAGAAAAGCACATAAAAAGATGGTATGAAAGTATGAAAGAGGCGGATGAAATGTACGTCTTAGATACTGGTTCGACTGATAACTCAGTAGAATTATTAAAAAGTTTTAACATTAATACAAAAGTAAAAAAATATAAAAATTTTAAATTTGATGTGGCAAGAAATGAATCATTAAAAATGGTGCCGGAAGATGCTGATATATGTGTATGTACTGATTTAGATGAAGTTTTTACTAAAGGTTGGAGATATGAACTTGAGAAAATATGGAAGTCTGATGTTGACAGAGTTAGATATAATTTAAATTTTACATTTAATCAAAAAGGCGAAGCTATAATGAGCTATTTTATTAGCAAAATTCATACTAGAAATAATTATAAATGGACTCATAATGTACACGAAGTTTTAGAATTTACTTTAGATAGAAAAGAGAATTTGATTACATCAGATAAAATAGAAATAAACCATTATCCGGATAGAACTAAAGATAGAAGTTATTATCTTGATTTACTTAAAAGAGAAGTAAATGAAAATCCGTTAGATGATAGAAATCTTCATTATTTAGGAAGAGAATATATGTATAATGCACTTTATAATGAGGCAATAGATACTCTTATAAAACACGTTAAATTAAATTCTTGTACGTATACTGAAGAAAAGAGTTGCTCGATGAGATACATATCAAGATGCTACAAGGAATTAAAAAGATTTGATGAAGCAGAAATGTGGCTTAAAAAATCAGTAAAACTAACCCCGCAAGTTAGGGAGCCATACGTTGAATTAGGCTCGTTATATTATGAACAAAAAGATTATATAAAATCAATAGATTATCTTGAAAAAGCAAATAATATAAAAGAAAAAACAATAAGTTACATAAACGAGCAATATGCTTGGGATGAAACAATAAATGATATACTCAGTCTTGATTATTTTTATATAGGGAACTTAACAAAATCGTTAGAAAACGTAAAAAAAGCATTAGAAATAAATCCTTTTAATGAAAGAATTGCAAAGAATTATGAATTAATAAAAAATTTATCAAATAAATAAATTGAAAATGAAGTAATGTAAATTTGCTCCTTTTCTCTTGCTCAAAAAAACAAAAAAGTTTATAATGAATTTGGGAGATGATTTAAATGAAAGTACCTTTCAAAAGAGGAAATATTTTACTTCCAAAAGATACTGATATGACTAAATGGAGTGTAATAGCTTGTGACCAATATACAAGTGAACCAGAATACTGGGCTGATGTTGAAAAAATCGTTGGAAATAATCCATCTACGCTAAATTTGACTTTACCAGAGATTTATTTGGAAGAAAGTGATGTTGAAGAAAGAATAAAGAAGATTAACTCAAATATGGAAGAGTTAGTAAATAGTGATTTCTTTAATGAATATAAAGATAGTATGATTTATCTAGAAAGAACTGGAGCAGATGGAAAAGTTAGAGAAGGCTTAATTGGGATAGTAGATCTTGAAGATTATAGCTATGAAAAAGGTAGTCAAACTCTAATTAGAGCAACTGAAAAAACAGTTATAGAAAGAATCCCACCAAGAGTAAAAGTAAGAGAAAATGCTTCTCTAGAACTTCCTCATATAATGATATTAATTGATGATGAGAAGAAAGAAATTATCGAGTCACTAAAAAATAAAGTATCTGAAAATGATAAATTATATGATTTTGATTTAATGAAAAATGGTGGACATGTTAAGGGTTATCTTTTAAATGAAAGTACTATGGATGAAGTAGACAAAAGTTTAGAAAGGCTTATGGATAAAGAATATTTTGAAAGAAAATATGATGTAACTGATAAAGGTGTATTACTATTCGCAATGGGAGATGGAAACCATTCACTTGCAACTGCAAAAGCTTGTTACGAAAATCTTAAGAAGAAAATAGGTGAAGAAGAGGCATTAAATAGTAAAGCAAGATATGCACTTGTTGAACTAGTTAACTTACACTCAAATGCACTTGAATTTGAAGCAATTAACAGAGTTATATTTAATACTAACAGTGCAGATTTACTTAATAAATTAAAAGAGTATTATAATATTAATAAAGAAGGAAACGGACAAAAAGTAAGAGTTATTACAAATAATATTGATGAAGACTGGTATATTGAAAATCCTAAAAGTAATATTGCTGTAGGTAGTATACAATTATTCCTTGATGAATATTTAAGTAATAATGATGGAAAAATTGATTATATTCACGGCGATGATGTAACAAGAGAACTTGGAAGTAAAGAGAATAATGTTGGTTTCATATTTGAAGCTATGAAAAAGACAGATCTATTTAAAACAGTTATCTTAGATGGTGCACTTCCTAGAAAGACATTCTCTATGGGACACGCTAATGATAAGAGATATTATCTAGAAGCAAGAAAAATCAAATAAATAGTGACAACGTTATGTTAAATTAAATGTAAAAAGTACATGTAAAGCGAAATAAAAAAGTAATTTCGCTTTTTTTATCGTATAAGTAATATGAAGGGAAAAAAGTAACCCTTAGAAAGGAGATACAATGAAAAAAACATTGTTTTATTTACTAATTATAATAATCACTCTGCCAAGTATAATAAGTGCAGAAGAAAAAGAGGTTAAATATAAATGGTATCAAAACGTAATTGATAAAGTTCATTATGAAATAGACCCTGAACAGACTTGTGAATATTTAGAAAAAGTAGATTATAATGATTTTATATACAGTGATGTAATGTATTCTTTAGAAAAACCAGAAGAAAAGGAAGGAAGAATCATAAAAGAAACTGTAAAAACTTTTAATTTAGATAGGCAGTTAATTAATATAATAAAGATATCTAAATTCTACACAAAAAATCCTTTAAAACTTTATGAATTTGAATTATTAGATGAAAATAATATTAATATTGATTACACTATAGATAATTCTTACTTTGAAAAAGGTACACCTGAAATGATAAAAGATGGGGATTTTTCTGATTATGTAATAGTAAATTATTTGACTAAACTAGATTTTACTTTAAATGCTCCAGTTGATTTTAGAAAACTTACCTTTAAGTTTACATACAAAGATGAAGAAAATGAATTTAATTCAATTGATATGCGTGCATTTATAAATCTTTATGTAAGTGCTAATATACTTTCTAATTATTCTGAAATAGTAGATACTTCTTGTGAAAATGGGAAATGCATAACTTATATAAGAGCAAATTTAGAAAGGATTAACAATAATCCAGTTGACATAACAACAAAAATATATGAATATCAAGATAAAAAATATAAGTGTTATAGTACTAAAAGAAATTACTTACCAAATTATTATACTGATATGCCAGGATATATAAAAGATGAAACAGATTACATAACATTAGAAAAAGAAGAAGTAATTACTAAAGAAGAAATAAGTAATTTGCTTAAAAATTATAATGATAAAAATAATGAAGAATTATATAAATTAAATACTGACTTAAAAAATAGAATATCTAATTTAGAAAATTTAATAAATAGTTTGAATTCTAAAGATGATTTAAATGCGCTTATGAATAAAATAAATGCACTTTCTTTAAAGAGTAGTAAAGAAAAAATAAGTGATAAAATTATTGAAGTTAAAACTAGTGAAAATAAGGAAAGTGTAAGTGAAAAAAAAGTGCCAGGTCTAATAGGTATGAATGTAGAAAGTAGCGTGCAAAAGAAAAATGTAAGTAAGATAAATATATTTATTATAATATTTGGATTGTTATCATTAATTCTTTCATTTATTCTATATTTACTAAAAGTCAAAAAATGTCGTATGAAAAAATAGTCTAGTTATGTCGAATATGTATATTTTTATAAAAAAATGCTCTATATTTATTATGAGGCAAGAAAATATGTTGAAAATAGAATTAGAATTTAGAAAGGGAATATTATTTGTAAGATTAGATGGAGAACTTAATAAATACACAGTAAATAATTTTGATGAAGAAGTTGTTCCAATAATCTTAAAGCACGGGATTAAGAGAATTGTTATTAATTTAGATAGACTTAATGCTATTGATATAAATGGAATTAATAGATTAATAAACGTAAATGAAATAACAAGAAACTTAAATGGTAGAACAATAATATGTAGTATAAGTAGTAATGAAGTAAAAGAAAAATTAAAAGATAAAGAATATGTTAGTAAATTTTATGAAACAAGTAATGAACTAACAGCGCTAGGGGTGATGAAAATATGACAGAAACAATAGAAGAATTAATAAATGAGAATAAAAATTTCATTTATAAAATTGCCAGTAAATATAGTAAATACTATAGTATTGAAGACCTTTTTCAAGTGGGGGCAATTGGTTTTATAAAGGCATATAAAAAATATAAAAGTGTAGGAGTTAAATTTACGACATATGCCTATAAATATGTACTTGGAGAAATAATAGAATATATAAGAAATGACAGAACAATGAAAGTAAGTTCAGATATATTAAAACTATATAAGAGTTATGAGAAAACTAAAGACTTTTTAGTGCAAAAACTAAATAGAATGCCAACATTTTATGAAATAAGTTCGTTTATGAATATAGATGAATCTTACTTAAGTGAAGTGATTGAGAAAAGCGAGTTTGCTGTTAGTTTAGAAAGTAACTTAAATGATGATAATTTTACATTAGAAAATATTCTTGGAATAGATGAAAGAAAAAATATAGATGATTTACTTGACTTAAAAAAAGAACTTTCTTTATTAGGAGAAGAAGAAAAACGAGTGATAATGCTTAGATATATGGATGACTATACTCAAACTGAAACTGCTAATATAATGGGAACTAGTCAAGTATGGGTATCAAGATGTGAAAATAAAGTACTAAAGAAAATTAAACAAAGAATAGCTGCATAAAAAAATAATAACTTACTCATAATAAATATGGGTGAGTTATTTTGAATTTAAAAGAATATAAAAAAATAGTGAAAGAGAACTCCAAAAAAGAAAATATATTTAAAAATGCATTGGTTTCTTTTTTAGTAGGTGGACTTATGGGAGTTATTGGACAAGTATTTATAACAATATTAGATAAATGTCTAGGTATGGAAAACTCTGAGGCGTGTATGTATTTAATGATTTTTTTAGTTATAATATCATCTATATTAACTGGTTTTGGCTTCTTTGATAAAGTAGTATCATTTTGTAAATGTGGACTAATAATACCTACAACAGGCTTTGCACACGCGATGACCAGTGCTGCTATGGATCACGAAAGTGAAGGCCCTATAAAAGGAATAGGAAGTAATATATTCAAAATGACAGGTTCAATCATTTTATATGGACTTGTAAGTGCATTCTTCTTTGCACTATTAAAAGGGGTGGCAATGTGACAATAAAATTTTCAAATGTATATTTAGGAGACGCTTATACTTTTATAGGAAAAAATGAACACAAACTAACTATAACTGGAGATGAGAGTGTTAATGATTATTATATGGGTAAAAAATCATTTGAAGAGGGAGAAGTAGAGTATCAAAAAAGAAGTATAAGTGGACTTATAAAAAAAGAAAAAGATAAAAAAATAGACTTATTAATTGGAGCAGACTTGCAAAATCAATTATTAGCAAGTAACTTTGCAGCAAGAAATTATAATTATCCCTTTCTAGGAATTTATAGTGCTTGTGCTTCATATGCTGAAGGATTAATAATTGCTTCTTCTTTAATAGAACAAAAACTTAAAAATGTAGTGGTCACAGTATCAGCAAATAACCTAGCGAGTGAAAAACAATTTAGATTTCCAATAGAATATGGTGCGATTAGAAAAAACGTAAACACTTTCACAGTAAGTGCAAGTATAAGTTCATTAGTGACAAGTGTTAAAACAAAAATCAAAATAGAAAGTGCTACGATAGGAAATGTTGTTGATATAGGATATAGTGACACAAATAATATGGGTGCTGTAATGGCCACTAGTGCTCATCAAACAATAGTAAAACATTTAAAAGATACAAAAAGAAAACCAGATTATTATGACTTCGTGCTTACTGGAGACTTAGGAGTATATGGGGTAAATATATTAAAAGAGCTACTTGAAAAAGAAGATAACATTACTTTAAAAAATGTTTTAGATGCAGGCACTTTAATATTTGAAGACTCTGGCTCATCTATAGCAGGTGGTAGTGGACCTGTGTGTCTTCCACTTATTCTAAATAATAAAATATTAAAAAATAAAACTATTAAAAAAATATTAATCGTGGCAACTGGGTCACTTCATTCAAAAGTAAGTTCTAACTTAGGTGAAAGTGTACCGAGTATCAGTCACGCAGTAAGTCTGGAAGTGATGAAAAAATGATATACTTAAATGCTTTTCTACTATGTGGAGCGATATGTTTAATTGGCCAGTTAATAATTGAATATACAAATTTTACTCCAGCGCACGTGAATACGTTACTAGTAATAACAGGTGCATTCTTATCAATGATAGGAATATATGATAAACTAGCAAGCTGGGGTGGAGCCGGAAGCTCTGTACCAATAACCAACTTTGGACACATTTTATTTAAAGGGGCATACATAGGCTATCAAACAAATGGAATGACAGGACTTTTAAACGGAATATTCTCAAATTGTTCCGGTGGTCTTGCAGTAACAATAATAATTGCATTCGTTGTAGCAGTATTTGCAAAACCTAAACATTAATACTAGAGAAACCTCTAGTTTTTTGATATAATAAAAAAGAAAGTAGAGGATAAAAATGGAACAAATTGCTAAAGAATTAATAATATTAATAATTGTGCTCTTAGTTGTAAAAATAATATCTTACATAACTTACGGTATAATACTTACAAAACTAGGAAAACTTAAAGGCGAGCAAAAACTATGGCGTGCTTGGGTACCTTACTTTAATACGTACCTATTAGGAAAAGTAACCAAAGATGAAACAACAGGACTATGCCTTCTTATAGGTTCGCTTTTACCTACAGTAGATTTAATAGCGTCTTTAGCATCAACTGTTCTTATAATAAATGCAATAAAACAAATAAAAGAATTAACAAAAAATCAAAAAATGGTAAAAGAAGTGCCAAAAAATGAAAATATAGAAGAGATAGTTGAAGAGTTAGATTTAAGTGCTAAAGATGACTTTGAAATAATTGATTTAGGTTCTAACGAAACACTTGATAACCCATTAGAAAGACGTAAAGAAAACAGAATAATGTTAGCAATAGGTGCATTTTTAATAATATTTGCATTATCATTACCAACAATAACAAACTTATTTAAAAAAGGAAACACATCTGGCATACCATCAAATAACAGTGATATAAAATATTATCAAACTACAGAAGATGGACTACTTGAAATAAATAAAGAAGAAGGTAACATAACAGCAAAACAAGTTAAATTCTATAACTTTACCAAACGTGCAAATAACACTTTAAGTTTAATATACTTACCAGAAGATGAAATAAAAGAAGTTAACTCAAAAAACATATATATTGAACTTTTAAACAGTGGAAAAACAGTGATTTATAGACAAAAATTCACTTCTAACAAACCATTAGAAAGAAAGATTCAAGTGGTATTAACACTTAACTTATCTAAAGAAATATATAAAGATAGTAAATATGCTAAAATATCAATAATTGAAGATAGTGAATTTAATAGTATAAATGATATACTTGTATGCACAAAAGTAGAAGCAGAGGAAGATGGTAACATAAACTATAAAGTAACTTACAACTTTAGCTCAAGTGGTTTATCAAATTATGAAGTTTATAACTATTTAACTACAGAAGATGCCTCCATTATAAGTGAATCATACAAAGACTCTATAAAGAAAGAAGCAGAAGTATTATCACAAAACAATATAGAAAACTTGACATATGATGAAACTTCGATAAAATATAAAGTGAACTTACTTACTTTAAATAGTAGTGGATATACACCAAAATATGGAATAGGTACTACTAAAAAGAGTATTAAGTCACTTGAAGAAGAAAATAGTTGGAGTTGTAATTAATGAATAATTTTTTAATAGGAGATTTTGAAGGGCCACTTGACCTACTATTACATTTAGTAAAACAATCTAAAATAGAAATAAGTGAAATTAAAATAGTAGACATAACCGAGCAATATTTAGACTTTTTAAAAAGAATGGAAAATCTAAATTTAGATATTGCCAGTGAATACTTAGTAACAGCAAGTGAACTTATTGAAATGAAAAGTAGATACTTACTTCCAAAATCTCCAAAAACAGATGAAGAAGATGAGTATGAAGTAGATCCAGAAGAGGAATTAAAAAGAAGATTACTTGAATATCAAAAATACAAAGAAAGTACAAGTGCTTTTAGACAGCTAGAAGACAAAAGAAGTAACTATTATACTAAAGTACCAGAAAAAAGAGAAATATATACTACTGAAAAGTTAGAAAATACTGGAGAAGTAACGGCTACAGATTTACTAATAGCTCTTCAAAAACTACTAGAAAGAAAAGAATACTCAAAGCCAATAAATACTAAAATAACAAAAAAAGAGTTGTCAGTAACTGAAAGAGTTGCTAAAATAAGAAATATACTTAAAAAACAAAAAACAGTAGAGTTCCTAAGTTTATTTGATGTATTAACAAAACCTTATATTGTAGTAACATTTCTAGGTATATTAGAAATGGCAAAAGATAATGAAATAACATTAAAACAAGATAAAAACTTTGGTACAATACTTCTTGAAAGAGTTGATTAAAATGAATTTAAAAAGTGTAGTAGAAGGAATACTTTTTGTAGTTGGAGATGAAGGAATAACTATAAAAGACTTAAGTGATATACTAAAATGTGATGAAAATGAAGTTAAAGAATTATTAACTGCATTAAGAAAAGACTATGAATCTCCAGAAAGAGGACTAAGAATATCTTTTTTAGGAAACACATTTAAACTAACAACAAAAAGCGAACATAAAGAATATTACGAAAAACTAGTAACAGATAAAAGTACATTTACACTTAGCAATGCCAGTCTAGAAGTATTAGCTATAATAGCTTATAATGAACCAATAACTAGGGTTAAAATAGATGAAATAAGAGGTGTATCTAGTGTTCAAATAGTAAGAAAATTACTAGCAAGGGGATTTATTAAAGAATGTGGTAAAGATAATAGTATTGGTAAACCTAATCTTTATAAAACAACTAGTGAATTTTTAGACTATTTTGGATTAGGAACAAAAGAAGATTTACCTAAACTAGATATAAAAGATAGTCC
>CAKOHL010000042.1 GCA_934085635.1 uncultured Bacilli bacterium | reverse complement strand
AAGTGTAGAATATAATGATAATGAGAGTAAGGCTACTATACAAAATGAACAATACTTCTGTTCATTGAAAACTACAAGTAAATTTATAATAAATTATACTGATGGAACTAAAGAAGTGTTTACAAATTAAATGAGTGAGAATATAATTTGAAAGTGAGGATTTTATGAAAAAATATTTAATCGGGGTAATTGGTGTTTTACTTTTTGCGGGGTCAGTTGGATTAGTTACTAAGTATGTTATTCTTGACAAGAATGATAATAAGACTGAACAACCAGATAAAGGAAAGGATAATACTACTAATAATGATGTTAAACCTGATGATGAGGATAAGAAGATTGTTATTTCTGATGTGGTTGTTGATTTTGAAAAGTGTGAAGATAAAATATTTGAAAATAAAAATTTAGAACTAAGTAGATTTATTGAAAATATTGGTAAAAATAAATCTGAGAATTCTATTCAAAAATGTAGTGTTTTAAAAAATGAGAAGGATGAATCATTGCTTTGTCAGTATAGTAATATTTGTTATGAAGATGATGGGATGTATGGCTATGATTATGAAACAACAAATATAAAGAAACTAGATTTACCTAAGTATAGTGAAATAAAAGATAGTTTTAGTTTTAAAGTTGGAGATGGATATGGAACTTACAGAGCCGTTTTTGTAGATAAAAATGATAATGTTTATTTATATGATTATTATCAAGATACGGTAACTAAAGTTGATATTAAGGGTAATAAAATAAAATATGTTAGTGGAATAAGTTTATATTTATTACATACTGCTAATTATAATATGTTTTATATGGTTACAGAGGATAATAAAGCTTTAACTTTGGATTTAACTGATATAACAGGTTATGAAAGTTATAAATTAGCAAAAGCATTCATTGTAGAAAATAGTGTTTATTATAGAGTATATATTAATGATAAAGGAAATGTTATGACGTTCGGAAATGGACACGATTACATAAATACGGAAGTTCCTTTTGAATTTAGAGATGATAATGGAAAGTTATTTGTTGTAGATAAATTGATTTTAAGAAATAATGAAACAGTTATGTTTATTTCAAATAATAAAGTTTATATTCACGAAGTAGGTAGTGATAAGATTAAATTATATAATAATAAAACTGTAAAAGATACAAGTGTAGAATATAATGATAATGAGAGTAAGGCTACTATACAAAATGAACAATACTTCTGTTCATTGAAAACTACAACTAAATTTATAATAAATTATACTGATGGAACTAAAGAAGAGTTTACGAGTTAAGGTAAACTCTTTTAAATAGGTTTAATTATTTGGGAAAAATAGGTTATAATATATTTGGAGGGCAGAAGTTTTATGAATTATAAAAAAATAAAAAGAGATAATTATAACTTACATCTTATAAATACTGATAGATTTAAAACTATAACTGTATCTTTAAAATTTACTAAAAAATATAATAGAGAAGAAAGTGTATATTTTAAGTTATTAGAAAGAGTATTACCTATAAATGGTACAGAGAATTATAAATCAGTAAATGATATTACTAAAAAATTAGAAAGTTTATATAATGCTAATATTGGGTATAAATTTTATGTTACTAGTGAGAATATGACTTTTGAAACTAATTTAAGAATAATAAATCCTAAATATACTAAAGAAGATACTTATAAAGAATCTTTTGATTTGTTTAAAGAAATATTAACTAAACCAACATTAAAGAATAATCAATTTAAATATTTTGATTTACAAAAAGATAATCTAATAAATAGTATATTAAATGTTAAAGATGATTTAAGAAGTTATTCTAGTTTAAAGTTTCAAGAAATCTTTTATAAAGGTACTGTGTATGCTGAGAATAATTATAAGAATATAAAATTATTTGAAGATATGGAAAGTAAGAAGTTATATGAAAACTATAAGAAATTATTTAGTGAGTTTAAAATAGATGTATTTGTTATTGGAGAATTTGATGAAGAAGTATTAACTAAATATATGGAAGAGTTAATGAAAGGTTTTAAAAGTAAAGATAATTATACTAAAGATTTATATACTAAAGTTAAGTGTAAAGAAAGTTTAGTTAAAGATAAATTTAAAGAATCACAATCTTCTTTATTAATTGGACTTAATATAAATGGACTTACTGATGAAGAAAGAGATTATAAATTAATTTTATATAATACAATACTAGGGTCTATGAATAATTCTGTATTATTTGTAAATGTTAGAGAAAAAAATAGTTTATGTTATAGTATAGGTAGTACAATTAGTAAATTTACTGAAACTATGATTATAAGATCTGGAATAAGCAGTGATAGTTTTGATGATGCAGTTAGACTTATTAAAGAATCACTTGAAGAAATGAAAGATGAAAAGAAAGTTGATAAGTTACTTAAGAATGCTAAGAAGACTCTTAATATTGCATATAATGATTTTTATGAAAGTTCTAATAAGATAATAGATTATTATTTTATAAGGGAGTTTACTATTTTACCTAGTATTGAAGAAAGAAGAGAAAGAGTAATGAATCTTACTAGTAAAGATGTAACTGATATTGCTAAAAAAGTAAGTATTGGACTAATATATTTAATGGAGGGTACTCTATGAAAAAGATAGATTTTAATTATGATGAGTATATATATGAAGAAAAATTAAAAAATGGTATATCTGTTTATTTATATCCTACTACTAAGAGTAAAAACTTTTATATTACAGTAAGTACTCACTTTGGAGCAGAAGTGATGAAATATAAAAAGGGTAAAAAAGTATATGAAGTTACTAAAGGTAGTGCACATTTTCTAGAACATAGGGTAATGGACTTTACTAAAAATAAAGAGGCTGCTAAAAAAATAAATGAATTAGGTAGCTTAGTTAATGCTTATACTACTTATAATGGTACTAATTATAATTTATTTGGAACAGAAAATATATTAGAAAATATAACTCTTTTATTTGATAGGGTATTCAAAGCTCATATTAAAAAAGAAGATGTGGAAAGTGAAAAAGGTATTATTCTTGAAGAGTATTCTATGTATAATAGTGATCCATATTATAAAGCACAGACTGGATTACTTGCTAATATGTTTCATAATGGATTTTTAAAATATACTGTTTTAGGTACAGAAGAAGGCATCAAAGGCGCTAATGAGAAAGAGTTAACTAGACTTTATAAAGACTTTTATGTACCAGATAATATGTTTATAGTAGTATGTGGTTCATTTGATAAAGATGAAGTAATGAACTATATAAATAAATATATGGAAAACGTAAATATACCTAATTCTAAAAGTGAAGTAATTATTCCTAAGGAAAGTGATAGTGTATATTCTGAGTATGAAGAAATAACAGAAAACTTAAGTGAACCTAAAGTTGTTATTGGTTATAAAATTAGAATTCCTAGTATTAAAGAAAAGAGAAAATTTAAACTAGTGCTTGAGATGATACTTAGTGAAAACTTTGATAAAACAGGTAAATCGTTTCTTAGATTTATTGAAAATAACATACCTAGATTTGAATATTCTATTGAAGAATGTGATAACCATATTGCATTATATTTTCTAGCTAGTACTAAAGAAGATGAAAAGTTTATAAAGATTCTTGAAGAAGAACTTATGAGTTTAGAATTTGATAAAGATAGTTTAGAAAGAAAGAAAAAGGCACTTCTAAGTTCAGTAATACTTGGTTTTGAAGATATAATAAATGTAGAAGATATTATAACAAGTAATTTATTTTCTTATAATAAATTACCTAATGATATAGAAGAAGTGGTTAATAGTATTAAACTAAGTGAAGTAAAAGATGCTATTAAAAGTATTAACTTAGATAACAAGAGCTTACTCATTATGAAAGAGTAAGTTTTTTTCTTTGGACTTAAAAATGTACAAAAAGTGTTGACAAGTAAAAAAAGTGTGCTATAATAAGTACCATTCGTTTGGAAAGGAAGGAAAGAATGAATTATTTAGAATTTATAAAAAATAGTGAAGGTTTTAAGAAATTAAGTATTGAAAATCAAAAGAAAGTAATTATGTTTGAAATAAAAGAAGCTATTAGAAAGCATACAATGACAGCACATTCATTATCACCTAGACAAGCACTTTTAGTTTACGATGCACTTCTAGGTAAAGATGTAAATGATGATGAATTTAATTTATCATTATTTAATCAAATTAAAAGTATAATGGAAGTTATGCAAGAAGAAGAAATAACATATATTACTATTAGAAATAAAAATTTAAGAGAAATGCCTGAGTATGTTTACAACGTAGATGGAAAATTAATTGCTATCAAAGCCGATAATAAGATAAATAGTTTATCTCTCGTTACCTCTATAATTATGGCTTTTGATAAATCGTTCTTAGTATCTAAAGAGAATACTAGAACACTTAGAAAATAGTACTTTTTAAGTTCTTTGTTAAAGTGCTATTTTTTTCTTGACTTTTTGTACTAATTATTGTACAATAATAAACATTGAAAAAAGGAGGGTTTAAAATGGATTTGAATATGTCGATTAAAGAGATAGAAAAAAACTTTAAGAAAATGAATTATGAAGAAAGAGTAGAACTTGCTAATTCTATCGTTAGAAGTAAGTTACTTGGATATTTAATGGAAAAGGAGTATTGTTTAAGTAATTTATCTACTGTTGAACTTCTTAGAAAAGTCCTAGAGTATAGTGAAGATTTAGCAAAAGAATATGTTAACTTAATGCTTAATCTTATTGAACTTATTCAAGAAGCTGAAATTGAAGTTACTAGAAAAGCAACAGATAGAATGGTTATAGATAGAAAGTATTCATATTGTGAAATAGGAAGATTTCCATTATTCACTTATGATAAAAATGGAAACTTAACTAAAATAGTTTTATCACCTAAATGTTCCAATATGGTATTTGCAGAAAGTTTACTTAGAGTATTAGAAACTAGACTAGTATCTATTAAAGAAGAACAAGTAAGAGTTTTAAAAAAGTAATAAAACTCTTTTTTTTGCGTAAAATTTTGATGTAAAACGCAAATTTTGTTTGACAATTCACTAAATGCGTGATATATTAATTTTGTTTGAGTTTCCAGTGGAACTCTAATTAAAATAATAAACACGATACACCAGGAAGTGTGTACGAGAAAGGAGTTAATATGACTACTATTAACCAATTAGTTAGAAAGAAAAGAGGACAAAAAGTAAGAAAGAGTAAAAGTCCAGTATTAAATGTTGGATTTAACTCAAAAGATAGAAAAAGAACAAACAATATGAGTCCTCAAAAACGTGGAGTATGTACTCGTGTTGGTACTAAGACACCTAAAAAACCAAACTCAGCATTAAGAAAATATGCTCGTGTAAGACTTTCAAATGGTTACGAAGTAACTTGCTATATTCCAGGAGAAGGACATAACTTACAAGAACACAGTGTAGTATTAATAAGAGGCGGACGTGTTAAAGACCTAATCGGAGTAAGATATCACATTGTACGTGGTACTTTAGATACTGCTGGTATTGACAAAAGAAGACAAGGTAGAAGTAAATACGGAACAAAGAAACCAAAAAATAAATAAATAATATATAAGAGAAAGGAGTAGAAAACTATGCGTAAAAGACAAGCTGTAAAAAGAGAAGTTTTAGCAGATCCTATATATAGTAGTAAAATTGTTACTAAATTAATCAATAGAATTATGATTGGTGGTAAAAAAGGTACTGCTCAAACAATATTATATGATGCATTTAACATAGTTAAAGAAAAGACTGGACAAGATCCTATGGAAGTTTTTAATAAGGCTTATGAAAATATTAAACCTCAATTAGAGATTAGAAGTAGACGTATTGGTGGTGGTAACTATCAAGTACCAGTTGAAGTTAGAGAGGAAAGAGGACAAGCTTTAGCTCTTCGTTGGTTAGTACAGTATGCTAAGAATAGAAGTGGTAAAGGTATGGCTGAAAACTTAGCTAACGAAATTATAGATGCTGCTAACGGAACTGGTGGAGCAGTTAAAAAACGTGAGGATACTCACAAAATGGCAGAAGCTAATAAAGCTTATGCACATTACAGATGGTAATAATGAAGGGAGAAATGTAATATGGCACGTGATGTATCTTTAGATAAGCTACGTAATATAGGTATTATGGCACATATAGATGCTGGTAAGACTACATTTACAGAGCGTGTACTTTTCCATACAGGTATAACTCATAAAATTGGAGAAACTCACGATGGTGAATCTCAAATGGACTGGATGGAACAAGAAAAAGAAAGAGGTATCACAATTACCAGTGCTGCAACTACTGCTCACTGGAAAGGGTATAGATTAAATATTATAGATACACCAGGACACGTAGACTTTACTATTGAAGTTTCTCGTAGTCTTAGAGTTCTTGATGGTGCTATTGCGCTTATAGATGCTCAAGCTGGTGTTGAAACACAAACTGAACAAGTTTGGAGACAAGCTAATGAATGGAAAGTTCCTAGAATGATATTCGCTAATAAGATGGATAAAATGGGTGCTGACTTTGTATTTAGCTTAGAGACAATTAAAGATAGACTTAGTGAAAAAGCTGCACCTATCGAATGGCCAATTGGTGCTGAAGATAACTTTAATGGAATTATTGACTTAGTTAGTATGAAAGCTTATCATTATGATGGTGGACAACACGAAGAAGCTACTGAAATTGAAATTCCAGCTGAGTTAAGAGATATAGCTGAAGAAAAACGTATGGAACTTATTGAAACAGTTAGTATGTTTGATGATGCTTTAATGGAAAAATACTTAGAAGGTAATGAACTTAGTATTGAAGAAATTAAAGCTGCTATAAGAAAAGGTGTACTTGCTGGAGAATTTTATCCAGTATTATGCGGAACTGCTTTAGGAAATATGGGTGTTAAACTTGCACTAGATGCAGTATTAGATTACTTACCAGCTCCAACAGATATAGAATCTGTTAAGGGTGTTGATATGAATGATAACCCAATTGAAAGAAAAGCAAGTGATAGTGAGCCATTTAGTGCTCTAGCATTTAAAGTTATGAACGATCCATTCGTTGGAAACTTAACATTCTTCAGAGTATATTCTGGTACTTTAAAGAGTGGTAGTTATGTATATAACTCAAGTAAAGGTGAAAAAGAAAGAATCGGACGTATTTTACAAATGCACGCTAATCAAAGAAAAGAAATTACTGAAGTATATGCAGGAGAAATTGCAGCTGCAGTAGGACTTAAAGACACATTTACTGGAGACACTTTATGTGATGAAAAGAGTAAAGTTATACTTGAAAAAATGACTTTCCCAGAACCAGTTATTGAACTTGCTATTGAACCAAAATCAAAAGCAGATCAAGAAAAAATGAGTCTTGCATTACAAAAATTAGCAAAAGAAGATCCATCATTCAGAGCTAGTACTAACCACGAAACTGGTCAAACAATAATCGCTGGTATGGGTGAACTTCACTTAGAAGTATTAGTTGATAGAATGAGAAGAGAATTCGATGTTGAATGTAATGTTGGTAAACCACAAGTTGCTTATAGAGAAACACTTACACAAACAGCTGAATGTGAAGGTAAATATATTAA
Source organism: uncultured Bacilli bacterium (assembly GCA_934085635.1). Lineage (GTDB taxonomy): Bacteria > Bacillota_I > Bacilli_A > RF39 > UBA660 > CAG-628. The sequence goes on along the minus strand of CAKOHL010000042.1, from coordinate 2,051 downwards.
GCAAAGTGGTGGACGTGGACAATATGGACACGTATGGGTTAAATTTGAACCTAATAAAGATAAAGGATATGAATTTGTTGATGAAATCGTTGGTGGTGTAGTTCCTCGTGAATACATTGGTGTAGTTGACAAAGGATTACAAGAAGCACTTGAAGGTGGTGTACTTGCTGGATATCCTATGATAGATGTTAAGTGTACATTATTTGATGGTTCTTACCACGATGTAGACTCTAACGAAATGGCATTCAAAATTGCTGCTTCAATGGCTTTAAAAGAAGCTAAGAATAAATGTAAACCTGTTTTACTTGAACCAATAATGAAAGTATCTGTAGTTGTACCTGAAGAATTTATGGGAACAGTTATGGGAGACTTAACAAGTAGAAGAGGAAGACCTCTTGGAAATGAATCTAGAGGTAAAGACCTAGAAATAGATGCTATGGTACCACTTGCAGAAATGTTTGGATATATGACTGTACTTCGTTCTAATACACAAGGACGTGGAACATATCAAATGGTATTCGATCATTATGAGGAAGTACCTAGAAATATTGCTGAAGACATTATTAAGAAAAATAGTGCTTGCTAATTAAAAAGTGTAAAATCTAATAGTTTATGCTTGCAAAAGTATAAACTATTAGGTAAAATAAATATGTATAAATGAAAAAGGAGGAATTTTAAAATGGCAAGAGAAAAATTCGATCGTTCAAAACCACATGTTAACATTGGTACAATTGGACACGTAGACCATGGTAAAACAACATTAACTGCTGCTATTACCAAAAGACAATCTGAAAAATTTGGTGGAGACTTTGTAGATTATGCAAATATCGATAAAGCTCCAGAAGAAAGAGAAAGAGGAATTACTATTAACACAGCTCACGTTGAGTATCAAACTGCAAAACGTCACTATGCTCACGTTGACTGTCCAGGACACGCTGACTATGTAAAAAATATGATTACTGGTGCTGCTCAAATGGATGGAGCTATCCTAGTTGTTAGTGCAACTGATGGACCAATGCCTCAAACAAGAGAACACATCTTATTATCAAGACAAGTTGGTGTACCTAAAATGGTAGTATTCATCAACAAATGTGATATGGTTGATGATCCAGAACTACTTGATTTAGTAGAAATGGAAATTAGAGAATTATTAACTGAATATGGTTTCGATGGAGACAATACTCCAGTAATTAGAGGTTCAGCACTTAAAGCTCTTGAAGGAGATGAAAAATATGTTGCTGCTATCGATGAACTAATGGATGCAGTTGATAATTGGATTGATACTCCAGTAAGAGATACTGAAAAACCTTTCTTAATGAGTATCGAAGACGTATTCACAATCACAGGTCGTGGAACTGTTGTTACAGGACGTGTTGAAAGAGGAATACTTAAATTAAATGACGAAGTTGAAATCGTTGGACTTAAAGATACTAAGAAAACAGTAGTAACTGGTATCGAAATGTTCAGAAAATCACTAGATTTTGCTGAAGCTGGAGATAATGCTGGTGTACTTCTTCGTGGTATCAACCGTGATGACGTTGAAAGAGGACAAGTTCTTGCTAAACCAGGAACAGTTACACCTCACAAAAAGTTCAAAGCAGAAGTTTATGTTCTATCTAAAGAAGAAGGTGGAAGACATACTCCATTCTTCAGTAACTATAGACCACAATTCTACTTCAGAACAACTGACGTTACTGGTGTAATCGAACTTCCTCAAGGAGTTGAAATGGTTATGCCTGGTGATAATGTATCTATTACAGTTGAATTAATCACTAAGATCGCTATCGAAAACGGAACTGAATTCTCAATCCGTGAAGGTGGTAGAACAGTTGGTGCTGGTAAAGTTACAGAAATTATTGAGTAATTATATAAAAATTAAAGATTCCTTAGGGAGTCTTTTTTTGTACTTGCAAGAGTATTAAAAATATGATATTATTTTAACAGTAGAAGATATACGAATTTTCGCAAATCTTCAAAAAAATAAGGACGAGTGATAGATATGAAAAACAACAGTCTAGTACAAAATATTGTACTTGGGGGGGGGGTTACTT
>CAKOHL010000041.1 GCA_934085635.1 uncultured Bacilli bacterium | reverse complement strand
GGAGCTGATCCTGAAGTAGGAAGAGAAGCTGCACTTGAAAGTAGAAATGAAATAGAAGATGCTCTAAGGGGAGCAGATATGGTATTCGTTACTTGTGGTCTTGGTGGAGGTACTGGAACAGGAGCTGCACCAGTTATCGCCGAAATAGCGCAAGGACTTGGAGCACTTACTGTAGCAATAGTTACTAAGCCATTTAAGTTTGAAGGTAAGAAACGTATGGACCACGCATTACTTGGACTTGATGAACTTAAGAAACATGTTGATACATTTGTAGTAATACCAAATGATAGACTTAGAGATATAATTGATAAATCAACACCTATGATGGATGCATTTAAAGAAGTAGATAATGTTTTAAGACTTGGTGTTCAATCAATAAGTGATTTGATAAGTGTACCAGGACTAGTTAACCTTGACTTTGCTGATGTTAAAGCAATTATGGAAAATAGGGGACAAGCATTAATTGGAATAGGTGTAGGTTTTGGAGAAAACCGTGCTATTGAAGCTGCTAAACAAGCTGTTAGTAGTCCACTTTTAGAAACTACTATTAATGGTGCAACTGATTGTATTATTAATATAACTGGTGGAAATAGTTTAACATTATTTGAAGCAGAAGATGCTGCTGAAGTAATAAGAGCTGCTGCTAATACTGATATAAATATTATATTTGGTGCTGTAGTTAATGAAGCTTTAAGTGATGAAGCAATAGTTACAGTAATAGCAACTGGTTTTGAAGATGAAAGTGAACCACTTTATAAAGCATATTCTCCAAATGAAAAAGTAGAAACTTTAGACGATGATGATGATTTACCACCATTTTTAAGAAATAGAGATTTTTAAACCAAGTTAATTCTTGGTTTTTTTATGCAAAAAAATAGACCAGATGGTCTACTTAAGAACTAATTTATTTACGTTTTCTTCTTCTAGTACTTCAGTTTCGTTTAGAGTTTCAATTCTATTTTTAAGTGATTTCTTAAGTCTTTCAATATAATAACTATTAATCTTTTCTTTAATTTCTTTATCTATTTTAGAAATACTTTCTATTAATTCTTTTTCTTTATTATTATTTTTCTCAGTATCTTTAACAAAATCAGTGTTTATTTTGTTTTTTTGATTATCAAATTTAACTTGGTCATTTTTAAATACTTTACTTACTAGGTAACCAACACTCCCTTTGATAAGTCCTAATGAAGCAAGTACAAATAATGTTTTTGCAGTACCAATTGGTGATAATATTAGTTTAATTAAAACTGCTATACCAATTAAATTTAGTATTATCCCAATAATAGCGCACACACCATTATGTGATTCAGTAACTCTATTTTGTTCTAGTAAAACTTTTGATAAATTTAATTTATGTTTTTGAATTATTTTATCGTATTCCTTTTTTAATTCAGTTAATTCTTTTTGATATTCTTCTTTTTGTTTTTCTAATGAATTTAGTTCATTGATTTTTTCATTTTCCATATTTTTAAACTCCCCTCAGTAATTCATATTATAAAGTATAAAATATATTATGTCAAACAAAAAGCCCACATATAGTGGGCTAATATACTATCTATTGTAGTATTCAACTATTAATGATTCATTAATATCAGCATTAAGTTCTTCTCTTTCAGGATATCTAACATAAGTTCCTTCTTTTTTCTTAGGATCAAATGTTACATAACTTACGTTACTTAATTTAGCTTCTAAACATTCATTAATAACAGGATGGTTCATAGAACTTTCTTTAACACTTATTACATCTCCTGGTTTAACTTGATATGAAGGAATATCAACTCTCTTACCATTAACTAATATATGTCCGTGATTTACTATTTGTCTAGAACTTCTTCTAGTTTTAGCAAGTCCCATACGATATACTAAGTTATCAAGTCTACTTTCAAGCATAATTAATAAGTTAGTACCATGAATACCTTGTTTCTTACCAGCAGCAAGGAAAGTCTTTTTAAATTGTTTTTCAGTAAGACCATACATAATTCTTACTTTTTGCTTTTCAGCAAGTTGGATTCCATATTCGCTTAGTTTCTTTCTACTAGTTCCGTGTTGCCCTGGAGCAGAAGTTCTTTTTCTAAGTTCTTTACCACTTTCTAAAGTACTGAATCCAAGTCTTCTTGACTTTTTAAAAGCTGGTCCTGTGTATCTTGACATAAAACGCCTCCTTTTGAAATATTTGAAAGAAGGTTTTTCTTTATTCTCATAAATAGGGTGTTTATTCTGGGCTTTCACTAATGGCTTTAGTTACTAACAAAGTTAAACTTTAATAAACACGTTACTTAATAAATAAAGTAGCCATTTCTTCCATGCATTTAAGTATACTAAAAAAACGTGAAAATATCAACCCTAACTTAAGAAATAATGAAAAAACTAGCAAAAATATGTTATACTTACTAAGTGATGGGAGCTATTATGAAGATAAATAAAGAAGAATTAAGTCGTTTTAAAACAAATGTAATTTATACTACTGGATATAGAATTGTATATTATTATGAAAAATATCATGAGGTACCTCAAGGTTTGTATGCAAAAAACTTAGAAGATTTTGCTAACTTTTTTACAAATAATAAACAGTATGTGAGTGTGAAAGATGTGCTGGAAAAATTTCTAGAAAAAAATAAAACAGCTTTAGGGGTTGCAATATATGATGTGAATCAAAATTGTATAGATAAACTTGTTAGACCAAAAGTAAATAAAATTAATGATAGTGAAGTTTATAAGGAAGAATTAATATATGATATGAATTATGTGACCGTAAAAACTGGTTATAGAATAGTGTATATTTTTAAAGATGGTAGTTATAAAATTGGAATGTATGCTGAGACAATAGAAGAATTTATGAAAGAATTTGCGCCTTATGAACCTATAGATGAATTTTGTGAAATTCCAAAATTTATATCAGTAGATGATTTATTAAATAGGTATTTAGAAGATTGTCCTGATATTGCTGGCATAGCGTTATATAGTGTAGATGGCTCAATAGTTGAACAAAAAAATAGAGAACTTTATAATGCAAAGTAAAATTATTAATTTAAGCACAGTTATTTAAATAAATTACCGTGCTTTTTAAATGTTAAATAATAAATTAAGCAATACTTTAATTTAAGAAATAATGAAAAAAATGCTTTTTTGTTCACTTTCTCTTTTAGATTTTACTCTTTCGTGATAAAATATATTAAGAGAGTAGGTTGATTGTATGAGTAAAAGTGGTATTATACTTGGAGCAATAATTCTTTATATAATTGGAGTTGTACTTATATGTGTAACTTTATTTACTATACAGAAAAAGAATAGAAATAAGCTTGAAAAAGAATTGACAAAACTTGAGACACTTAAGAATCTTATTATATCAAGTGGTATACTTACTGAAATGGAGAAAGTTAAAGCACTTATTAATAATGATAAATTAATGGAAACATATAAGAAGTGGGAAAAGAGATATCATAAGATAGAGAAAGAAGATATTCCAAGACTTACTGATAAACTTTTAGTGTGCTCTGAACTTATAGAAAATAATAAATTTAAAGAAGCAAGCTATGAACTTGCTAAAGCAGAGATAGATATATATTATGTTAAAACTGATATGGAGTTACTTCTAGAAGATGTTAAAGAAATTACTAATAGTGAAGAGAGAAATAGAAGTGCTGTTACTAAACTTAAGAGTACATTTAGAAATGTTGTTAATAAATATACAAGTAATATGAATGACTATAAAGGTATGGAAGAAAGAGTTAATCTCCAATTTGAGAATATCAATAAATTATTAAGTGCTTTTGAAATATCAATGGAACAAAATGATTATGATGAAGTTGGTAAAATAGTAAAAGCATTAGATGATTTAATTAACAATATTAAAATAGTAATAGATGAAACACCTACAGTAATACTTATGGGTAAAATGATTATACCTAAGAAGATAAATGAACTTGAAATGGTTGCTTCTAAGATGAAGAAAGATGGATATAATATTGAGTATATGAATCTTGATTATAATATTGAAGAGACTAAGAAGAAATTAAATGATATATTTGATAGACTTAAAATGCTTAACTTAGAGGATAGTATTTTTGAACTTAAGACTATACTTGATTATTTTGAAAGTTTATATTATGACTTTGATAAAGAAAGAACTGCTAAGAAAGAATATGAAATGTTAATAGATAGTATAGGTAAGAAGTTATCTAGACTTACTAGTGTACTTAGAAGTATCTATGAAGAAGTAGATATGCTTAAAGAAACTTATGCTTTAACAAAGGAAGAACTTAGTACACTTGATAGTATTAGTAAAGAGTTAACTGGAGAAAAAGATAGTTTTAAACTTGTTAATGATAGAACTTTAACAAGATCTACACCATACTCTAGACTAAGTAAAGATTGTGAACTAATAAGTGTTAGAATTAGTAAAACTGAAGATAAACTTGAAAGTGCGATTAAGAGTTTAGGTAGTTTAAAGGAAGATGAAGTAAGAGCGCGTGAACAACTTACTGAAATAAGAGGAATTCTTAAAGATGCTAAAGATAAAATTAAGAGTTATAAACTTCCTGTTATACCTAAGACATATTTTATTGAACTTAATGAAGCTAAAGATAGTATTAGTAATATAGTATCAGAACTTGAAAAGAAACCTATAGTTATAAGTAATTTAAATACTAGAGTAGATACCGGAAGAGATTTAGTACTTAAATTATATACTTTAAGTAATGAACTTACTAAATCAGCTAGTATGGCTGAGATGGCTATTGTGTATGGAAATAGATATAGAAGTTCTAATAAAGAGATAGAAGTTGGTCTTGTAAAAGCAGAGTCATTATTTAGAAATGGACAATATAAGAAGAGTCTAGAAACTACTTTAGATGTTCTTAATATAGTCGAACCTAATATTCATAAAAAGTTAATGAATGCTTATGAAGGCTAAATAGCAGAAAGAGGGAAGTTATGGCAAAGAAAAAACAAACAAGTGAAGTAAAAGAGTCATTTCCATATACTAAGGAACTTGAGGGATTAGGATTAATTCTAGTAGGAGTTTTAGGTTTTGGTAAATTTGGACCTATTGGGAGAATCATTAAAAGTTTTGGAGTATTCTTATTTGGAACTTGGTGGTGGCTATTTCTTTTAATGTGCTTACTTATTGGAATCATTTTAATTATAAAGAGAAAAAGTCCTACTTATATAACAGGTAGACTTGTTGGTATATATATTCTTGTAGTTTCTCTTTTAATGTTAAGTCATATTAAATATATAAGTGCTAATGAAGTGTCTGGTGTAAATATAATAAAAGATACTATTAATAATATTGTTAGTACTTTTGATAATCCAGAGATGCTTATTTATACAGGTGGAGGAATAATCGGGGCATTACTTGCCTTTCTATTTGTTTCTTTATTTGATATAACTGGTACTTATATAGTAGTTGGTATACTTGTTATATTTGGACTAATTATGAGTTTTAATATAACACTTAGTGATATCTTTAATGTAATTTTAAAACCATTTAAGAAAAAGAAAAAGACTTTAGCAGAAATGGCTAAAGAGGGAGAAGAAGAGTTAATTAGTAGAGAGAATAATGAAGTAGATGATAAAGTAGTTATTACTAATATAAATGAAATTACTACTAAAGAAGCTCCTATGACTCATGTAGAAGAAGTTAGATATACTGAAGAAAAAGTTAAAGAAAACGCAGATTATGTTCTTCCACCACTTGATTTACTTGTTGGTAGTAAGAATAGAGGTAAGATAGATAGTACAGAGTTTATAACTAAGAATAATAAGATTTTAGAGCAAGTATTTAATGATTTTGGTATTGTTGGTAAAGTAAAAGAAGTACACGTAGGACCTACTGTTACACAATATGAAATTGAATTAAAAGCTGGTACTAAAGTAAATAAAATATTAAGTATTAATAGAGAAATAGCTCTTGCACTTGCTGCTAAAGATGTAAGAATACAAGCACCTATTCCTGGAAAGAGTACAATTGGTATAGAAATACCTAATCCTAAAACAAGTGAAGTTAAGATGAAAGATATACTAGCAGGTATTCCTAAAAAATTAGATTCTTCAAAACTCTTAGCGCCACTTGGACTTGATATTATGGGTAATATTCAATATTTTGAAATTAATAAAGCACCACATATGTTAATTGCAGGTGCAACTGGAAGTGGTAAATCAGTTTGTATTAATAATATAATTACATCAATACTTATGCGAGCTAAACCTAATGAAGTTAAAATGATATTAGTTGATCCTAAGAAAGTTGAACTTAATTGTTATGAAGGTGTTCCACATCTAATGAGACCAGTTGTTACTGATCCTAAAAAAGCAAGTGTAGCACTTCAAAAAGTTTGCTCGATTATGGAAGACAGGTATGAGTTGTTTGCTAATTCTGGTACTAGAAATATTACTAGTTATAACGAATATGTTGAAAAAAATAAATCTAGAAAGCCAGAGTTAGAAAAATTACCTTATATATTAGTCATTATAGATGAACTTGCTGATTTAATGATGGTTGCAAGTAAAGAAGTAGAAGAAAGCATTATGAGAATCACTCAGTTAGCACGTGCTGCTGGAATACACTTAATTGTAGCAACTCAAAGACCTAGTACAGATGTCATAACTGGACTTATTAAATCTAATATACCTACAAGAATAAGCTTTATGGTTTCATCATTTGTAGACTCTAGAACTATACTTGATATGGGTGGAGCTGAAAAACTTTTAGGTAAAGGAGATATGCTTTTCTTACCTCCAGGAGAACCTAGTCCAATAAGAATTCAAGGATCTTTTGTAAGTGATGAAGAAATAGAAAGAGTAGTTGAATTTGTAAGAAGAAGTGGAGAACCAAAGTATGATGAATCTATGGTTAATTTAGAAAAGAGTCCTGATGAAGAAAAGAAAGAACTTGAAGGTGCTAGTAAGTTGGACGATGATGATCCACTATATAATGAAATAGTTGAGTTTGCAGTTAGAACTGGTAAGATAAGTGCAAGTTTAATACAAAGAAAATATAGACTTGGATATAATCGTGCTGCTAGAATAATTGATTTACTTGAAGAAAGAGGTATAATTGGACCTCAAAATGGTAGTAAGCCTAGAGAAGTATTATTTAAAATGGGTGCTAGTAAGGAAGGTGGAGAAGAAGAATGACACCACATATAGAAGCAAAACTAGAAGACATTGCGCCTAATGTCATAATGCCAGGAGACCCTAATCGTGCTAAATATATTGCTGAAAACTTCTTAACTGATGCTAAACTTGTTAATACTGTAAGAGGAGAACTCGCTTTTACTGGTTACTATAATGGAGTTAAAGTAACAATATTCTCAAGTGGAATGGGTATTCCTTCAATGGGAATATATAGTTATGAATTATTTAAATATTATAATGTACAAAATATAATAAGAGTTGGAAGTGCTGGAAGTTATACTGAGGACTTAAATGTAAAAGATATTCTTTTAGTTAATGAGTGCTATTCTAAAAGTAGTTATAAAATTGAAGGAGAAAATAAAGAGGTATTACCTTCAAATAGTATACTTAATGAAAAAATAATGCTTACTAGTAAAACGCTTGGGTTAAATGTGACTTTAGGTAATACTTATTGTGCTGAAAGTTTTTATGAACTCGATTTAAATGTTAAAGATTTAATAGATAAATATAATGTTAAATGTGTTGAAATGGAAACATATAGTTTATTTACTAATAGTATATATTTTAATAGAAGAGCTAGTGCAATTTTAACTATTAGTGATTCATTTGTAACAAAGACTAGTTTAAGTAGTGAAGAAAGAGAAAAAGGTTTTAATGATATGATAAAGTTGGCGCTTGAAAGTATAGCTAACTTATAGGAGAGTGTGATATGAAGAAAATAATATCTGTATTTATAGTAATTTTATTAATGAGTGGAGTTGCTGGGGTGACATACAAAACTAAATGTGGTGAATGTAAAAGTAATGGAAGTACTGAAAAACCTACAACTCAAGCTACTGTGATTAATTTTAATACTTGTGAATCTAAATTTGATGTTACTACAAATATGGAATTAAATCGTTTTATTGATAATATACAAAAGAAAGAATCAGATAAAATTATAGTAAAATGTGATATGATTACAAGTGTAGTTGATAGTAATATACTAAGTCATATATATAGTGATATATGTTATACAAATGATGATATATATAAATTAGAGAATAATGAACTAATTAAATTAGATTTACCTAAATATACAGACATAAAAAATAGTTATAATTTTTCCAATGTTGAGGGAGATAAAACATTATATGCATTATTTTTGGATAAGAATAATGGAGTATATTTACTTAATAGTGCTACTAAAACTGTTACTAAAATAGATGTGAAAGATAATAAAATTAAATATTTAACTGGAGTAAGTTTTTCTAAATCTGATACTGAAAAATTATATACATTTATAATGGTAACTTTTGATGGTAAAGCACTTACTCTAGGACTTAATGATATAACTAATTATGAAACATATAAAAATTATGGTATGTTTAAAAATGATAAGACTATACTTACTACTGTTTATATGAATGATAAAAATAATGTAATGGTTTATGATGAAAAGAATCAGTTATTTGGTATAACAGAACCTAAGGAAATTAAAATAAATGATAAATTAGTTACTGCAACTAATCTTATTATCAGAAAGAATAGTTTAATGTTTATTATGGATAACAAACTTTATACTTATGATATAAGTGCTGGTTCAGTAAAGTTATATAAAGATAAAACTATAAAAAGTACTGATGTAACATACGATGAGAATGCAAGTAAAGCTAATGTATTAAATGAAGTGAATTACTGCAGTACTAAAACTGTAAACAAGTTTACAATAGTTTACACTGATAATACATCCGAGGAATTTACTAATTAATTTATATGATAGAATGTAATTAAGGAGAGAGGATTTTATGAAAAAATATTTAATCGGAGTAATTGGTGTTTTACTTTTTGCAGGGTCAGTTGGATTAGTTACTAAGTATGTTATTCTAGACAAGAATGATAATAAGACTGAACAACCAGATAAAGGAAAGGATAACACTACTGATAATGATATTAAACCTGATGACGAGGATAAGAAGATTGTTATTTCTGATGTGGTTGTTGATTTTGAAAAGTGTGAAGATAAAATAGTTTTTGGTAATAATTTGGAATTAAATAGACTTATTGAAAATATTGGTAAAAATAAATCTGAGAATTCTATTCAAAAATGTAGTGTTTTAAAAAATGAGAAGAATGAATTATTGCTTTATAAGTATAGTAATATTTGTTATGAAGATGATATAATGTATGCTTATGATTATGTAACAACAAATATAAAGAAACTGGATTTACCTAAGTATAGTGAAATAAAAGATAGTTTTAGTTATGATTTTAGATCTGATTATCTTGGAACTAATAGGGCTGTTTTTGTAGATAAAAATGATAATGTTTATTTATATATATATTATCAAGATACTGTAACTAAAATTGATACTAAAGGTAAAAAAATAAAATATGTCAGTGGAATAACTCATACTTACAGCTATTATTTGCTTTATATGGTTACAGAAGATAATAAGGCTTTAACTTTAGATTTAACTGATATAACAGATTATGAAAGTTATAAACTAGTAAAAGCATTCCTTAATGATAATGATGTTTTTTATAGAGTATATATTAATGATAAAGGGAATGTTATGACATTTGGAGATGGACATATTTACAAAAGTACGTTGGTCCCTTTTGAATTTAGAGATGATAATGGAAAGTTATTTGTTGTAGATAAATTGATTTTAAGAAATAATGAAACAGTTAT
>CAKOHL010000040.1 GCA_934085635.1 uncultured Bacilli bacterium | reverse complement strand
ATAAAAAATGATAAATGAGAACTGACATCTTGTTATGTTGGTTCTTTTGTTTTATAATGATTATATGCGGAGGTAATGTATGTTTGATGTTATTGAAGGTAAAGTTATAGATATAGAAGTTAATTATGTTTGTATTAGTACTTCAGGAATTGGTTTTAAGGTTTTTGTGCCTAATCCTTATTCTTTTAGGTTAGATGAAGAGGTTAAGGTTTATTTGCATAATCAGATTAAGGAAGATGAGTATTCTTTGTATGGGTTTAAGTCTAAGGAAGAGAGAAATATTTTTTTGAAACTTATTAATGTTAAGGGACTTGGTCCTAAGATAGCTCTTCCTATTTTGGCTGGTAGTACAGTAGAAGGCTTAACGGACGCGATTGAAAGAGAGAATGTGCTTTATTTGGAGAAGTTTCCTAAGGTTGGAGAGAAGCTTGCTAGGCAGATTATTCTTGATCTAAAAGGTAAGTTAGTTTCTAAGGAGAATAGTTCTAGTGGCGTGAATGATGAGCTTATTGAGGTTCTTTTGAGTCTTGGGTATAAGAGACCTGATATTAATAGAGTTGTTAAAGATGTTGATGGTTCTCTTTCTATTGAGAGTCAGATTAAGGAAGCGTTAAAGTTACTTTTGAAGTAGTGGAGGTGTGTTATGAATAGTGAATTAAAGAGTGAGTATCAAGAGGGGGATAGTTTTGAGAAGACTATTAGACCACAAGCATTTGATGAGTATATTGGACAGACTGATGTTAAGGAGAATATTAAAGTTTTTGTTAAGGCGGCTAAGTTAAGAGGAGTGAGTTTAGATCACGTTCTTTTATATGGGCCTCCAGGATTAGGAAAGACTACTCTTAGTCATATTATTGCTAATGAACTTGGTAGTAATATCAAGACTGCTAGTGGTCCGACTATTGAGAAGAGTGGAGATTTAGCAGCTATTTTGAGTAGTTTAGAACCTTATGATGTTTTATTTATTGATGAGATTCATAGGATTCCTAAGTATATTGAGGAGATTCTTTATTCTGCTATGGAGGATTTTAAGCTTGATATTATAGTTGGTACTGATGGTAATAGTAGAAATATTAAGATAGATTTACCACCTTTTACTTTGGTTGGTGCAACTACTCGTGCTGGTGATTTGTCTAGTCCTTTAAGAGATAGGTTTGGTATTACTTGTAAGCTTGAGTATTATAGTGATGAAGAACTTACTGAGATAGTTAAGAGAAGTGCTAGGGTGCTTGATTTAAGTATTGATGAAGAAGCCGCTAATGTTATTGCTAAGAGAAGTAGAAAGACTCCTAGAATTGCTAATAGACTTTTAAAGAGGGTTAGTGATTTTGCTCTTGTTAAGGGGCTTGATGTTATTAATAAGGATGTTACTAATGAGAGTCTTACTAGACTTAAGGTAGATGAGTATGGTCTTGATAATACAGATATTGAGTATTTAGAAAGTCTTATTAATAAGTTTAATGGTGGTCCTGTAGGTATAGAGAGTATTGCTGCTTCTATTGGAGAAGAGGTTACTACTATTGAGGATGTTATTGAACCATTTTTACTTCAAGAGGGATTTATTAAGAGGACTATAAGAGGTAGACAAGTTACTGATAAGACATATGAGTATCTTGGTATAGAGAAATAAAAAACAGGGTTATCTAAATAACTCTGTTTTTAGTTTTGTTATGTTGTCATTCATTATGCTTATGTAGTCATATCCATCTTTTCTTTGTTCTTCTGATAATGTATACATTGGATCTATTTCTACTATTTCTAATTTGTTATTTTCTATGAATGTACTTATTTCACTATCTAGTGTTTTTCCTTTTATAGTGTAGGCATATTTTATGTCGCCTTTATTTATTAATGTTCTTACATCATTATATGCTTTGTTATTGCTTTCGTTATTTTTGTCTACTGATATTACATTAAGGTTGTATTTACTTAGGAAGCTTAATGAGTTATCTGTTACAAATATGTTATTTCTTGAAGCATTTTTACCCATCATTGTTAGTTCAACGTCTATTTCACTTATTTTTACTTTTAGGTCAGTGTAAGCTTTTTCTATTTTGGTTTCATCATATACACTTTCTGTGTAATCTATTAATGTTGATTTTATGTTTCTTGCTATCATTAGGTAGTTAGATGGGTCAAGCCAAAGTTCTGATATGTCATTTGCAAATGTTACACCTTTTGTACTATCTATTATGTTTATGTTTTCATTAGTGTTTATGAAGTCAGCAGCAAGTTTAACTTCATTTGATACTCCAGCATATATGAATGCATCAGCTTTAGAGTATATTGCTTTTTGTTTGTCTGTTAGTTCATAACTTTCTGGATTAACTCCATTTGGATATATGCTTTTGACTTTAGCAAATTTACTGTATAAAAAGTTTGTAGCATATTCTATAGGATAGTATGTTGTGTAAGCAGTTTTACTTACTTCTTTATTGTTTCCAAAGCAACCTGTTATTAGTAATAGACTTAGCATTATAATTATTATTTTTTTCATTTCGTTTTCTCCTTAATTGGTACCATATCTATTTCTATTTCTTTTCCTGGACGGCACCTTAATATTCTTTTAATTGATAAATATGAACCTTTTATTACACCATAAGTATTTATTGCTTCTTTTGCATATTCACTACAAGTAGGTATGAACCTGCAAGAGGCGTGAGTATTTAATGGCATTTTTTGGTATAGTGTGATTAGTTTTATTAATATCTTTTTCATATCTCTCGTTTTAATTATACTAAAAAAAATAATAAAAATAAATAATAGATAGAAAAATTATTGTAAAGTTGGTATAATAGTATCGTTAAGAAAAGTTAGTAGGATAATTTTAGCAATTAGAAAGGACAGATAGTTATGGAAGAGCTTAAGAAGTTTGGAGTTAATTTGGATAATAGTGTTTTACTTAGTACTGCACTTACTCATACTAGTTATGCAAATGAGCATAATTGTAATTCTTATGAGAGACTTGAGTTTTTAGGGGATGCAGTTTTGGAACTTGTTTGTAGTGATTATATTTTTAAGAGTCATATGTATACTGAGGGAGAGATGAGTAAGAAGAGAAGTCTTTATGTGTGTGAGAATGCTCTTTTTGAGTATGCTAAGGAGATTAATTTAGCTAGTTATATTAAGGTGGGTAATAGTATTTCTGCTCCTAATAAGACTGTTATTGCTGATGTTTTTGAGGCTGTTATTGGTGTTATGTATTTAGAGCTCGGGCTTCACGCAGTTACTAAGTTTTTTGATGATTTGATTGTACCTTATATTGAGAAGAATGTAGACTTTTTAAATGATTATAAGAGTACTTTACAAGAGAGAGTGCAAACTGATAAGAAGAGTGTGGATTATGTTCTTGTTAAGGAAGGTGGGCCTGCTCATAAGAAGTTTTTTGTTGTTAATGCTGTAGTAGATGGTATTATTTTTGGTACTGGGAAAGGTGCAAGTAAGAAGGAAGCTGAGCAAATGGCTGCTAAGGAAGCAATTAAGAAATGTGTTTAAATAGGTGGAAGTATGTATATTAAAGAGATTAAGATAAATGGATTTAAGAGTTTTGCAAGTGGTGTTAATTTAGAGCTTAACAGGAATTTTACCGGTATAGTTGGTCCCAATGGAAGTGGTAAGAGTAATATAGTTGATGCACTTAAGTGGGTTATGGGAGAGCAATCAGTTAAGACTCTTCGTGGTAGTAATAAGATGGCTGATGTTATTTTTAATGGGTCTAGTTCTAGAGAAGCAGCTAGAAGTGCTAAGGTTGAGATTGTTTTAGATAATTCTGATAAGAGTTTACCACTTGATTATACTGAGATAGAGATTAAGAGAATAGTTTATAGAACTGGAGAAAATGAGTATTATATTAATAAAGAGAAAGTTAGACTTAAGGATATTACTGATTTATTTATGGATTCTTTTAGTTCTAAAGAGAGTTTGAGTATTATTCCTCAAGGGAAGATTAGTGAGATACTTGGTGGCAGTGCGCTTGAGAAGAGAACTATTATAGAAGAGGCTGCTTCAGTGTTAAAGTATAAGAAGAGAAAAGAAGAGACTTTGAGGAAACTTGAGAAGACTAATGAAAATATAGAGAGAGTTAATATGATTATTAATGAGTTATCTCTTCAAGTAGAACCTTTAAAAGAACAAGCTTCTAAGGCAAAAGTGTTTAAGGAAAATAAGTCTAGACTTGAAAGTATTGAAGTTAGTGTTTTGGCAAGTGATATTTCTAAATATAATGATGAGTATAATTTAGTTAAAGAGGAAAAAGATAGTTTAGAACTTAGACTTGCTATGGAAAGTGGTAAGGATTCTAAAGAGAAAACTTTGATAGAAGAGTTAAAGGTTAAGAGAAGTAGTTTGGATGAAGAGATTTCCAATATGCAGAGGGATCTTTTAGTTAAGACTGAAGAGTTAAATGAGCTTAATTCTAAGAAAGAACTTGTTAAAGAGAGAAATAAGTATGATAAAGAAAGTGATGAAGTTAAGAAGAGAGTAAGTGTTTTAGAGGAAGAGAAGTTATCTTTAAGTAATCAGGTTAATAATCTTAATTTAGAGGTTACTGAGAGTAAGAGAATTTATTCTAATAATAAGGAAAGATATACTTCTTTAAATAATGATCTTTTAGCTTTTAGGGCATCTAGTTTAAAACTTAATAGCGAGATAAGTGAGGCTAGCAGAAAGAAACTTGAGCTTACTAATAAGAGAGATATTTTAGTTTATAATATAGAGAATATGTCTAAGGTACCTTATGCAGTTAAGAGTGTTCTTAATAATCCTACTTTAAAGGGTATTAAAGATACTATTGGTAATATTATTAATTCTGATGATAGGTATAAGACCGCTATTGGGGCGATACTAGCGTCTTCTTTAAATTATATAGTTACTGATAATGATTTTTCTGCTAAAAATGCTATTCTTTATTTGAAGAGAAATAATAAGGGAAGATGTACATTTTTTCCAATGAATTTGATTAAGCCTAAGTATGTTGATAGTGAGAGTTTGAATGCTATTAGTAAGATGCCTGGATTTATAGATGTTGCTAGTAAACTAGCTTTATATGATGAAGAGTATTCTAATATAGTTATGAATCAGCTTGGTAATATAATCGTGTGTGATAATATAGATAATGCACTTAATATTAGTAAGAAGATTAATTCTAGGTATAGAGTTGTTACAATTGATGGGGAAGTTATTCACGTTGGTGGTTCTTTAACTGGTGGTAGTAAGAGTAATAATAGTCAATTTAATGATAAGACAGAGGTGGATAAACTTTCTAGTGAGATTAATGTTATATATAGTGAACTTAATAGTAAGGAAGAAGAATTAAAAGAGATAAATTCTAAGATTAATGAATATACTGAAATGATTTATAATGCTAATTTAGATGTTATGAATGCTGAAGAGAAAGTTAATAGTCTTCAAAGTAAGTTAGAAGAAGTTATGAATAGGGTTGAGTCTGTAGAAAGTGAAATTATGTCTTTGGGTTCTAGTGATGAAGAGGATGAACTTAAGAATATTTTAAATGAATATTATGTTCTTTTAGATAGTAAGAATGCTCTTGAACAAACTATTTCTTATAAGGAAAGAGAGAGAAAAGAAGTTATTAGTGAGCTTGAGTTTAAGGAAGAGACTAATAGAAAGTATGAGGCTAAGAATAGAAGTGATAATGAGAAGCTTAATAGTTTAAATGTTAAAGAGGCTAAGCTTTCTGTTACTTTAGATAATTTGCTTAATAGGCTTAGTGAGGAGTATAATTTAACTTATGAAAGGGCTAGAAATAATTATGAACTTGATATAGATATTGATGAAGCAAGAGTAGAGATTGCTGAGATTAAGAGGGTTCTTAAGAGTCTTGGAGAGGTTAATTTATCTAGTATAGATGAGTATGATAGAGTTAGTAAGAGATATGAATTTTTAAGTGCTCAGAAAGATGATCTTGTTTGTAGTGAACAGAATTTACTTAAGATTATTAATGATATGGATGATATTATGATTGATAAGTTTGCTACTACATTTAAGAAGGTTAATACTGAGTTTATGAAAGTGTTTAAGGAACTTTTTGGTGGAGGAAGTGCTTATCTTGAGCTTACAGATCCTACTAATATGCTTGAGACTGGTATAGAGATTATCGCTAATCCACCAGGTAAGAAACCGGGAGTTTTAAGTTTACTTAGTGGTGGAGAGAAAACTCTTACTGCGATTAGTTTACTTTTTGCTATTATGAATTTAAAGAATGTACCGTTTGTTATTCTTGATGAGGTGGAAAGCGCTCTTGATGAAGTGAATGTTGAAAAGTTTGGAGAGTATATCAATCATTATAAAGGTAAAACCCAGTTACTTATTATTACCCATAAGAAGAAGACAATGGAGTATGTAGATTTACTTTATGGTATTACAATGCAAGAAAGTGGTGTAAGTAAACTTGTTAGTGTTAAATTAGAAGATGTTGCTAATTAGAGAAATTTACGTGAAAACCTTGCAAAAACAATGAAAATGTTGTATATTATATGTGCTTAATCCGCTGCAAGTATATGTATGATTAAATTAAAGCAATAAGAAAGGAAGATGTTTTATGAATTTAATCGATAAGATTAATAAGAAACAAATTAATCCTAACGTACCTGAATTTCGTGTAGGAGATACTGTTAGAGTTGATGTTAAGATTAAAGAAGGTAAAAGAGAGAGAATACAAGCCTATGAAGGTGTTGTAACTGCTAAAAAAGGTGGAAGTGTTAGTGAAACATTTACAGTTAGAAAGAAATCTGGTAATGTTGGTATTAACAGAGTATTCCCAGTTAATAGTCCTTTAATCGAAAAGATTACAGTAGTTAAAAAAGGTAAAGTTAGAAGAGCTAAATTAAATTTCTTAAAGAATATTAAAGGTAGCTTTAAAATTAAAGAGAGAAACTAACTCTCTTTTTTTGTTGACTAAATTATTTTATAGCATTATACTTAGAGTATGAATCTAAGGAGGTATTATGGCAAAGTTTAAAGAATTTTTACCTTATATTATTATTGTTATTGTTGTTATTTTACTTAGAACTTATATTGTTACACCAGGACTTGTTAATGGAAGTAGTATGGAAGAAACTTTATTTGATAAGGATTTAGTAATTATTAATAAGATAGGTTTAAAGATTGGGATTAATAGATATGATATTGTGGTTGTTAAATATAATGATAGTACTATTATTAAAAGAGTAATTGGTTTACCTGGAGAAAAGGTTACTTATAAGGATAATGTACTTTATATTGATGATGAAGAAGCACTGGTGCCTTTTAAGTTTCAGTATACTGGTGATTTTGAGTTAGCTAGTGGAAACGGAGAATATATAGTTTTAGGTGATAATAGAAATATAAGCAAGGACTCTAGGTCAATCGGACCGGTTAAAGAAAGTGATATTAAGGGTAAAGTTGATTTAGTTTTGTTTCCTTTTAAAAGATTCGGTAAAGTTAAGTAAGGAAGTGTTTTGTAATGAAATTTATTGTTAGTAAAGATTTTTTTGATAAAGTAAGTGATGCTTATTTTGGTGTTATTGTTGTTAAAGGGTTTGATAATACTAAAAGTTATAGCTTTATTGATGAAGAGTTTGATAAGAATTTAGATAAGTGTAAGAGTGAGTTTTTAGGTGTTAAGGTTAAAGAAAGTGATCTTATTATTCCTTATAGAAATGCTTTTTTAGAACTTGGTATTAATCCTAATAAGTATATGTGTTCAATTGAAGCTTTGATGACTAGAATTAGTAAGGGACACGATATTCCTAGAATTAATAGTATTGTTGATTTGTGTAATAGTTTAAGTTTAAAATATACTTTGCCTATTGGTGCTCACGATATTGATAATTTTAAGGGAGATATTGAGATTAGATGTGCAAATTCTAATGATACTTTCGTGCCTTTTGGTAGTGAAGAAGTAGAGGTGCCTGATGAGGGTGAGTTTGTGTATGTTTCTGGTAATGAAGTGAAGACTAGAAGATGGACTTGGAGACAAGGAGAGAAGAGTAAACTTACTCTAGAGAGCACTAATTTGTTTATTCCTATAGATGGGTTTATGTCTAATAAAGATAAAGTTGAGGCTCTTAAAGAGGAACTTGTAAGTTTTTTGAAGAGTGAGAACTTAGAAGTTGTAAGTGGATTTGTGGATAAAGAACATCCTATATTTGAATGGAATTAGTATAAATTCTTTGAGTAAGAAAGAAGAAAAGATGTGATGGAGATAAATAATGAAACACGAAATGAAATTAAATAATGAGCCTTTTATTAAGATAAAAAATGGGACTAAAACTGTTGAACTTAGGCTTAATGATGAGAAGAGAAGACTTTTGAATGTTGGAGATGTTATTTGTTTTACTAATATTAATACTTTAGAGAAATTAGAAGTTCTTGTGGAAAATTTGCATCCTTATGATAGTTTTGAGGAACTTTATAAGCATTTTGATAAAGTATCTATGGGATATAATGAAACAGATGTGGCAGACTACAGAGATATGCTTGAATATTATAGCTCTGATGAGCAAAGTAAGTATGGAGTACTAGGTATAAAGATTAAAAAGCTATGAAGGAAGAGTTAAGAAGTAAGTATAAAATAATTAGAAGAAATATTCAGGATAAGAGTTTAAAGGATAAAGCTATTTTTGATAAGGTTATTAGTAATGATAAAGTTGTTTCATCAAAAGTAGTACTTATATATGTTTCTCTTAGTGATGAAGTTGATACTTTTGGTTTAATTGACCATCTACTTAAAAGTAAAAGAGTTGCTGTACCTAAGATTGTTAATGGAGAGATGAGATTTTATTTTATTAATAGTTTTGATGATTTAGAGAAGGGATACTTTGGTGTTTTGGAACCTACTACTTGTGATGAGGTTTTAAATTTTAGTGAGTGCACTAGTATTACTCCTGGTATTTGTTTTTCAAAATCTGGGTATAGAGTTGGATATGGAAAAGGATTTTATGATAGATTTTATAATGAACATAATGTTTATAAGATTGGCATTTGTTACAAGGAATGTTTAGTTGATTTAGATTTTAATGATTGTTATGATGTTAAAGTGGATGAAGTTATAACGGATTAGGAGAGTTTATGGATTTTTGATTGATTTATTATGTAATTTACTTATTGATTTTTGGCACGAATGGAAATAATTTGTTTAGATGAGGGTTTAATTACCTTCTTTTTTTTGCTATAATTTAGGTAGACAAGTGTTATAAAAAATATAGTATTGGAGGTATGTTAAAGGGAAAGATAAGTTTTATAATGTAATTTTAAGTATCTTTTTATAGATGTAGAAGATGATAAGAATATTTCGAAAATAAATATATTTGAATAGGGAAAGTGATGGAAATGAAAAATATTTTAAAAAGAATTAGTATTATTTTAATTATATCAAGTGCGTTAGTATTGCTACCTGGGTGTGAGAAAGAAAAAGAAGTTACACCTGATGAGGGTGATAAGGTAGAAAACAAAAGTGATAGTTCTGCTAAAGAGTTTTCAATGGGTAAATGGAATGATAATGTTTATGATAATGAGTTTTTAGGTTTAAAATTTAAACTTCCTGATAATTGGGTATATTCAAGTGATGAAGAGATTGCAGAAGCTATGGATATTGGAATAGAAGTGCTTAGTGATGAGGAGGAATTAATTAAAAAAGTTGCTAAGTTAACCAGTGTATATTATGTAATGGCTAATAATCCAAATACTGGAGACAATGTACTTATTATGACAGAAAAACCATTTATGAAAGTTACAACTGAATATTATTTAAATCAACTTAAAAAGCAATTGTCAAATTTAGATGGATTAGAGTATAAATTTGCTGATGTGACAAAAGAAAGTGTTGCAAATATGGAGTTTGATGTTTTAACTGCTACAGTAAATAA